>VFZX01000151.1 GCA_016871015.1 Acidobacteriota bacterium | reverse complement strand
GCGCGCCGGGGAAAAGGCCCCATTTTCTCCGAAAATGGGGCGTTCAGGAAACCAAGAAATCCGGAATATCGAGGTATTGACAATCGCGCGGAGAAGGTGTAAGGTGAAGATCGAGCCGCACCCGCCCTTGATAAGTGTCAAGCAAGAATCCAGGCTAAAGTGTCAAGGATGTGTCCGGTCGCGCAGGTGCGCAGGGGATAATAATACATGCCCAGTATACGTAGCAGTCACGTCAAGAGGGGATAGCTATGAATTTCGTTCGATTCTTCACAACCGGCACCATCTACGGATCGGTGCATGACCCCTCCGGAGCAGCGATTTCCGAGGCGGCGCTGACAGCCCGCAACGAACGTACCGGCAGCGCCGTTTCTACACGGTCGGACGCGAACGGGAACTTCACCTTCCGTCAACTATGGCAACCGGCTCACGGGAACCGAGCCACCGCGCAACGTACAACTGAACGCCCGATTGAGTTTTTAATGAGCATGCGCACAACGGACGCGCTCCGGCCAGTGCGCTGCTGACGGCGCCGGAGCAACCTTCGGCGTGCAGCGGTCATGAAGGAGGTCTCAAATGACTCGTTCGTTTCTATTCGTCTCGTTGATCCCGTTGGCGGCGCCACTCGCGGCGCAGACCACGGCTGGCACGATCACGGGGATCGTGACCGACCAGTCCCAAGCGTTCGTCCCAAGCGCCAAGGTCGTCGTTCGCAGCCAGGACACGGGCCTCTCTCGTGAAACCGAGTCTGGCGCCAACGGCGAATACCGCGTGCCACTCCTGCCGCCCGGCACCTACATGGTCACTGCGTCGGGCACCGGTTTCAAGGGAAAGGCTGTGCGCGACGTGAAGTTGGAAATTCAGCAGATCGCCCGCGTGGACTTTCAACTGGAGGTTGGCAACGTACAAGAGACCATCACCGTAGAGGCGAAACCCGCCCAATTGGAAACCGAGTCGACCGTCACCGGAACCGTCATCAAGCAGGAGCAGGTGACCAACCTTCCGTTGAGCGTGCGTCAGTTCATGCAGATGGTATTTCTGTCACCGTTTGCGATTCCGGCCGGCCGGGATTTCCGGTCGACCGAGATCAATCGCGACACCGCGGTCGCTGCCGGCGGCGGGGCGCGTCCAGAAGACAACAATTATCAGGTGGATGGATTCGACAACCAGGAATCGGGCCGGCACGGCTTCTCTGTATCGCCTCCGGTCGACTCGGTGGCCGAGTTCAAGGTGCAGGCCGGAACCGCGTCAGCCGAGTTCGGCCATGGCGCGGGCACCATGGTCAACGTCGTGACCAAGAGCGGCACAAACAATCTTCACGGCACGCTTTATGAGTTCCTGCGCAATGACCGGTTCGACGCGCGGAACTTTTTTGCCGCGCGCGTCTCACCTCTCAAGCGGAATCAGTTCGGCGGCGCCCTTGGCGGACCATTGATCAAGAATAAGCTGTTCTACTTCGGCAACTACGAGGGCTACCGCCAGCGCTCCGCCGGCAATCCCGTGATCGGGCGTGTGCCCACGGCCGACGAGCGCGCAGGTGCGTTTAGCACCCCAGTGCGCGACCCGCAGACCGGGACGCCGTTCCCTTCAGCCGGCGGACGTTTCCAGATCCCGGCCTCTCGCTTCAATCCGACATCCGCGGGTCTTTTACAGTTCTGGCCGGCCGTCAACACCGGCGACGTGGCGGCTCGCAACTACCGGTTTGACCGCCCGAGCGTGCCGGTCGATCGGGACAACGGCACGGTCCGGGGCGACTACAACGTGACCGGCTCCGACAACCTCTATGTACGTTGGGTCATGAACAACGACCACGCCGATACGCCGCCCTCTTTCCCCGACGGCCAAGGCGGCCGCAGATTCGCGCTTCGCGCCTCGACGCTCGGCGGACATCACAATCGCGTGTTTTCGCCGCGGATGGTCAATGACTTCGGCTTCGGCTACATGCGCTACCGAAACGAAAACCTGACTTTCAATTCCAACGGAACGAATCACTTCGAGCGCGTCGGCATCCAGAACGTCCTGGCTTACTCGAACCCGCTGATGACGGGAGTGCCGGGCATCAGCATCCCGGGATACCTTGGCCTTGGCGAGCAAGGAGTGAACTTCCGCTCCACAAGCACGTACGACATCATCGACAATCTCTCCTGGCAGGTCGGCAAGCATGGCCTGCGGTTCGGCGGCGCGGCCCTGCATGTCGACACGGAGATGTTCTACCTGGGTTTCAACTCGTCACATGCGTTCACGAACGCCTATTCCGGTGACAATTTCGCCGACTTTCTGCTGGGCGTGCCCAGCAGCTTGAGCAAGACCGCCCGCGCGGTGGTGTGGAACAACACCAAGCAGTACTACGCTCTGTACATCCACGACGACTGGAAAGTGACGCCGCGGCTCACGCTGAACTTCGGCCTGCGGTGGGAGATCGAGACACCGATCAAGAGCCCGCGCAACGGCGTCGTCGGCTTCGATCATCGGACCGGAGAGACGCTGTTCTCGCAGGGAATCGAAAACCGGCAGGAGGTGGAGCGTTTCTACACCCAAGTGCGGCCCGACATCAAGGTGAGGTTCATTCCGCAATCCACGATGTACGACGCTGACCGCAACAACTTCGCCCCGCGAATCGGTCTCGCCTATCAGTTGAGGCAGCGCACGGTGATCCGCTCCGGGTTCGGTGTGTTCTTCATCGGACCGCAGGTGTCGTCCCTGACCTCTTCGGAGGACTACCCGCCCATCACGTTCCGTCCGATTTGGAGCGGCCACCCGACCCGTCCGGTGCTGGTGCTGCCGGGCGGCGCCGAGATCCCCACCGGCTACAATCCCGAAGGCTCGGGAGGCGTCGAAGCCACCGTGCGCTTCCCGGCCCCGCTGACCATTTTCCCGATCTACGAACGCTACCTGCCCTACAGCGCGAACTACCAGTGGATGACTTCGATTCAGCGGCAACTATCCTCTTCGTTGGTGGTCGAGGCGCAGTATCTCGGCTCGCGCACCAATCACCTGATGGGCTTTCACAATACCAACCACACGCAGCCCGCTCCGGGCGGCGTCCAAAGCCGTTTGCCCTATCCGAGTTTTGCCCGCATCATGGGTTATCATTTCGGGCTCGACGCCTGGTATCACGGTTTGGGCCTGAAGGCCGAGCAGCGCCTGAAGGCCGGCCTCACTTTCACCGTGGCGTACACATGGTCGAAAGCGCTCGATACCGGCTCGACGTTGAACCAGGCTACGGTGTTCAACAACGTGAACAACTTCTGGGGCTCGGCGAAAGGCCCTTCGGACTTCGACGTTCGACACCGCTTCGTGTCAAGCTACCAGTACGAGTTTCCTTTGGGCCGGGGCAAACGGTTCGGTGGGGATCTTTCGAAGACCGCCAACCTGTTGCTGGGGGGCTGGGGCGTCCGCGGCGTGACGGTGTTCCAGACCGGTTTCTACTACACTCCCGCGATGAACCTGGCGCGCGCCAACTTCTGCGCGACGGCGTGCGTCGCCCGTCCCGATCGGATTGCCGACGGCAACATCCCGGACAGCCAGCAGTCACTCGACCGCTATTGGGACGTGAACGCCTTCGTTCTGCCTCCGCTTACGGCGCCGCGGCACACCACCTCCGGAAGGAGCATCCTGCTCGGCCCGGGCATCATCAATTGGGATGTCGGACTTTTCAAAAACTTTCAGTTCGCCGAGTCCAAGCGTCTCGAATTCCGCTACGAGGCTTTCAACGCATTCAACCATCCCAATTGGGGAGCGCCGTCGAGCAACGCGGAAGCCCCCGCCGTGTTCGGCCGGATCACGAGCGCCGCAGACCCGCGGATCTCGCAGGTTGTTCTGAAGCTCGTATTCTGATAAACACCCTGTAACTCTGGTTTCCTGGCCCTTGCGGAAGATGTCGCTCACCGTCTTCCACGTTAAGGCTGGCCGCGTAAAGATCCTGGGGGCTCAGAACATGAACGTCGCCTGGAACCAGAACTTCCGTTGCCCGGTGCCTTCCGTGCCGACCCGCCGGACCCAGGAAGATCCCAGCGAGAAGGGATTTGTCGGCGGACGGAGAGCCAAGGAACCATCCGCCTGCCGCGCAAATGCGCCCATGTTCCCATTCGGCGAGGTCCAGTAGCTGCTGCTGTTGAGCACGTTGTAGATCGAGGCCCCGATGCGCAGCCTTGCGGTCTCCCATCGCGGAATCCGAAAATCCTTAAACGGACTGGCGTTGAGAACCCACTGGCCTGGCCCCTCGAGCAGGTTCACCGGAGCGTTGCCGAGCGTTCCGGGCGCCGGAGCTTTGAAGCAGGCGCCGTTGACCCAGGCTCCGCCGTTCACGATGCGGTCGGGCCTCGTGTAGAGGTCGCATCCGGGAACGAGGTCCGGACGGCCGGAGAATTGGTTGATGTTGCCAGAGTCGTAGCCAGAGAAGGTCGGCGTGGAGCGATGGCCTGAGTGCCACGAGAACACACCTGTGGCTGACCACCCGCCCACCACACGGGCCAACGCCCACTTGGCTCCGCTCGCGTTCGACAGCCACCTCTTCCCGGCGCCGAACGGCAGTTCGTAGGCGAAGTTGGTAAGGAAGTCGTGGAGGGGCCATTGGTTGTCGATGCCCCGATCGCGCCTGCGATCCCAGGCATATGACGTGAAGGTCGCATAACCCCGCTGCAGAATGTAGGTGACATCCAGGTGCAGTCCGTTGCTCCAACGCCTTCCTACCGAAGCCTGCATCGTGTTGTAGCGGCTGTTCTCTCCGTTCTCGATTCGGGTGATCGATTGATAGGCCGGGTACGGACGCCGCGACTGCGCAAACGGCTGCGCGCTGACGAACGGAGTGTTCATGTCGAAGTTGTAGATCAGTTGCGACGCTTTGTTCCCCATGTAGGTGAAGCGCACCACCGTGCCGGCGATCAGCGACTTCTCCATGCTCACGTTCCAAGTGGTGATGTATTCCGGCCGGAGATTCGGCGACACGCTCGAGCCCGTGGCTACGCCTGCTGCCCGGCCGGCCGCGGCGCCGAACGGGTTCGGGAAGCTGAAGCGCGGAACCGAGCCGCCGCCTGTTCCTGGAACGAGTTCGTTCTGCACCAATTCGCCCAGCGCAAACGGGCCCGCAGTCTGCAGACCCTCGAACCGGTAGAGCGAATTGTAGATACCGAAACCACCGCGGATGACGAGGTCCGACGTTGCCGAAGGCCGGTAGGCCACGCTCAGCCTGGGCAGGAATCGATGGGTCGGTTTGGTGAGTCTCTCCGGATAGTTGAGGCTGCTCGCCAGCACCACAGGTAGCGTGTTGGTGGGCCACAAACGGCTGACATTGTCGAGAGCTCTCTGGGTTGGGACCACCATCTTTCCGCTGGCAGGATCGAAGTTGAAATACAACCCATTGGCATCGAAGGGGGCGCTGAAGCGGTCCCAACGGATGCCGAAGGATAGCGTGAGCTTGCGGGTCAGCCGCCAGTCATCCTGAATGTATGCGGCGACCTCGGTAATGCGTTGGTCGATGTCGGACCGGCTCTGCGCGCGTGACGACACGTTGGGGATGCCCAGCAGGAAATCCGAGAAGGGAACGCCGGAGAATCGGCCGTCGAACGTGAACAGCCCGAAGGCGTCGGACGGGTTGTGAATCCGCACGTCTTTATGGCGGATGGTCATGGCGCCGCCTTTGACCGTGTGCTTGCCGGTGATGTAGGAGAGGTTCTCGTAGATCTGCAGGCGCCGGTCATGGCGGGCCTGTTCCTCGGTGTTGTGGTTGAGGAACACGTCGACGCCGCTGGTGATGTTCATTTTCGGACCGCCGGAACGCCGGTTGTCCGGAATGCCCTCGAGGCCCCACCGCTTGGCGAGGTCAGCGCCGAGGATTGGAGAACGGTCTTCATAGGATTTCGGAGTGAACTGGGTTTCGTTCAGGCTGGAATACGCCACGCGCAGTTGGTTGGTGATGTGCGGCGTGACGATCCAGGTGTGGCCGATGTTGTAGCGATTCTGCGGCAGGTCGGAGAACCGGTTGAAGCCGGGAATGCCGATTCCGCACTTGTAGAAGAAGCGGTCCGCGTTGTTCCACGATCCGGAGATCACGTGTTTGCTCGAGATGTTCTGGTCAATCTTGAGCACCCTGGCCCAGTATGAGGTCTGGCTGGCGCAACGATACTCGGCGTTGCGCAGGAGATTGTCAGGGCTGCCTACGTAGCGCAGGGGATTCCCAAAGTTGTCGACGATCACGTCCTTGACGACATTGTTCGAAACCGGACTGAGCCGGTTGGAGGGAATGACGTTTCCGGGAAAAGGAGCGTTCGCCAGCGGATCGCGAACAGGAATCAGCGCGCCGCGCGAATCGGCGTAGCGCGAGAAGTCGCCGCCGAGCATGCGCTGGGTCGGGACGGTGACGTTAAGAATCTGAATGTCCGGCGTAGCGCGCGTCTTGTAGTTGTCGAAGAAGAAGAACGTCTTGTTGCGCCCGTCATAGATCTTGGGGATGTATACCGGGCCGCCGATGTTGAAATCGTGCCGCCACTGCGTTAGGCCCACCGGGCGAATGCGCGGTCCGGCATTGACGTTTACCGCGTTGACCGCCGGGTTGACGAAATTGGGTACATATTCGCCGTGCAGTTGGTTTGTGCCGCTGCGTTGGGTGACGTTTGCGGTCACGGGACGGCCGTATTCCGCGGCGGGCGAACCCATCACGATGGTCGCCTCTTCGCGCGATCGCGGGGGCAGCACGAAGTCGATCGTTTGCGAGCCTTCGAGCTGGTACTCGACGTGGCGTTCGCGATTGGGGACGCCGCCCCACAATTGCCCCTGGGTTGCCGACGATCCCGCGAACCACATGGCCTGCTGCAGCGCAGGCCCCGACGCATCATCCACGGTCAGGTTGCGTTCGAAAAATACTCGCGGCATGCTGGTGGTGACCGTCGAGCCTTCCACAGTGATCGTGGGCGCCGTCACGGAGATCTTGTCGCTTACTTCGCCCACGCGAAGGGAGACGTCGACGCGTATCTTGCTTTGCGGCTCCACACGGATGCCCGTGATTTCAGCCTTCTGGAAGCCCTTCATCGCCGTTTCCACCCGGTAGACGCCGGGGAAGAAACCGAGCGCAATGTATTCACCCTGGCCGTTGGTCTGAAGCGTTCGGACCCCTCCTGTCGACTCATTGATGATGGTAACCTCCGCGCCGGGCACTAGGCCGCCCGTCTCATCACGGACCGTACCAACGATATCGCCCTGTTGTGTCTGGCCCATCAGGACAACGGCGAACCAGAGGAAAACCGGCAAGCTCTTCGGGGCCAAGTGTACTCTTCGCGACATCACGAACCTCCTGAATGTTTTCAGCAACTGATCTAGACCTTCGCTGGCGCAAAATTCTATCACAATCCTGTATACGAAGAACTGGGCTGTCTGTCTGCCGTGTCGCGGCATGAGGAATTCCCAGCGCTGCTTGGAGGAGCAGGACGGCCTGCTCCTCAAGGGCGTTGCTCACTACTGTATTGGCAGCTTTCAGCATTCGCTGAAAGGAAGTACAGCAATGAAAACCCTCAGGTGTGCCGCCCAAGTTCCGTGACAGATCCCATGCGCGTCGTTGCCGATCGGGGATGAGATCTTGGATGAAGGCCAACGGCGCGGGTTGGTGAGTTGAAACGGGCGCGTTCCGGCTCCGCCACCCTATCGCACCGACTGCCGCCCGCGCAGCAGGAGCGCTCGCGGACCCTTCTCCCCGTGCGACTCCGTCCAGGCCACGAAGGTCCGTCCCGACATCCCGAGGGCCGTCGAAGGATAGGTTACCGCTCCCTCCTTCGGGACGCCCACTTTGAGTAAAGGCGACACGGCTCCGTCTGCCATCAACTCGCGATAGTAGATGCTCATCTTGCCCCACGAGTCCTTCTCGCGCGCGTCCCGCGCCTGAAACGCCACGCCCAGGCGGCCCTCGGCCGCCGACACGTAGGGGTGCGTCGGATCCACCGTACCCTCCGACAGCAGCCGCTTCGCGGTGAAGGCCGTGCCGTTGGTGGTCGAAGCGAAGTAGATCCCCGGCCGTCCGTTCGCTTCCGTGTACCAAACCACGAAAAGCTTGTCGCCGGATGCCGCCATGCTCGCGCCCACGTGCGGGCAACCCTTGATCTTCCACCCGTCGCGGCTCACGAGCGCCGGTTTCGACCAGGTCTGGCCGCGGGCGGACGACGTCGCCGTATAGATGTCCCGGAAGTCGCCCGTCACTACGCCACGCCACGACGCCACCACGCGGCCGCCCGTGAAGCCGAAGCTGACACGGCAGCACGGACACACGTCCCGGGCGATCGCGATGTTCTTCGACCATGTCTTGCCGCCATCCGTGGACCGCGTCAGATACACCGACGACGCGCCCGCCGTGTAGTCTCCGGTCTTGGCCTGATCCTTGTCGCGGCCGTCGAGCCAGGCGGCGTAAACCGTGCCGTCGGGAGCCACGCCCGCGCCCTGAAATCCGTGGGAATTGGGCGCCGGATCATCGTCCAAGGTCACCGCGGGGGTCCATGTGGTCATCATCGCGCCGCCCTTCGAAAACCTCACGTGGCTGGCCGCGGGATTCTTCGGGTCGCGCGAGTTCCAGAACGCGTACAACGTCATCTCGTCGGGTGACAGGAACAGTTGCGCGGAGTTCTCCCCGTGGTCGGATACCTCGCCGGGAATGTTGTTCACGCGCTGCGGCTCGCTCCAGGACTCGCCGAGATCATTCGACGTAACGAAGTAGAGGTCGGCTCCCCTCTCGGCTGGCGCGGTGTAGATCGCCAGCAGTCCCTGCGCGCGGCGGGTGATCACCTTGGGACTCTTAGCTGCCTTGCCGCCGTGGAGCGTCTGCGGCTCCTTTTCAAATGAGACGGTCGCCACAGGCACTGGCGCGGCCAGAAGCAGGGACGCCGAAAGCACAATTGCGGTCTTCATGGGATTCTCCATTTTCAAAAGCTGAGGCGCAGGGCCAGTTGCGCCTGCCGGGGATCGTTGGCCGTAAGCGCCTGCCCGAAGTTCGGTGAGCTCAGAACGCCATCGGCGGGATTGTAATTCACCGTATTGGTCAGGTTGAACACTTCGCCGCGGAGTTCGAGATGAGCCCGCTCGGTGATGGCGAACGACTTGTGGACGCCGATGCTCGCGCCCGCCAGGCGGTCGCCCGTCGCCGTGTTGCGTCCCAGCGTGCCGAACACCCCGCGCCCGGGGATCAATGCGCCTCGCGACGCCGGATCCACAAGGGTGACGGCGTGCCGCGAACCGGGGTTGATCCGCAGGGAAGCCGGAACAGCCATGAGCCGGTTGTTGTTTGTGCCGAAGGGCGAGTCCGTGCCCGAATACAGCGTGAACGGGCGGCCGCTCTGGAGCGAGAAGATGCCTTGGACCCGGAAGCCCCGCGGCAGTTCATAGCTGAAGGCGTTGCTGAAGACGTGCCGCAAGTCGAAGTCGGACACGCCGCGGTTCAGGCGCCAGTTGTTCTCGTCCAGCGCCAGGACGCCGCGGTCGATGCCGGTGTTGGAGCTTGGAAAGTCGCTCACCTCGTCGATGAACTTCGACCAGGTGTAGGCGTTGCGCAGAGTCAGTTTTCCGAGCTGCGCCTGGAAGCTGGTCTGAAGTCCGTTGTAGCTGGAGTTGGCCGCGGTTTCGAGGATGTTGACAACTCCGGTGGTGGGATCCGGACGCAGGTTCTGCGCGAGTCCGTCGCCGCCATTCGGCCGCGACGCGCGCGGAGCCTTTCGTCCCAGCGTGCCGACGTAGGAGACGCTGAGTACCGTTCGCGGATTGAATACCTGCCGCTCCACCGACAGGTTCAGGTGTTGCGAGTAAGGCTGGCGCGAGTCGCGCTGTGGGATGACCAGTCCTGTCGGGAGTCCGGCCTGCGCGGAGGCGAGCAGATCCGGGAACTGCGGATTGGCGGCGGCGAAGTTGCGGATCCGGGGCGCGTTGAACCGCGTGAGTCCCACGAAGCTCAGCTCGAGGACGTTGTAGTAGATCCCGTATCCGCCGCGGACCACCGTTGCGCCGGAAGCGCCGGGCTGCCACGCAAAGCCGATCCGTGGCGCCAGGTTGTTTCGGTCGGGAGTGAAGCGGTAGCGTTGGTCGATGAGTCCATTCACCTCGCCCGGCACGGAATTGAACTCATGGCGCAAGCCGAGGTTCAGCGTGAGTCCGCGGCGGATCCGCCAGTCGTCCTGGGCATAGAAGTTCCACTCCGTGGCGCGAAGGCCGATATATGGATTGCCGATATTGCGGGAGTAGGAGGCCGCCCGTCCGGCGAGAAAGTCTGGCACGGAGTTAAATCGCAGAACCCCGGTGAAAGACGGCGCGAACGTGCCGTTGTTTAGCTGGAGCCGACGGATGTTGGCGCCAACCTTGAGGGCATGCGTTCCGCGCGAAAGGCTCACGTCATCGGCGAATTGAAACGTGTTCTGCGCGGTCTTGCGCGCCATGAAGGCGAAGTGGCCCAGTGACGTGAGTCCGTTCACTGCCACTGTTCCAACGAGCCCGTTACGGGCGGGGTCGCCCAGTGCGGCGGGGTCGAGGAACGTGTCGTTCAGGCCGAAGCGGGTGTAGTTCACGCGGGCCTCATTCAGCAGCGTGGGCGATGGTGTCCAGATGTGTTGCAGCGAATGTCCGGTGGGTCCAACGCTAGACTCGTAGCGGGCAAAGGACGCGCCCGTCGCCCCCCGGTTCACCGCGTTCAACCGTGTCATCCGCCAGAAGACGCGTTGCGCCGGGCTGATCTCGTGGTCCAGCCGGAACACCTGGCTGTTCTGATCGACGCCAGACGGGGGATTGGCCCGGTAAAGGTTCGAGCCGGGCACGTTCGGCTCCGGATACAGGTTGGCCAACGGCGTCACCGCCGGGGCCGCCTGCGCTTTCTGAGCGGACGTCAGCGTCTGCACCGTTGCGGCTGAAGTCGTGCGCCGCAGGGTCCACTCGCTGTTGGCGAAAAAGAACGTCTTGCCGCGCCGGACTGGCCCGCCAAAGTTGAACCCGAAGTTGTTGCCGCGCAGCGGCGGCTTGGCGGGATCGAACGTGTTGCGCGCGTCGAGTTTCTCATTGCGGAAGTAGTTGTAGGCCAAACCATGGAATTCGTTGCCGCCGCGCTTGGTGATGATCGAGACCACGGATCCGCTCTGGCGTCCGTGCTCGGCCTTGAAATTGTGGGTGAGCACTTGCATGCCGTCAATCGCCTCGGTCGAGATTAGCTGCTCGGAGGCCCCGCGGCCCATCAGGAGCCCGCCTTCGGCCTCGTTGAAGTCGTTGGAGTCGACCAGGTAATTGTTGTTCCGGTTGCGGGAACCGGACACGGCGAACGGCCGGTGCGCGGCTGTCGAGAGAGATACTCCGGGAGTCAGGTAGGCCTGTGTCCTGAAGTTCCGGCCGGTGCCTCCACCGAGCATCGGCAGGCTGTTCATGGGGGATGCGCCATAGCTGGATCCCTGGTCCGCCGAGCCGGCGCGCAACACGGAGACTTCGGATGTGACGGTGACGCTCTGAACGTTGGTGGCGGGCACGAGGGTCAGACGGACGGACGGCGACTCCCCGATTGCCACGCGCACCTGCTCAGCGGCTGCGGGCTGGAATCCGGCCTTGGACGCTTCCACTTTGTAAACCGACTGGGGCAGGCTGGGCGCGAGGAAACGGCCGGAAGCGCCGCTCCGCGCGTGATGTTTCAGTCCGGTGGAAACGCTGACGATTTCGACCGCGGCCCCGTCCACCGGCAGGCCTTGCGAGTCGGTGATCTGGCCCGAGATCGAGCCGCCAATATTTTGCGCCGGTAGATGAATGGCGCACAGAATCAGGAGCGACTGCACACGCATATGCGTGGTCATTCGAGGATTCTCCTCTCGTGAAGACAAGTCACCGGCTTGGCGCCGGCGGTTGAATTAGGTGGCGAGAGAGGAGGACGGTGGTGGGCGCTCGAAGAGTGCGTCCGGGAGGTCCGCGGTAAGCGCCGCGCCGGTGCCGCTGATCCGTATCGGAACGGGCGCGGCACGGAAGCCTGCATTGAGTCTGGGGGCGAGTAATGCCGCCGCGAAAGTCGGCAGTGGCGCGAAGTCGCACCGGGCTCCGCAGGCCGGATTGGCTGCGATCGACGGTCCGTCAGGTTTGGCCTTCCTCGGGCAGCAAGAGTGCGTCTTGCCCTTACGGCAGCAGGCCATTGCCGAGCCTTCCTGCCGCGGCCCCATCAGCGCCGCCGCGCCCGACAACACCGGCCCCGCCATCGCGATGCAGACCGCGAGCGACATGAACCGGCGCCAAATGGACTGGATTGGGCCCAACAGCCAGGATTATAACACGTGTCCGCCGTCAGGCAAACCGACGTTCCATTCCGGGGCTTGTCCCCCGATGATCCCGTCCCAACGAATCTAGGGGCGGGCACTCCAACGGTGCAGCGCTCGCGCGAAACGGAAATCCGGACGTCGAGTTCACCTCGCATGGTCCTGTGCGGATGCGAGCCCGAATATCCTTGCCGTTGACCTCGATCCGCAAGCGAATCTGACAGCTGCGTTCCTGAATGAGGAGGAGCTAGAGGAGTACTGGCAGCCAGGGGCCCCAAGCGAACCATAGCCGCCTGCATCGAGCCGCTCCGCAGGGGGGGCGACATTGCCGATCCGTCCATCGACCGTATCGGTTCGCATGTCTCCCTGCTGGTGGGTGATTTGAGTCTCTCTCGCTTCGAGGACACGCTTTCGGAAGTCTGGCCGAAGTGCAACGATGGCGACGAGCGCGCGTTCCGGGTGACGTCCACATTCTGGCGCATCATCCAAGGCGCGGCCGCTTCGACGCAAGCAGATCTGGTGCTGATGGACCTCGGGCCGAACTTGGGGGCGATCAACAGACCGGGCCTGATCTCCGCGGATCTCGTCGTTAACCCCCTGGCTCCGGACTTGTTTTCTCTCCAGGGTCTTCGAAATCTCGGACCGCGCCTTGCCGATTGGCGCAAGGCATGGCTTCCCCGGGCGTGATTCGTCCGGTGGGGTATGTCGTACTTCAACACTCCATTCGCCTTGACCGGCCGGTTCGGGCTTATGAGAAATGGATCAAGAGCATCCCGCGAATACGCGACTTCTGTCCTTGGCCAGGCGGATCCAGATATCACGAATCCGGCGGACGACCCGAAATGTCTGAAGATGTTGAAGCATTACCGCAGCCTGATTCCGCTGGCGCAGGAAGCTCGTAAGCCGATCTTCCACCTGAAGCCGGCTGACGGCGCGATCGGCGCGCATCTGCAGGCGGTTCACTCCTCACTCGAGTCCGCGAAGCGTGACCTTCCGGACATCCGGATAAGCGTCCCCATTCGCCGACACGAGCGTCAGCCGATACTGGACGAACCGCTCCGCCGCGCCACCCGCCGCTTTCCATTCCGTTGCCGCGATTCCATCGCGCGTGGCTGCCGATCGAAGCGCCACGATCACCTTCGACCCGCCAGGCAACTCCGCATCAATCTCCGCATTCACTCGCGGCGATGCCTGGCCGAAGTCCCGCACCTCGGACTCATACGTCTGCCGCCAAGCCCTTGTCGCGATGTGGCCCATGTCCTGGTCCCACATCCAGTGCGGACCGATCGTCGGCAGCATCTGCTTCCGGGGATTCGTGAAGCGGCGTCCGTCGTTGAAGAAGATCGTGGATGCCGCCTTATGGTCGCCGTCGGTCGTGTGGCACGAGACCGCCAGATCGAGCAGGCCGTCGCCGTTGAGATCAGCCGCCAGAGCGTCGTGCGCGGAATCGGTGGTGAGCGGAGTGCGGCGGCGCGGCGAAAATCCATCCTTCGAGCCCCAGTACAAATAGCTCGGAACTTGTTCTCGGGTCCCGTTGCCCAGATAGTGCGGTGTGAACAGATCGAGATGGCCATCACCATCGAAATCGGCGACAGCGGGCCCCACCGGCGCGAATCCGGGCAGCCACTGCGAATTCGCTTGGCGGAAGCCCTTCGGATCGCCCCAGTAGAGATAGGTTCCACCGTCATGCGCGCCGCTTTCCTTGTCTTGATACGACCCGATGATCAGATCGAGCCGGCCATCGCGATTCAGATCCGCGGTTTCGAGCGAGATCGCGAACGGTACATCGATCGCAGTCATTCGCTTCGGATCGAAGCCACCCGCGGACCCGCTGAAGACGATGACGCGATCCCGCATTGAATCCACCGCGGCGATATCGAGCCATCCATCGCCATCGAGATCGGCGAGCGCGAGGCTTACCGCGCGCCCGGAATCGATTACCGCTGTCCGGCGGGTCTTCGCATATCCATTCGCGGCGCCCCAGTAGATTACCAGACGATCGCGCTTCTTCGGTGAGTCGAACGCGCCCAGTACGATATCGAGGTAGCCATCGCGATTCAGATCCGCTACCGCGCTCGAGCCGATGTCGAACTCGGCGAGAGTGTCGCGCCGGCTCCAGTCGAAGCCCTCCTTCGAGCCCCACAGAATGTTCGCGCCGAGCGTGGGCTCTCCGGTCGAAACCTCGCCGACGTGACCGGAGTTGAGTACGATGAAGTCGGGCCAGCCGTCGGCGTTCAAGTCCGCCGCGCTTGATTCGTAACCGCTCTGGAGTGGAATCTCCCAGCGCTTGGTGGGCACAAATCCGTCCGGTCCGCCCCAATAGACGTAGATCGGGACCTTCTCCGCCACCGTTCCGCCGAGGCTGTTGGCGAAGATCGCGGCCGGCCCCATCGCCGCAACATGCGCGGCGCCGCTGGTGCGGATGGAGGCTCCGCGCTCGAACTGGCCGCCGCTGCCCGCGAAGTAGATGACGGAGTCCGACTCCATGCGCGATCCGTCGTGCAGCAGCGAAATCGCAATGTCCTTCTTGCCGTCGCCGTTGTAGTCGAGCATCGCCGCGGCGGTCGCATGCGCGATCGCGATCTCCGCTCCGCCCTTCACCCGGACGCCACGATCATCCGTGAGAATCACCGTTGATCCGTCCACCGCAACATGTGCCGCGCCCCGCGGTTCGAGCTCAGTGACCGCGGCTGGCCGGATGCTCACCGACAGTGTGTTCTTCGCGGTGCCAACGATGAGCTTGCCGTTCGACACCGCGACAGATCGCGCATCCGTGACGCCAAGCCTCACCTCGGTTCCGGCGAGCAATAGCCGGATCGATCCCTTCGACAGCACCGCAACATCGTTGGCAACAGCCGCGAGGTCCACCGCGTCCGCCACTCCGAAGTCCTTGAAGTTCGACGAACGGAATCCAGCGGCGGCGCCCCAGTAAACACGAACGATGTTGCCCGATGGCTGACCGGGAGCCCATGCCCTTTGATTCAGCGTAACAATGTCGAGCCAGCCATCGCCGTTCAAATCCGCGCCAACGGCCGCGATCGCTCCATACACAGGAAGCACACCACTCACGCGCGACGGGTTCAGGCCGCCGGCCGCGCCCCAGGCGATCTTGAGGTATCGGCGCGGACTCTGCAATCCACTATCATTCGGCGTGAAAACAGCATCCGCGAATCCATCGCGATTCAGATCGCCCACCCAAACCCGGCGCGATCCATCTACGCCGAGTTCCACCCGTTTGTCGCGCGATGCCGCCACAGCCGGCAGCAGATACGAATAGTCGTGCGTGCTGTTGAAGACGAGATCGAGGTAGCCGTCGCGATTCAAATCGAAGCGGTTGATCGCCCGCAGCGTTCCGTCGCGCGAAACGTAGAGATTGTTGCCCGCCGCGTCGAGTTTGCCTCGCGAGAACTCTTCGAATGTATCCGTGATCCAGGTTTCCGCCGCGGCGGCGGCGATGCTCAACGCGAGCGCGCTAGCCAGGAGTCGCATAGGTGAGGTCCCAATCCCCGAGCTTCAACAGCTTCTTTCCAGGCCGCGACGGCACGGGCAAACGATCCTTGTGTCCCAGACGGCGCAGAACGCTCCAGGACGGATCGAAGTGATAGCGCGCGTTCGTGTCCCAGAAGAACAGCCGCTCGACTCCGAGATCATAGATCGCCTTCGCGCGCTTCAGATAAGTTTCCGGCGGCATCAACCGCGGCATCATGTTGGGCGCCAGTTCGCACTTGGTTCCGCGCGTGATTCGCACGAAGAAGCCGAGATCACGCGGATCGTCCCAGGAATCGGCGGTGCTGGTGAGCCGCTCGACGGACGTGTAGGGCACGATCGTATTCACGAGCCCTTCCGCGATCCATGCCTCGAGATCCATCGCCTGGAACAGATTCTCGCGCTCGCTGCTCATCACGATCGCTGTGACGGGTTTGGCACCCACCATCAGCCGCAGTTCGCGCATGAACTGCGTCAGTACACCGGCGCGATGTTTCAACCAACGTGGGTCGCGGCCGTCGAGTTGTGTCGCGTCGAGTCCGGTGGCCTGACGAAAGCTGTCGAGCACCGGCCTCTCGTATTCGACGAGCGGCGGGCGCCGGTTGTAGGCGATGCACACTCCATCCACCGGATAGGCGAGCATCTCCTTCACGAATCCGAGCGCGGCCCCGCGGACCTCCCTGAACGCGTACGAGAGCCTCGGCGTGGGCCGGCCTTGCTTGTCGCGTCCGCGCCATTCCGGATGCTTGTCGTAGATCCCGCCGGTGTTCCACTCGTCCTCCGGAACGGGAAAGTGGAAACCCGCCGGCCGGTACGTTGCATGGAACTCCATGCCGATCGCGTGCGCGTAGTCGAGGGCGGTCTTGAACGGATCGATGCCTTGACGCTTCAGCGCCTGCCACGATTCCGCGGCCAGCCGGTCACCCACTCGATACGGATCGCCGATCCAGTGATCGGTGGCGGGCACGCCGGTCTTGGTGGGCAGGTACATCCGGTCGCCCATTCCGCCTTCCCAACAGATGCGCGCGAAATCGGTATCGCGGAACGGCTCGAGTTCGCGCTTGATTTCCGCCACGGAAGTGGGGCGATACTCGTACGTGTAGCTCCAGGCGTCATGATGCCCGTAGAGCCGCTTGTTCGCTTTCGACACTGGTTCGGCCGCGACTGGCACGAGTTTGATGTAGGCGAGCCAAACTCCCGAGCAGGGGTTCGCCACCGAGTTCGGATCGATCGAGACCAGTTGCCTGCGCCATTGCCGGAAGACGATGTCCTGGCCCGAGAGGTCAGCGGTCTTCCAGTAATATTCATCAACGCGGGCGCGATCTTCTCCGCGATGGATGAGCCGCGAGAATGCCTGATCGCTGGAAAGTTTGGCGAGCAGTTGCGTCATGTCCTCGCCGCCACCGTACGACCGCAATCCGAACCAGATCTCGTAGACACCCGATCGCTTCGGCGAATAGCGGATCTCCGGCGCGCCGGTGTTCTGGCCGGCCACGAGCATCGTGCCCTTGGCGCCTTCGGCCTCGAAGGGCAGCATCCGCCAACGCCCTCGCGCGGATTTCGGACTCAACGCTGGCGCCGGCTGGCAATGCTCGAGATCGGTCAGATAGATCGATCCATCGCTTGCGGTCTGCGCCTTCAGGGCAACCGCGCCGGCTGTTTGGAGAAAAGTACGCCTCCGCATGGAATCAAGCCTCCAGCAATCCGAGTTGCTTCTGGAACTCCCGGACCTTCGCCACCTGCTGGCCGTCGAACGTCACTTCCGGCTGACGCAGGAACCGCTTCGCGATTCCGTGGACCTCGAGCGTCGCGCGCCAATAGGCGTGTGTCCAGGAGCCGAACGGCGCACCGCGAAAGAATGGAACGTCATATCGCGTTACCACGCGGCCCGCCCGGTCGAGATCGTGCGCCTGAATCGCGCTCCAAAATTCGCGCGTCACTTTCGGCGCGAAGGTCGAAAACGTGCTGTAGTACGCCTTCATTCCGTACGGCCAAAACGTGATGAAGTTGCCCTTTTGACCACCGGCGAAAATGTTGATCCGTTTGCCGAATTCCTCGAACACCTCGCGCGAGTACAGTGCTGGATACTCTTCCTTGTAGGCCGAGATCTCATCCATCTCGACGAGCTTTCGCAGCAATGGAATCGGGACCTGCCCATGCAGCACGATCGCGCGTTGCGCCGCGCGCGCCGCTTCCCGGAAGTGTTCGAGTTGCGACGCCTGATCGCCCTGTGCTGGCAACTGGACCTGGACCGCGTCCGCGCCCAATTCGCGCGCGTATTTCGCGTAATTTACCACTTGGCCGGTCCACCATGGACCCGTCGCGGCGATCGTCAGTCCGCGGCCGGCAACCGCCTCGACGAGCGCCCGCGTGAGTTGCTTGATCTCCTCATAGGAAAGACGGTCGTATTGATTGTTGCCGGACGTGAGCGTGAACGCCGAGCAGCCCGCACTGACGCCCGTATCGACGATGCGCTTGAACGATTCGAGATCGAGTGAGCGGT
>VFZX01000150.1 GCA_016871015.1 Acidobacteriota bacterium | reverse complement strand
CTCCAGAACAAGTCCGCGCCTATTGCCGGAGTTGCGGATATCGGGCATAGCAGATGTATATAAAATGTGAAAATGCTCTATCCGGAACGTTAGTGGTGGAGAGGCTGCTACGGGATTACGCAGCGGAAGCCCACCGATTCCATGCGGCCGTCCAGGGTATGGCGCTGGCGCGAGGTCGGGCGCGTCCGCGCGAGCGGCGTAGTGAACGAACCGCCACGGGAGACGCGGAATGGAGTCCCGGGTGGCGTCGGTGGTCCACCGCGGATCACCGGCGGGTGGTCCTCAAACATCCCCGACGTCCACTCACCAGCGTTGCCCAGCATGTCCGCCAGCCCGAACGCGTTCTCCTCGCGCGTGCCCACCTCGTGCGGGGTGTTGCCGTTTTCATACAACTTCTCTTCGATCCCGCGGCGCATCTGGAGCACCGGGCCCGAGAGCGGCTGGGCGCCCGCGTTCTCGGCGGACCAGACTTGGCTTGCCGAGGGCGCGGCGTCCGTGTTGGCGCGCGCGGCGAACTCCCATTCGAGCTCGGTCGGCAAACGGCCACCCACCCACGCGCAATAGCCTTCCGCTTGCGGCGCGGTCATGTTCAGGATTGGGAGCCTGGCGTTCCGCCAGCGCGGGTTGAGTGACCGGTCCAGCAGCATCGGCTCCTCGGGCAGCCGCGCACCGGTCTGGGCGGCGAAAGTGCGGTAGGCAGCCACCGGCACTTCGGTACGGCCCAGCCAGAATGGCCGCTCCACCGCCGCTTCGCGCTGGCCCGCCTCATCGGGCTGGCACTGCTCCTTCGCGCAGCCCATCGTGAAACGACCCGCGGGGACGAGCACATAAACTTGACGGTCACGCTGGTTCGTCCAGCGGTCGCCAGGCTGTACGCCGGCTGGTGGCCGCGGTGCGGGCGTCGTGTCGCCTCCGGTGCGCGTCAGGCCCGGCGCGGTTTCCGGCGTCGCGAACGACACCACCGCGCCCACGTCTGCCACCTTCCACAGCTCCGTGCCGGTGCGGATCAGCAGCGCCTTCTCGACGGGCGTGGCCGCGTAGACCGTGCCCGCCACCGGCAGCACGTTCTCGCTGAGCTTCTTCGGCTGGTCGCCCGCGCGCATTACCACGGTCGCGCCGTCGGTGGTGAAGAAATAGAGGCTGTCACCGGCGCCGATCGCCGAGGCCCACGTGGGTCCAGGCAGGCGCTGCGCCGAGAGTTGTTTGCCGGTTGCCAGATCGAGCACGAAGAGCACGCCCACTGCGTTCACCATGTAGACGCGCCCGCTGTGCACGAGCGGTGAACTGTACTGCGTGGCGGCGGCGTCGGCCGTCCAGGCGCGCCGCGCGGGATCGGCGAGACGCACTGCGAAGCTGTGGCCCTTTGCGGCGGACGCCACGACAGCGAGGCCTTGCGCCACAGTGACCGACGGAATACCGCCGCCGCGCGCACCCTCGCGGACCTGCTTCCAGATCTCTTGGCCGGTTTCCGCGTCATACGCTACCACGCCACCTTGCGACGACGCGAGTAGCACATCGCGGCCTTCGAGGCGCGCGGCCACGGGAGTGCCATAGCCGCCCTCCCGCGGCATCGCGTTGTGCCACGCCGTCGCGCCATCGGTCTTGCGTAGCGAGACCAGGTAGGACGGCGTGGCTTGCGAGATGTGGGCGTACAACCGGCCGCCCGCCAGACGCAGGGAACTGCCGAAGTCGTGTCCGGGTTGGATGACGCCGAAGCGCTCGTTCAGGTTCACGTGCCACTGGCGCTCGCCCGCGAGCGTAAAGGCGAAGACATCGCCCGAATCGAACAGCGCGTAGAGCCGGTCCGCTTCAACGGCTGGCGTGGGCGCGGCGCGCGACACCCGGTCACCCATGGGATGCGGGCGGGAGGACGCCATCTGCCGCTGCCAGACAACCTTGCCCGAGGCCAGATCGAGCGCGAAAAGGTTCAGCTTCTCCTTCTTCGGTCCTTCGACGGACGTAACAAAGATGCGGCCGCCGAACACCACGGGCGTCGACTGCCCGACGCCCGGCACAACCACCTTCCACGCGATGTTCCGGTCGTGCGCCCACTCCACGGGTAAGCCCGCCGCGGAGGTGGTCGAGTTCCCCGTGCCGCCCCGGAACCCGGTCCATTCGGCTTCGGCAGCGCATGTGGCTCCGGCGGCCAGCAGGAAAGCGGTAATGCGGGTTGGCATGCGGCTCCTCCTAAAATGTCACCCGGAATGCCAGTTGCAAGGCGCGGGGCTGCAAGGCGCTGGCGGCCTGGCCGAAGCGCGGATCGACGATCGCCCCGACGTAGGCATCGTAGTTCGCCGTATTCGTCAGGTTGAACGCTTCGGCGCGGAACTGGCCTTGCAGCCGCTCGGTGATCCGGATGTCGCGTTGGAGGCTGATGCTCACGTCGAAGAACGGATCGCCACGTTCTGTGTTGCGCCCCAACGTGCCGGTGACGCCGTTGGCCGGCGTAACTTGTGCGCGAACCTGCGCGAGGGTCAGCCCGGCGGCGGGACGCAGCGCGAATGCACCGTCGTTGCCGCGGGCGATGGCGCCGTCGATGTCGTGGATGCGGTTGACACGGTTGCCGTCGATGCCATCGGTGCCGCTGAGCAGGCTGAAGGCGCGGCCCGAACGTGCCTGCATCACGCCGGAGATGGTCCAGTTCCGCAGCAATCCGAAGGCGCCGTTCACCGCGGGTATGTCGTAGAAGACGGCGCTGCTGAGCGCATGCGCGAGGTGGAAGTCGGCGAGGCCGCGGTCGAGCCGGCGGTTGTTCTCGGCGATCGACTGCGCCGTGTCGGTGGACAGATCGTCGAGGGCGCGTGACCACGTGTAGGCCGTCCGCACCTGGAAGCGCCGCGCAAAGCGTCCGTTGGCCGTCGCCTGGAGGCTGTGATAGTTGGACGCGCCCACGGTGGACAGCAGCCGCACCAGGCCGGTCGACGGGTTGGGCCGCGCGTTCTGCGGCATCCGCTCACCGCCGTTCGGAAACAACGTGAGAGGCAGCATTACGCCGCGTGTGCCTACATAGGCAACCGAAAAAACGGTCTGCGTATTCGGCAACCGGTAGTCCACCGTGAAGTTGATCTGCTGCGAGTATGGTTGCACCAGATCCGGCGAGGTCCGCGTCTGCTCGGAGCTTTGCGTCACCGCGCCGCCGAGCAGGTTCGGGAAACGCGGGTTGATCGCGGTCAGGCTCAGGATGCGCTCGGGTTGGAAGCGCAGGTTGCCGAGATAGCGGAGCGCAAGCGGTGTGGTGAACAGTCCATAGCCGCCGCGGATTACCAGAGACGTCTGCTGGCCGGGCGTCCAGGAGAAGCCCGCCCGCGGAGCGAAGTTGTTGTAGTCGGTCCGGTAGTTCACCGGCACGCGGTTGTAGATGTCGGTGCCCGGCGTGTAGAGTTCCCAGCGCATGCCGAGGTTCACGTTGAGATTGCGGCGGAAGCGAAAGTCGGTCTGCGCGTAGAGGCCCGCTTCCTTGGAGCGCTGGTCGAGCCGCGTGCCGCCCAGCACGCGCGTGTAGGTGCGCGGCTGCGCGGCGAGAAATGCCTGCCGCGAGTCGAAGGTGAGAGTGCCGTCGGTATTACCGTTTTCGGTGGTGTTCACCTGCACGGCGCGATAGATGCCGCCGAACTTGAGCCCGTGCCGGCCGCGCTGCACTGAGAGGTCGTTCGAGAACTGGTAGTTGTGAATCATCAGGTAGTTGCGGAAGATCGAGCCGAGGCGTTCCGCGCCGGCGACGTTCAGCAGCCCGATCGAATCATTCACCGCGCGGTCGCCGAGCAACGGCGTGAAGGGGATCGTGTTCGAGTAGCGGTTGGTGTAGTAGGCGCGCGCTTCGTTGACCACCGTGGGCGAGAGCGCCGAGTTGAGCGAAACGACGGTGCTGCCGTTCGTCGTGTCCACCTGCTGGCCCTGGCCGAAGATGAGGCCGGTGTTGTTGGCGAGCGTGTTGGTGTCGTTCCAGCGCGCGCTCAGCAAATGCTTGTCGCTCACCGCATAGTCGGCGCGAAAGAACAGCGAGCGGAAGGTAGTGCGCGTGTAGATGCCGCCGAAATCGAACAGGTTCGAGCCAGGGACGTTCGCCACCGGGTAGAGCTCGATCAGCGGGCGCACGGCCGGCGCGGCGGTCTGGCGTTCGGCTTCGGTGAAGGTGGCGCGCGGCGAAGAGATGCCCGTGAAGCGGTTGAGCAGCCACTCGCCGCTGGCGAGCACGAACAGTTTGTCCTTGATGACGGGGCCGGAGAGCACGCCGCCAAACTGATTGCGCTTGAGCTGCTCGCGCTGGCGCAGCATTGTGTTGCGCGCGTCCATGGCGGAGTTACGGAAGAAGTTGTAGAACTTGCCGTGCCACTGGTTGGTGCCGCTCTGGCTTACCAGGTTGATGGTGCCGCCGGCGGCGCGCCCGAACTCGGCTTTGTAGTTGTTGTTCTGCACTTCGACGCCGGTGAGTACTTCCATGCTGACGGGCATTTCGTTGAAGCCGGCGCCGGATAGCGCGCCGGTATTGGGGTTGTTGAAATCAGCGCCGTCCACCATGACGTTGACCGTGCTCGTGGGGCGCATGCCGTTGAAGGAGAACGGCGCGTGCGCGCTACGGCCCGGCGCGGTGCCGGGCATCAGATAGACCTGGGTTGAGTAGTTGCGGCTGGTGCCGCCGCTGATAACGGGCACTTTGGTTAGGTCAGTGGTGGTGAAGGTGGTGGCGCGCGCGGATGAGTTACGCACCTGGTCGAGCTGGTCGATCTCGGCCGAAACGGTGATGCTCTCCTGCACGGCGGCAGGCTGCAGGCGGATGTCGAGATGGATGGACTGGCCGCTAGCCACTTCGAGGTTCTCGCGGCGGAAGCTCGAAAAGCCGGGACTGGACACGTTGAGCCGGTAGAGGCCCACCGGCAGACTGGGCAGGCGGAACTGACCGGTTTCGTTCGACGAGGCGTCGCGCCGCAGGCCGCGGGCTGTCTCGGTGATGATGACGCGGGCGTTCAAGATGGGGCTCGAGGAAGCGTCGAGCACGAGGCCCGTCAGAGTGCCGGAGGATACTTGGGCGGCCGCGGGCAGGGCCAACAGTGGAAACAGCAAGTGGGTTCGCATGGCGGTTTTCACCAGCGTAGGGCCGCCAGCGGGAATCGCCGAGGAATTCCGGTTGGACGAGCGGGATCAGCCGGTAGGTGGACTGGAACTGCCGGTGAGCGGTACGTGCGAGAGCCCACGGACGCTCCCAAGGGCGAGAGCACTCTTGAAACTCGGTAACGGCCCGATTATTCCGATGCGAGGCGCATCTCGAAGTCGCGCGTTCGTTGCGGACCCAACGGCGTTGAATCGATAGGATATACTCCAGAGATGCCGGGATCGGCTCTCGATACGCCGTTACCCGAAAGGATGGTACATGAAAACACGGATTCTGGGTTTCGTATTCGCTTCGATCTTCAGCGCCGCATTCGTGCAGGCGCAAACAGTCGCCGGCTCGATGGCCGGCCTCGTCACCGATTCGACCGGAGCCGCCGTCGCCGGTGTCGCGATCGAAGTCAAGGATCTTGACCGCGGCACATCGTTCAAGACGGAGTCGACCGAGAACGGATTCTACGTCTTGAATTCGCTCCCGCCGGGACGCTACCGCGTCAGCGCCGAAAAGGCCGGCTTCCGCCGGTATGTTCGTGAGCCATTCCCGATCGCGACGCAGCAGAAGGCTTCACTCGACATTCCGCTCGAAGTGGGCGCGGTGAGTGAGTCGGTAACGGTAACCGGCACGGCGCAGATCATCGATACCTCCACGGCCACACTGAGCGGCGTCGTTGAGAACAAGCGAATCATCGACCTGCCCCTCAACGGACGCAACGTCTACTCGTTGGCGGCCCTGACGCCGGGGGTTTTCGGCCGGCGCCCCGCGAGCGGGATCAACCTCGAAGGCTTTCACTCCATCGGCATCTTCACGGTGAACGGCGGGCGCGACTCGAGCAACGCGATCCTCATGGACGGCGTTCCGGTCACGGTGAATTCAAACACCAACAACATGAACGCCAACACGGCCCTTCCCACCGTCGAAGGTGTCGAGGAGTTCCGGATCCAGACCAATTCCTACTCGGCGGAATACGGCCGTAGCGGCGGTGGAGTTCTGACGATCGCGACCAAGTCCGGAACCAACGAGTTCCACGGCACTCTGTTCGACTTCCTTCGCAACAGCCGCATGGACGCGAACAACTACTTCGCCAACGCAGCCGGACGCCGGCTCGGCACGTTTCAACGAAACGAATTCGGCGGCAGTGTCGGCGGACCGATCCGGATTCCGAAACTCTACGATGGCCGCAATCGCACGTTCTTCTTCAACGCGTTCGAAGGACGAAGGCAGCGTTCGCAGATCCTCGCGCAGTTCTCGCTTCCAACCGACGCTCAACTCGGCGGGGACTTTTCGCAAACGCTGAACGCGGCGGGACAACTCCGCCAAGTCTACGACCCGTTCACCACCGCCGCCGATCCGGCGCGTCCGGGACAGTTTACGCGGCAACCGTTCGCCGGCAATCGAATTCCGCGAACCCGGTTCGATCCGGTGTCGGCGAAGGTGCTCGACTTTTACGGCGCCAAGCCGAACGTTCCGGGTCAGACCAACACCGGCTTCCTCAACTTCGTCTTCCAGGGCGCGCGGCCCGATACCGTGAATCGCGATACGTTCAAGATCGATCACAACCTTACCGACAAGCAGCGCTTCTTCGTGCGTTACACGATCTTCGACGTGTCGAGCGTGCAGCCGGAATACTGGAAGGGTCCCGGTTGTCCCGATGGCGGATGCTTCTCGAATAACGAGCGGCAACAGAACGCGGGCTTCGATTACACGAACGCGATCAGCCCGAGGACCCTGTTGAACTTGCGCTGGGGCTTTGCCCGGTCGATTCTGAATCGCGGCTCGTGGTACCAGGGGTTCCGCCCGTCGTCGCTCGGATTGCCCGAAAGCGTGGAACGCGGCGCGGACCTGCTCGTGTTCCCGCAGTTGGGCATCGAGGAGATGACGCCTCCGGGCTTACAGCATCACTGGAACTTCCGCTCCGCGAACATGTCGCACACCTTCATCGGGACCATGTCGCGCGCGGTGGCGAGCCATTCGCTCAAGACTGGCGTCGAAATCCGGTCGAACCTCATCAACCATATGCAGGCCCCTTGGCAGCTCGTGTTCAATTTCGATCGAGGCATGACGCAAGGTCCGGACGCGCGCACGGTCTCCTCGACCGGCGGTTACGGATTCGCGTCGTTCCTGCTCGGTACTGGCTCGGGCGGAAGCGTGACCAACGGCATCCGCCCAGCGATTCAAAGCAAGTCGTTCGGGCTCTACCTGCAGGATGACTGGAAGGTGAGCCGCAAGCTGACGATCAATGCCGGACTTCGTTGGGACTGGGAGACCGGACTCACCGAGCGATACGACCGTTTCGCGGTGCTCGATCCGTTCGTGCGGAGCCCGCTCAGCGAACGGACGGGGCAGAATCTCCAGGGCGGCTGGTTGTTCCCGAACAAGAGCCTTTCAACCGGCCGGAATCTGCGTAATCCGGAATGGTCGAAGATTGCGCCGCGCATCGGAATCGCCTATCAACTGCGGCAGTCGACCACGCTTCGCACCGGATACGGCCTGTTCTACGCGATGGCTCCCTACGGCGCCAACTTCTACGGCACATCTCCGTTCGGCGCGACGACGCCGTGGCTGAACTCGCTTGACGGCGTGACTCCGAATGACCGGCTGAGTAATCCGTTCCCGGCGGGCGTGCTGCTCCCCGAAGGATCGGCCGGTGGCCTGACGTCAGCGCTCGGGCTCGGCATGGGAGGTCCGGTTCCTTCCGCCATGACGACTCCCTACAATCAGCAATGGAACTTCACCATCGCCGAACAGGTAGGTCAGCGCATGGGTGTGGAAGTTGCATACGCGGGCAACAAGGGAACAAAACTCCCGTTCCGCAACGGATGGCAGGTGGATCAACTCCATCCAAGCCAGATCAGGCCCGATGCTGGATTGCTTGACTTGGTTCCGAATCCCTACTTTGGGATCATCCCGGTCGGCACGATGTCGACGCGGACCGTGCAGCGCGGCCAATTGTTGACGCCTTTCCCTCACGTTCCCAGTGTCAGCTACGCTGCCCCGGGCTGGGGCAACTCGACCTACCACTCGTTCCAGGCCAAGGTGGAGAGGCGATTCTCGAGCGGCAACAGCGTGGTGGTCGCCTACACGCTCTCGAAGCTGATTTCCGATGGCTCCGACAACGCCTGGGACGCCGCCGGACAACGCGACTTCACCTGCCGGCGCTGCGACCGGTCAGTCTCTCCGTATGACCAGCGCCACCGGCTCGTGACCAGCTTCACCTACGATCTTCCGTTCGGCAAGGGCAAGACGTACGGCACCGGGTGGAACTCGTTTTTGAACGCGGCATTCGGCCAGTGGCAGATCAACGGAATCGCGCTGATCAACAGCGGGCTGAATCTGCAGTTCAACGTTCCGCAGAACACCAGCTTCTCGTTCGGCGGCGGCCAGCGGCCCGATTCGACAGGTGTGAGAGGGAATGTCGAGAATCCGACGCCCCGGCGCTGGTTCGACACGACCGCGTTCCGGCTGCCCGCTCAGTACACGTTCGGGAACCTGGGACGCATGCACCCCAACCTCCGTCAGGATCGCGCCGAGAACTTCGACTTCTCGGTGTTCAAGAACTTCAAGATCCGCGAACGGATGACCGTGCAGTTCCGCGCCGAGTGGTTCAACTTCACCAACTCGCCGATCTTCGCTTCGCCCAACACCACAGTCGGCACCGCGCCGTTTGGAACGGTGACCGCTCAAGAGAACGGACCTCGGCAGACCCAGTTGGCCCTGAAGTTCCTGTTCTAACGCCTGATCGCGGCCAGTCACCGCGAAGGGAGTGGCGGCGCATCAACTCAGACGGCTGTACACCCCCCGCTCGAAGTCCCGCAGCATCCCCATCGCCTCCGGATCACAGAACGGCAGAAGCTGCATTGCGATCACCGCGCACAGATCACTCTTCGGATCAATCCAGAAGAACGTGTTGAACAGCCCCGCCCAAGCCAGACTCCCCGCGGCGCGGCCCTTCTCGTAGGCCTCCGTGTTCAAAAGGAACCCGCACGTGAACCGGTCCTCCGCGCCCGGATGAAAGTCGACATCCGCGGACACATCCGGCTTGAACGTCTTCATCTTCCCCGCCGTCATCTCCCCGATCTGGTTGGTGCTCATCAATGCGGCCGATTCGCGGCTGAGCACCGGCCGCCCGCTCACCGCCTTGCCCTGCCGGAGGATCATCTGCAAGAACCGGATATAGCTCGTCACGCTCGACTGCAGACCTCCACCGCCGCTGTAGGAAGTGGGCGGCACTGGCGGCTTGCGCGGAATCTCGGCGAGCCGGCCATCGGGCTGCCGCGTCCACGTGCTCACCTTGCGCGCGAACTTGGCGCGCGAGACGATGAAGCTCGTATCCAGCATGCCTAGCGGCTGCAGGATGTGCGTCTGGAAGTACGCCTCGAGATTCTGGCCGGACACCGACTCCACCAGCCGCCCGGTCCAGTCCGTGCTTGTCCCATACTCCCATCGCGTGCCCGGGTCCGTCATCAAGGGTGCAGCCGCGGATGCCGCGACCTTCGAATAGCGCAGGCGCTCGCCGTTCCACGTGTCGTATGCGAACCCGGACGTGTGCGACAGCAGCCGCCGCAACGTCACCTCCGTTCGTGCATGCCGCAGTCTCGGACGCCCGGACTCGTCGAATCCCTCCAGCACATCCAACCTGGCCAGCGCCGGCAGATACTTGCCCGCGGGCGCATCGAGCGACAGCTTGCCGCGCTCGACGAGCTGCAACGCCGCCGCCGTGGTGATGGCCTTGGTCATCGAAGCGATCGAGAAAATCGAGCTTGCGCTGACGCCCACCTTCGACGCCGAATCCCGGACGCCGAATCCCCCCGAGTAGAGCAGCTTGCGCGAATCCGCTACTGCCGCGGCCACCGCCGGAATTCCGCGGCGCCGGACTCCCTCCCGCAGCACGGAATCCAGATTCATCGCGCCGCGCGAGGCAGCGGGGAGTACGAAAGCGGCGAATGTTCGACGGGTCATGGACGGAATCTCCATCGTACAAGCGACAATAGAAGGACCGCATGGCGTCGACTCCACAATTCGTAATCGGCATCGATCTCGGAACCACCAACTGCGCGCTGGCCTATGCCTCCATCGCCGATGAAGCACCTGAGGTGCGCTCGTTTCCGGTGCATCAGCTCGCTGCTGCTGGTGACGGGCGCGAGCTGCCGCTCCTGCCTTCCGCGCTGTTCCTGCATGGTCCGGGGGATTTCCCCGAAGGCTCAACCGCGTTGGCATGGGAAGCAACGCCGCGTTTCATCACCGGACAACTGGCAAAGATTCGCGGCGCCGAAATCCCTGACCGCGTGGTGCTCTCGGCCAAGTCGTGGCTGTGCCACTCGGGCGTCGACCGGCTGTCGGCGATCCTGCCGTTGACCGCCCCCGAGTCCGTCACGAAGATCTCGCCGGTCGAAGCGTCGCGCCACTACCTGACCCATTTGCGGCAAGCCTGGGACCATGCGCATCCCGAAGCGCCGTTCCGCGACCAACAGGTGCTGGTCACCGTGCCCGCGTCGTTCGACGCCGTGGCGCGCGAGCTGACCATCCGTGCGGCGAACGAGGCCGGGTACGGGAATGCGGTGTTGCTTGAAGAACCGCAGGCCGCCTTCTACGCCTGGCTCGAGCGGCATCCCGGCTGGCGCGACATGGTCCGCGCGGGCGACCTGATTCTGGTGGCGGACACCGGCGGCGGCACCACGGACTTCAGTCTGATCGCCGTTACTGAGCAGAATGGATCATTAGAACTCGAGCGCGTGGCCGTTGGCGAGCATATCCTGCTGGGCGGCGACAACATGGACCTCGCGCTCACCCATTCCGTCGAGCAGGAACTCGCTGCCGCCGGACACAAGATCGATGCGTTCCAGTTCAACGCTCTGTGGCAGAACTGCCGCAACGCAAAGGAGAAGATGCTCGGGGCGGAGCGCGGCCCCGCCGAGGTGGCGGTGACGATTCCAGGACGTGGCTCAAAGCTGATCGGCGGGAGCATCAAGGCCAAGCTCCGCCGTGACGTCGCGGAGCAGATCGTGATCGAGGGATTCTTCCCATCGGTGGAGAGCACTGACCTTCCCGCGCCCACGCGCCGCGCGGCTTTTTCCGAAATCGGACTCCCGTACGCCGCCGAGCCCGCCATCACGCGCCACCTCGCTAAATTCCTGCGCATGCCTGCCGCAGGCGCCGGGCATGCCACCGCGCGCCGCGGACCCAGCGGACTCGCCGCGCCGACGCACATCCTCTTCAACGGCGGCGTCTTCCATGCCGGGCCGGTGCGTGAGCGGATTCTGTCAGTCTTGAATCACTGGCTGGCCAAGGATGGATTCACGAAAATCATCCGGCTTGACGGCGAGGACCTGATGCACGCCGTCTCGCGCGGCGCCGCCTACTATGGGCTCGCGCGCCGTGGACGCGGAGTCCGCATGCGGGCCGGCTGTTCGCGGACTTACTACATCGGAGTCCAGCCCTCGGCGCTCGCCGTGCCGGGACTCAAGCCGAAGCTCAAGGCGCTGACGGTCGCGCCGTTCGGAATGGAGGAAGGCACGCGCCTCGCGCCCGTGGGCCGCGAATTCGGCCTCCTGGTCGGCGAGCAGGCCGGGTTCCGTTTCTTCAGCTCCGTGAGCCGCAAGGAAGATGCGCATGGCGAGATGATCGAGGAGGTCGACGCGACGATGGAAGAGCTCGCGCCGATCGAGGTCACGCTGCCTGCTGAGGGGACTGAGTCCGGAGTCGTGCCCGTGAAGATTGAGACCGAGATTACCGAGACTGGACAGTTGCAGCTTTGGTGCACCGCGCGGGATTCACGCCGGTGGAAGCTCGAGTTTAACGTACGGGGACGCTGAGTCCGGGTCGCGCTACATATAGCGTGTACTGAACGATCCGCTTGCTGGTGTATACTCAGGCGGTACTTCAGGAGGTCCCGTTGCAATTTCCTCGCACCGCGCTCACGATCCTCGCCGCTGCTGTTCTATCCGGTCAAGACTACCGTGCCCGAATCACCGGCCGCGTACTCGATCCCTCCGCCGCGCCAGTCGCCAGCGCCAACATCGAGCTGACGAACACGGCTACCGCCACGACCGTCACGGCGACCTCGAACGACTCGGGTGTTTTCCTGTTCCAGTTCCTCGACCCCGGCGTCTATCAACTCACCACCACACCACCCGGATTCAAGAAGTACACCCGCTCCGGAATCACCCTGCAAACCGGCCAGAACGCGGGCATCGACATTCATCTCGAAATCGGAACCGCTGCCGAGTCCATTACCGTTTCAGCGCAAGCCGCCGTGCTCGACACCGAGTCCGCGTCCCGTGGACTCACCATCAACACCAAGCTTGTCCAGGAGCTTCCTATCCGCGGCCGCAATCCGATGAACCTTGCCAATAATCTGCCCGGCGTGACCTTTCGCGGATCCGGCATCTTCTCCGCCGCCTTCCACAACGGCGCCAACGTCCTGTTTAACGTGAACGGCGGAAGTCCGGCGCAGAACGAGTTGCTGCTCGACGGAGCGCCCAACACGGCCCGCGCCGCCAATCAACAGAGCAACATTGCGCTGATGCCGGTCAACGAATCGGTGGGCGAGGTCTCAGTGATCACCAATGCCTACGACGCATCCTATGGACGCACCTCGGGCGGCATCATCAATATCTCGAGCCGCGGCGGCACCGCCGACCACCACGCCGCCGGATGGGGATACCTGCGCCGTAAGCCTTGGAGCGCGAACGCGTATCCGTTGAACGCCATTGGACAGCCGCGCGCCGAGCAGAACATGAACCAGTACGGGTTCCAGGCCGACGGTCCGGTATTGATTCCGAAGCTCGTCAAGAAGAGCGACAAGTACGGGCTCTTCTACCTGGTTTCGTTTGAGAAATACCAGGAGCTGTTCCCGCAGCCCATCCGTGTCGCCGTGCCCACGGCCGAGATGCGGACCGGCGACTTCTCGCGGCTCACCAACGCGGCTGGAGATCTGATCCGCGTTTTCGACCCGTTCAACCCAGCGGTGGACGCTTCCGGGCGCGTCACGCGGACTCCATTCCCCGGCAACCGGATTCCCGGTGCTCGCATCAGTCCGGTGGCCGCCGCGGTTTCCCGCTACTACCAGGAGCCGAACGACCCGGGCCTTCCGCGCCAGCGGTTCGCCGCGGGAAACTTCAGCCTTCCGCTGTTCTCCTATGACCTGCTGTTCTGGAACTTCAACAGCCGTGTCGACTTCAAACGCGGCGACAATGACCGCTACTTCTTCCGCTTCGCCACCAACCGGCATGACCAGAACCGCACGCTCAACGGGATCCTCGGCCAGCCCGGTGAGAACGGATTCAATCCATTCCTGCGGCAGAACCGCGCGATGCTCGCCGATTGGGTCCGCATCGTTAGCCCAACCACCACGTTCAACCTGCGCGCGAACTACGCCCGGTACGTCGAGGGCACCGATAGCCAAGGAAATTTCCGGTTCGACCCAACCAAGCTCGGACTCCCTGCGAGCCTCGTCCCGCAACTCGCTGTTGCCGACTTCTTCGGTGTCTGGAACATCGGCGGATACTCGCAGTTGGGCAGCCGCCGTAGCATCGAGTACAACAACACGTACTCGCTGCAAGGCACGCTCAGCAGGGTTCAGGGCAAACACAACTGGAAGGCCGGTATCGACCTGCGCCGGTGGCACTACCTTACATCGAACCTGGGCGACGTGTTCACGGTCACCACGAACGCCGGGTTCACGCGCGAGGTCTGGGACAACGCGGCGTCGGAGGTGAACTCCGGTGACGGCTACGCGTCATTCCTGCTTGGCGCCGCTGCAAGCGGCACGGCGGACTTCAACGCGCGGCCCTTCTTCCGAAGCTGGTACCTGGCGCCTTTCATCCAGGATGACTGGAAGGTCTCGCGCCGCCTCACCCTCAACCTCGGCCTGCGTTGGGATCTGAACACTCCGCCGGACGAGAAGTACAACCGCCTGGTCACCGGGTTTGACCGTGAGGCATCGAGTCCGATCGCCGCCAGCATCACCGCCGCCAATCTCGCTCTCTATCCCGATCTGCGGAACCTGAGAGGCGGACTCCTGTTCGCAGGCGAGAACCGTCGCCGCGCGTCGGACAGTTACCTGTCGACACTCCAGCCGCGCATCGGATTCGCCTACACGCCTGCGGACCGTTTCGTGGTCCGCGGAGGATACGCCATCTTCTACGCCAACTGGCCCAACGGCGACTTCTACCAGACGCAGGGCTTCACGGCGAACACGCCGCTGGTCGTCTCAACGGATGGCAACCGCACGCCTGTTCCGGGTCTGCTCTCGAACCCGTATCCAAACGGAGTGCGCAAACCCGCGGGCGCCGCCGGTGGACTCGCCACCTTCGCAGGCAACAACTTCGGTTGGTGGAATCAAAGCGCCCGCCTCCCGCGCGTCAATCAATTCTCGCTGGGATTCCAGTTCCGCTTGACGGATCAGTCATCGGTCGACGTCTCCTATGTGGGAAGCCGCACGCAGAACCTGATGACGAGCCTCGCCAGCAACGCGATCCCCGACACGTTCGCACGGCAATGCGATCCCTCCCGTGGCGGTAATACCACGGTGTGCAATCAACTGGTCACCAATCCCTTCCGTGGCATTCCCGAGTTCGGTGCGACCAATCTCGGCGTCGCGCAGACGATCGTCCGATCGCAACTCGCCCGGCCGTTCCCGCAATTCGCCGGCGACCTGAATCAGTTGGGACGCGCCGACGGATTCATGCGCTACAACTCCATGCAGGCTGTGTACCGCCTCCGCGTGTCGTCCGGGTTCGTGATCGACGCCAACTACACACTCGGCAAGCAGATCTCGCGCGAAGGATGGCTGAATTTCTATGCCGCCATTCCGCAACAAAGCCTCGTGAACTTTGATCGCACGCATGTGTTCAAGTTCTCCACTCACTACGAGCTTCCGTTTGGCAAGGGACGCGCGGTTGCCGGATCCGCCGGACGGTTGCTTGATGCCATCATCGGCGGCTGGGACGTCAACGCGTTCTACATCGCCTCCTCCGGCGAACCCGCGGACCTGCCAGCCAACGCCTTCAGGCTGCGGGACCCCAAGGTCAAAGTCGACCGCAACCAGACCATCGTGCGCGGCTGGAATCCGTGCGTGCTGCAGACCGCTGCCGACGGCTCAGTGGCTCCCACGCGCGCCTCGACCACGATCAACGGCTGTTCCTCCACGGACTTTTCAAACTACGCATGGCTGGTCCCGCGCGTCGACTTTCTCACCTACCGCGCGAACCCGCTGCGAAGCGGACAGATCCGCATGCCCGCCGCCTACACCATGGACCTCTCGCTGAACAAAACCGTGCGCATTACCGAGCGTCTGCGCTTCCAGTTCCGCGCCGAGGCCTACAACGCGTTCAACCGCTTTAACGTCTTTTCGCTCCGGTACAACTCGAATCCGCTCGATGCCAACGGCAATTTTGGGACCTATCTGCCCAGTGACGCTGGCACTTCAAGCGGGAACATGCGCGACTCTCCGCCACGGAACATCCAACTCGGCTTCAAGCTGTTCTGGTAAGCCGGCTTCACGGATAGTTCGGATCCAGCGCCGCCCGCATCACCTTGACACCGCGCCTGCGCGCCTGCTGCCGCGAGGTCAGCGGACCCGTGTTCTGACACAGCGTAGCTACCGTGTTCCACTGCTTCTCCACATCGGATGCCCCACCTCGATCTGGCGGCCTGGGGGCGCTCCGTTGAGCTTCTCCAGCCGCCGCACCGGATCCGTGAACAACTCGGGTGTGAACACGTAAGGCCGCGGGATCCTCAATTGCCGGCCGGATCGCCTCGGGAGCGAAGGCCGCTGTCGCCAGATCACGGTAGGTGCGCCCCGCGACCTCAGCTGTAGTATCCCGCTTCGCGCATCGTTCCCGCTTCCACCGTAATCTCGCCCGCACCTGCACGGCGCCAGTGCGGTCTTGCGCCAGCGCCGTGAAGGTCGGGAAGAAGAAAAAGGCGATGGTTCGGGCTCGCACCATCCCCCTATGGTGCGCTAGCCGGACCCGCGAGCGCCATGAGTGCCCAGCTCGTCGCTGCTGCTGAGATCCACTGGTCGCCGCCATGCGGGAATCCGCTCTCCGTGTAGGGTTGGAACTTGTAGGCCCGCGACCGGACATGCCAGGTTCCATCCGCCAGCCGCGTCCTTGCCAGGAACGCACGCGCCGCTTCCGTGTTGGCCTCGCTGCGCACTGCACGGTTCAACGCGTACAGCGCTTTCGCCGTCGCGTAGGCGTCACTGCTGAGTCCGGGCAATTGCGCCCATCCACCGTCGGCACGCTGCAACTTCGCGAGCGCCCATGCGGCGCCGGCCACCTCACGCTCCGCCGCGCCGGACCAGTAGAGCCCGAGCAGCCGCATCACGTGATCCTCGTGCGTCGCAGGCTTGGACGCTGCCAGCCAGGCGCGGTCCCCGCCGGATCTGCCGCGCGAACTCCGCCTTGCGTCCCGGCATCGCCTGGCCGTACTGGCTCAATGAGCGGATCGCCATCGCCGTCGCCTGGAAGTCGCCGCTCTGCAGAGGCGGGCGCGGCTGGATCCCGTGCCAACGTCCATCCGCCGCTTGGTTCGTGGCGATCTTGTGGACGATGGCCGCCGTCATGATGTCCGCTGGATACCCGTGGGCGGCGAAGGCCTCCAGGATGTAGCTGCCGGTTTGCGCGATGTCGGGAAACGCGTTGCTGCCTTCAAGAATGCTGGGGACCGTCGGCATCACGAACGCTTTGATCTGCTTCAAGATCTCTTCGCGTGAACCCTCCAGACCGGGCGTCGAGGCCAGCGCCTGAAGTGGCAATGCATGGTTGTGGCAGGAGATGCAGCCGGTGGTCTTGAACGAAGTCCGCGCCGACGCGGCGAGCAGTTTCATGGTCACCGCAGGATCGAATGCGCCCTCCGCCCCTACCGCAGCCGGTGCGGCCGGCTTTGCGGACGCCCGTGCGCCTGCTTGCCGCAACCTCGCCACTGCCGCCGTCTCACCACGCCGGAGCGCCCAGTCGAGCGCCGCTTCACCGGCCTTGTTCGCATGATTCGGATCCGCGCCTGCCGCGAGCAGCACGCTCAACAGTTCGGTGTTGGGTGTCTCGTTCATCGCAGCGAACATCAGCGGTGTATTGCCTCCCGCGTCCGCCTGGCTCACCCTCGCGCCGTGCCGCAGCAGGATCCGCGCAACTTCAGTTTCGCTGCGCGCCGCCGCCATGCTCAACACCGGGACTCCAGTGCCCGCCGCCGCGTTCACGTCCGCGCCGCGATCGATCAGCATCCGGACCACATCCACGCGCCCGTAGAACGCCGCTTCGCCCAGTGCGGTTCCGCCGTGGCTGTCCGTGGCCTTGACGGCGGCGCCGGCGGCTAGCAGCAGCCGGATGGTCTCAACATCGCCGATCCGCGACGCCTCGATCAGCGGAGTGGCTTTCCCGCCACCGGTCCAGATCACGGGGATCGAAGGGATCTCGTCGCGCTGATCGGCCTTTGCGCCACGGTCGAGCAGCATCTTCACAGTCCGGCTATTGCCCGCGACAGCGGCGGCGGCGAGCAGCGGAGTCCGGCCGGACTTCGAGCGGGCGTTCACATCGGCGCCCTTCTCGATCAGCAAGCGGGCTTTCTCCGGATCTCCCGCGCCCCAGATCAAGGCGGTGGCGCCCGCGGCGTTGGCAAGGTTCGGATCCGCGCCGCGCGCCAGCAGGTTGCGGACATCGTCCGCGGATCCGAAAAGGACCGCGTTCATCAGCGCGGAGTTCCCCCGCTCATCGATGGCGTTGGGGTTGGTCCAGGGTTTGGGCGTAACTTCGGCGGCATAGGCCAGCGCGCCGAGCATCATCGCCGGGAGCATTCGTCTGGTTGAAGTGGTTGTCATGTCGTCCTTCCTGGCCATTACGCGTAGCCGGAGGGGTGAACTGTGTCACCACCGGAAAAAATTTTGGGCACGGTGGGTTGGCCAGCGTGCCCGTTCGCCAGAAGCGTTCCAGCTCCGCAATTTGGCCATCTGAACAACGTTGCTTCCCGTTGCCCGGAAGTGCATTCCCGGCTCCCTGCCGGAACTCCCGCCGCCACCGGTACAGCACGTTGCCGCTGACCTCCAACGCCCGGGCCGCCTCCGCGATTGAGATCCCTTGTTCCAGCCGCCTCACCGCGGCCAGCTTGAATTCCTTGGTGAACTTCCTACGTGATA
>VFZX01000149.1 GCA_016871015.1 Acidobacteriota bacterium | reverse complement strand
CTGCTCAGCACAAGGCCTCGAGTAGCGTCTCGCGACCGAGACCGGCACCGGAAACCATCGAGACAACACGATCGCTTCGCGGGCGCCTCAGACGGTCTTGCTGAGTGAAGCGGATATCCAGTTGCGTGTAAAAACATCCAGTATGAGTATATCAGACCACTCCGCCGGGTGATAAACTCGTTAGGACATGAGACTTGTCCAAGGTGTGCTGGCCGCTGTTGTAGTGTCATCCGGATCCGGGGCGGCGCAGACGCTTCCGTCTCCCGCCGCGCAACTGCTGGGCAAGCACTGCATGCAATGCCACGGCAAGGCGGCATCCGGCGGCGTGAATCTGGAACTGATGACGGCTGACCGCTCGCCCGCGAACCACTTCCAGCAGTGGCGGAAAGTGGCCGCCGTGCTCGAAGAGAAGCGGATGCCTCCACCAGCCGCGCCTCAGCCTACGGAAGCCAGCCGGCAACTCGCGGTCCGCGGCATCCAACGGTATATGGGCGAGATCGCCGCGCGGAACGCCGGAGATCCTGGCAAGGTGACAATGCGCCGGCTCACGGGCGGCGAGTACAACTATTCAATCCAGGATCTCACCGGACTCGACCTCAAGCTCGACCGCGACTTCGAAGGCGACTCGGCGGGCGGCGAGGGATTCACCAACTTCGGCGACGTGCAGTTTGTCGGCGACGCGAGCCTGGAGCGCTACCTCCGCGCGGCCAAGACCGTGGCGAGCCACGCCGTCATCGGCGCGGGTCCGCTGCAATTCTATTCGGATCCTGGCAAGAGCGGCATGGAACTCTCGGCCATCCACCGGATCCAAGGAATCTACACCCGCTACGGATTCCGCGCGGCGTCGGCCGAAGGCGGAAAGCCGTACGGACTCGACCGCTACTCGAAGGCGCTCTACGCCGCGTGGCGGTACAAGCATCGCGGCGCGCTGGGCGAGAGCAATCTCCCGCTTGAAAAAATTGGTGAGCGCGAAGGCCTGACGCCGCGGTTCACCCAGCACATCTGGAAAGTGGTCAATCAGTCCTCACCCGGATATCCGTCGTCGGAGGTGGTGTCGCGCTGGAAAGCGCTGCCGGCACCATCCGCGGCAACCCGCGAGCAAACCGCCAAGACCGCGCGGGCTCAATGCCAGGAGATCCAGCATTATCTCGTCGAGTGGCCGCGCTGGCTGTTCGGCGCTGGCGGCGCGGCTGAGGGCGGACAAGGCGATGAAAGGGCGCTGGTGCTGACCGACGAGTCCGTACAAGCCAAAGGCAGTGAACGGCTGCGGTTTGGGCTGAGGGTGCGCGGACAGAAGACCGCGGTCGCCTACCTGTCCACGGCGTCGCTCAATCCCAACTCGAAGGACGCCGCCTACGCGGTGTGGAAGAACGCGTCCATCCGGTTCCGCTCGATGAACCGTGCGGCGGGACAATCGGTGCCGCTTGATACTGTCGTCTCCCAATCGGCTAAGGACAAGCTCAAGTTTGGCAAGAGCCCGGGCGGCGAGATCGGCGCGCATGACTTCGCGCTCGCGGGCGGCGAGTCCGCTGCCGTGGAGATCACGGTGCCGGAGGGGACTGGATTCGTGGAGTTCCAGGTAGAAGCCACGATTGTGCCGGGACCCGCGGGTGACGCGGTGCTGCGCTGCACACTGAATGACCGCGCCGAGATCGCGCAGGGACGGCCGGTGTCGGTCATCCTTGGAAGTGCGGATGCGGCGGGATACAAGACGTGGAAGACAGCGGTGCTCGAGTTCGCGCGTGACATGCCGCAGACTTCGCACGGTGAGCCGACTCCGGCGGACCGGGATCCGATCCCGCTGCCCTACGACAATACGTACAACCAGCCAGAGCGCGACTCGTTCCACACGCAAGTCAAGTACTACCGCACGGACCAGTTTCTGATCGAAAAGATGCTCGACGACAGAGTGAGGAAAGAACTCGAGTTCGCCTGGATGGACCTGCTCGGCTCGTTCGAGTATCACGACGCGTTCCTCCGCTTCGTCTCGCGGAAGTACAAGCTGGACCTCGGCGGCAAAGGGATCGACGAACTGGATCCGGCCTGGATTGCGGCCTTGCCCGGCGAGCCTCGCGGCTATGTTCAGGCGCTGCGCACCGAGTACGACGGTGTCGGGAAGGCGCATGCCGCCGCGCAACCCGGCCATATCGACGAGTGCCTCCGGTTCGCCGAGCGCGCCTGGCGACGGCCGCTTGATGCGCGTGAGAAGGACGGGCTGCGGTCGTTTTACTCGCGGGCGCGCGAAGAGAGCAAGCTCGGCCATCCCGAAGCGATCCGGCTGCTGCTCACGCGGATCCTGATGTCGCCGTCGTTTCTCTACCGGATCGAGACGGGCGAGGTGTCCGGCGTGCGGCCGCTGGCGGGCTGGGAGCTCGCCAGCCGGCTGAGCTACTTCCTGTGGTCGTCCGGACCCGATGATGAGCTGCGAAGAGCCACGGTGTCAGGCGAGCTGAATCAGCCAGCCGGGCTGCAACGGCAGGTCAAGCGGATGCTCGCCGATCCCAAGGCGCGGCGATTCTCGACCGAGTTCTTTGGGCAATGGCTCGGGTTCTACCGGTTCGATCAGTACACCGGAGTCGACACGGGACGGTTCCCCGAGTTCACCGCGGAGCTGAAGTCCGCCATGTATGACGAAGCGGTGAGTTTCTTCGAACATGTGGTCCGCAAGGACCGCCCGGTGAAGGACCTGGTCAACGCCGACTACACGTTCCTGAATCCGGCGCTTGCCAAGCACTACGGAGCCAACGCGAAGATCGAGGCCGGGTCCGCGATGCAGCTTGTCGAAGGAGCGAATGCGTTCCATCGCGGCGGCATGCTGCGTCTGGGCGCGGTGCTCACGGTGACGTCGGCGCCGTTGCGCACGAGTCCGGTCAAACGCGGCGACTGGTTGTTACGCCGTGTGCTCGGCACTCCCACTCCGCCGCCACCAGCCGACGCCGGCTCGATTCCAGCCGACGACAAGGCGTTCGGAGGCATGTCGCTGTTTGACAAGCTGGTGGCGCACCAGCGGAATCCATCGTGCGTAAGCTGCCACTCGCGGATCGATCCCCTGGGTTTCCCGTTTGAGCGCTACGACCCGATCGGGCGCTGGCGCGATCAATACTCCGATGGCAAGCCGGTGCAGGATTGGGCGGCCGCGGCGGACAAAACCGAGATCAAGGGGATCGACGGGCTGGTCCGGTATGTCAGCCAGCATGAACAGCAGGTCTACGAGACCCTCGCGCGGAAGCTGCTCGGCTACGCGCTGGGGCGCACGGTGCTGCCGTCCGATCAGCCCCTGGTCGACCGGCTGGCCAAGGCAAGCGGATCGATGACGTTCTCTCAACTGGCCGTCGAGATCGCAACGAGCCGCCAATTCAGGTATAAACGAGAGAGGGAAGAATCCACGACGGTTGCAGCCGGAGGACGATGATGAAGTTGCAGAGAAGGCAGTTCTTGCGAGGAACCGGAGTCGCGCTCGCACTCCCCTGGATGGAGTCGGTGGCGGCGGTTTCGAAGCCTCCGCTGCGATACGCCTGCGTGTACTTCTCGAACGGTGTGGAGCCGGCCCACTGGTGGGCGAAGGGAACGGGTGAGTCGATGGAGATTGGTCCGGGACTCGCGCCGATGATGCCACACCGCAAGGACATGCTGTTCATCCGCGGCTTGTACAACCAGGCGGCGGTGGCCTCGTCGAGTCCGCACCTCGGACGGATGCCGAACATGCTGTCGGGTGCGACGGTGAGCCTAAACCCGGCGCTGATCCAGGTGGGCACGACGTTCGACCAGGTCCTGTCGCAGCGGATCGGCGCGAAGACCGCGGTTCCGAGCCTGGTGCTGGGGATCGAGCCGAACGAGCTGCGGCTGGAAGACGGGCTGTCGATGATCTACGGTTCGGCGATCTCCTGGGCGTCACCGAACAAGCCGGCCACCAAGGAGATCTATCCGTCGCGCACGTTTGACCTGTTGACCGGCGACGGGAGCGGCCGCAAGCTGGACCGGAGCGTGCTCGACGCGGTCCTGAAGGATTCGCACGGACTCAAGCCGAAGATCAGCGGCGGCGACCGGCGCAAGCTGGACGAATACCTGGAGTCGATTCGCGATATCGAACGGCGGATCGACCGCGCGAACAAAGAGGAGCGGATCGAAGGCTGGAAGCCGACGCTTGCGCAGCCCGACATGCCGCGGCCGGGCGAGCAGTTGCCGCAGAACGTTCCCGACCACATGCGGCTGATGCTGGACCTTATCGTGCTCGCCTTCCGCATGGACAAGACGCGCATCGTCACGCTGATGCTCAACAACGACCTGTCGCAGATGAACTTCGGGTTCCTCAAGGGCGTCAAGGGCGCGCTGCACCTGGATCTGACGCACAACGGCAAGGCTCCGGCGGCGGAGGCGATGTACCTCAGGACGAACCAGTTCCATGTGGAGCAGTTCGCCTACCTGGTGGGGCGGATGAAGGAGATCGACGAGGGCGGCCAGTCGCTGCTCGACAGCTCAATGCTGATGGGCTGCTCGAACCTGTTTGATGGCGACGCGCATAGTGCTGAGCAAATGCCGATCCTGCTGTGCGGCCGCGGCAATGGCACGCTGCATCCGGGCCGGGTGGCCGACTACATGGACAAGGGCGATGACAACCGGCGGGCGTGCAGCCTGTACCTGTCGCTGATGGACCGGATGGGCGTCACGCTGGACCGGTTCGGTGATACGGACAAGCGGCTGGTGGATTTGTAGAGCTGAAGCCTCCCCACCACCGCCGTCCCGCAATGTGCGTTATACTGCTAGCCGTGAAAACACTCATCCTTCTCGCCGCTTCCGCCACCCTGGCCCTGGGCTCCGCCCACACCGAGACCGAAAAGGCCGTCCGCGCCGCCCACGATGCGTTCAACGACGCGGTTCGCAAGGGCGATGGACCCACCATGGCGAAGTACCTCGCCGACGAGCTTGCCTACGCCCACTCCAACGCCAAGATGGAGACCAAGGCCGAAGCCGTAGCCGCGCTCACCAAGGCCAAGTCCCATTTCGAGCTGCTCCCCGGTTCGGTGGTCAACGTCTACGGCAACACGGCTGTCTGGCACGGCAAGATGACCGCCCACAACATGCAGAACGGCAAGGCCGTTGACGTGCATCTGCACATGGTCCAGGTGTGGGTGAAGAAGGGCGGCAACTGGGTGATGGTGAACCGCCACACGGTCCGGCTGCCACAGTAGCCATCCATCCCGGCGTCTACGGCGCTCGCTCGGCCACCTGGCGAGCGTCGGCGGAGCGCTTTCGCAGGTCGAGCGCGGCCGGCTTCATCTCGTCGAGCAGCTTTATTTCCGCCGGGCCGTGTCTGCGCCGCATTATCATGTTGAGCTCCTCGACTATGTAACCGGCTCCGTAGGCGAAGTCTCTGTAGCACGCCGAGACCCTGGTCCTGGTCGCGAAAGGCGGCGGGGTGGCCGAACGGCGGAGCCTGTCCAATCCGATGCAGTGCGCCTCCAACCGCGTTACGTTTTCCATCGCTCTCCTGAGGCGCTCCGAGTTGTAACCCTGTAGGCCATCAGGAAGGATTGGGATGTAGCCGGGGAAACCGTAAAAACCATACTGGGGGCCGTTCCCCCCAGGCCCAGCAGTTGGATCGTTGCCCCGCACACTCTCCCGGCCGCCGAGTTCGAAGAACCAGTCCACCGTCGTTCCGCCTTGATTGGTCACACTGCCGCCGGTCGTCGTCGAACCCGCACCTGCCCCGGTCCCGGTGGACGGCGGGCTCCCGCCCCCTGGGTTGGGTGGCGGGGGATTCGTGTCCGATGGCGGGTTGGGATACAAGCTGCAACAACGGCGTAGTCTCGCCTCAAGGTCCGTAGCTTGCGCGCCCAGCGCCTTGACCTGTCCGACGTAATAACCATATGTCTGCCACGCGTTGGTCACCATGGCCGGACCGGAAGGCGCGTTGCCAGGCAGGATTACCAGACCGACGTTCAACAGTGCCCGCGTCAACTTCACGGAGGCCGAGGGAATCGACGCCGGGTCGGCGCCGGTGACGCACTTGCACACGGCCCAGAAGTCTTGGAGCGCGCCTCCGGTGGCATCCCAGGCCGCGGCCTCGGCCTGCGCCTGCTGCTTGGCATACGCCTGCCACCTGGCCAGCGCGTCCTTGGCCTCCCTTTCGTTCTCCTCCAACTGACGCCGCACGCTCCGCAACTGCTGTTTGAGGTCCCAGCAAGGATCGGTCGCAGAATTGTAACCCGGTGACGACTCATGCGGCGTTTGGCCGAAAACGACTCCGGCACAAGCGGCGAACGCAATAATAGTGTGCTTCATTTCTCCCTTCCTTTCTCCTGAACCATCGCTGGCCTCCAGGCTCGCGGCGCGGCCCTCAGGCCAGACTCACTTTGCGAACTTCCTCGCCTCCTCGATTCGGGTACGGTGCTTGGCAACCAGCTCACAGTCGGCTTTCTCCTTGGGAGCAAGTGACGCGGCCTTGCCCGCATCGAGCGCCAGAAGAGCGGAACCGATTCTCAAATCGAGCGCCCGGTAGTCTTGGTGACTCAATCCGTGTTTAGGGGCGGTAGACCGGGTCAACGCAAACATCCGGTCGGAGTCCTCTCCGGAGCGGACCGGACCGGTTAACTTCCGGATCTCGGCGGCGATCTTGCAGTAGAGGTCGATGTCGGCGACGGTAAGGGGACGGCTCATCATCGTCTGCCCGGCCGCGGGGCCTCGCTTGCTGCCCTGCGGCTGGGCCAGGGCCACGGACCCTGCCAGGACGATCCCCGCCACCCAGACCCGAGTCATTGAATTGGCAATCACGAGGATTTAGGTGGACGAGGCGTCAATTTGTTACAGGCGGGGTGAAAAAAGAAGCGGAAGGGGCCGCGACATGTGGGCGCGTGAGCTGCGCGCCCTCGATGCGTGTCGCGGCACGGACCCCGGCCAGCCGTGCATCCTGCGCAGCCACAATCCGGACTAGCGCAGCGGCATGAGCTCCACTTTGCGGAACTCGATCGGATGGCTTTCGCTCTGCAGCGAGATATAGCCTTCGCTCAGCAGCTTGCCATCCTGCTTCACCGAGGGATCGTGATGGTTCACCGCGCCGCCGCCGATTTGCGGCTGTTCATATGACAGCACCGTCTCGCCATCGATGATGTGGCGGATCACCTGCGCCCCCAGCACCTCGACCTCGACGCGGACCCACTGATCGCCGTGATAGGTGCGCGACGTCGAGTTCAGGCAGTGCGGCGTAAAGAGCTTGCCATCGCGCACAACGTTGGTCCCCGGAGTGCAGAGGTTGGCCGTGGTGCGCGGCTTTTCGCCGAGTCCGCCAAGGAACTGCACCTCGATCGAGATCGGAAAATTCTGATCCCTGGTCATCGTCTTCGGATCCTGGCAGTGCAGCATCACGCCACTGTTGCGGACGGCCCAGCCGGGTCCCGCCGGAGCCTGATCGCCGGTGAAGCGGTATTCGATGCGCAAACGGTAGCGCGAGAACTTGTCCTTGTAGAAAATGTGGCCGAAGCGCTCGCCAAACTTGCCGTACTGGTCGTAGGCGACCTTCATCACGCCGTTCTCCACGCGGAAGGTGTTGCCGAAGTTCTCGCCGAACTCGTAGCCCGTGATCTTCGGAGTCCAGCCATCGAGGTTGCGGCCGTTGAACAGTTGGATCCACTTGCCGGACTGCGCGAACAGGGGCGCAGCCAGAGCCAGCAGGATGAGTGCGCGCATCTATCTATCTAGTCTGGTGCGCCGCGCCGAAACAGTAGAGAGCGTTCCGGGTCCGCAGGTACAGACGTCCGTCGATGACTGCCGGGGTCGCGAATGCCTCTTCGCCGAGATCGTTCACCTGCACGATCTCCCATTCGGCGCCGGCCTTCACCACCGCCGCCTTGCCCTGCTGGCTCAGGAAATAGATGTGGCCGCCCGCCGCAACCGGGGACGCGTAGTAGGTGTCGATGGCACCGTTGAGCCGCCCCTGCTTCAGGATCTTGCCCGTGGCGGCATCGGCGGCCGTCAACACTCCGCCGTCCTTGATCAGATAGATGATTCCGCCGTATACCAGCGGCGACGGCACGTTCGGCAGGAACTTTTGCATCGACCAGGCGACGTGCGTGTTCGTCACATCGCCGCGCCCGCCTACGCGCACCGCGACCAGGCTGTTGCGCGACGACCGCCGCGCCTGGAAGTTCTCCCACTCGGGCTGCGACAGGAAGCCGTCGTTGTTGAGATCGGTATTCACGAACCCGCGCGCGAACTTCGGATCCTGAAACTCCGCTTTCGATAACCGCTTATCACCGTCCTTGTCCCATTGCGCGCAGACCTCGGTGAATCCGGGCGTCTCGAGGGGAGTCTCGGCTTCCCCGCTCGACTCCCAGGAGTGCGCATAGATCATGCCGTTGACGACCAAGGGCAGCGACTTCGGCTGCCACGACTGTCCGCGCACCCACCACAGCTTGCGGCCGGTTTCGAGTTCGTAGGAGGTGAGGAGATACGCGCCGGGAACGATCAGCTCCGCGGGACCTTTCGCGGGACGGTACACCGTGGGCGTCACGTAGCTGCGCGTCACCTCGGGCCGCTCGACTTTCCAGGCCACCTCGCCCGTGTCCTTGTTCAACGCAAGCAGGTAGGAATCGGTGTCCTGGTCGCACACCAGGATCACCTTGCCGTTGGCCACGATCGGCGACGACCCGTGTCCATTGACGTTGTTGAACGGACCGAGCGGCTTGCGCCACCGCTCCTTGCCGTCGATCGTGTAGGAGATCAGTCCGAAGTCGCCGAAGAAGACGTAGATGTTCCGCCCGTCGGTGGCGGCCGACGGCGACGCGGCGGAGTTGGTCGGCTGATACTTTTCGAGCCTCGGCCGCGGGACATCCTTGCGCCACACGATCTTGCCGGTCTGCCGGTTGACGGCGAACGTGCTGAGCACGCCATCCGTGGTGATTTTGTCGCGTTCCGCCGGGGCTTTCTTGCCGCCTTCCTCGCCGGTGAGGAACATGAGGTCCCCGGCGATCACGGGCGACGAATGTCCCGTGGGAATTTCCGTGCGCCAGACCAGATTCTTCTCCGGACCGAACTCCACCGGCGCCCCGGACTTGGCGATGCCCAGCCCGTCCGGTCCGCGGAATTGCGGCCAGTGAATCGTTTGTGCGGCCGCGCAGGCGGCGAGAAGTGGAATTGCGAATACGCGAGTCATGCCAGAGAACTTTTTATATCACGACGCGACCCCTCACGAACGTGGGATCAGGTATACTACCCGAACGGGTTAACCCGGAATTTGAGGAAGGAGACCTATGGAAGCTCTGTTGATTGCGTTGTTGATTGGGGCCGTGAGCGGCTGGATCGCCGGATCGATCATGAGGGGGGGCGGCTTCGGCGTCGTCGGGAACATCATCCTTGGCATCGTCGGCGGCATCGTTGGAGGCTGGCTTCTCGGACGGTTGGGACTGAGTGTCGGCACGACCAGCGGCTACCTGAATGCGATTGTCACGTCGGTGATCGGTTCGGTGGTAATTCTGTTTGTCGCGGGACTGTTGAAGAAGTAGGGGCGGGAAAGGATCGATGAAGGCTGCGATCGCGGGAGCAGGGGTTTTCGGATTGACGGCCGGCATCGAGCTGCGCCGGCGCGGGTGGAAGGTAACGATCGCCGATCCTGCGTCCGTGCCGGCGCCCAACGCTGCGTCCACCGACATCAGCAAGGTGGTCCGCATGGACTACGCCGCGGACGAGTTGCATACGGCGCTCGGGCGCACGGCCATCGGGCGGTGGATCGAGTGGAACCGGGAGTCGGGCCGCACGTTGTTTCACCAGGACGGATTCCTGATCCTGTCGGGTCCGGCGATGCAGCCCGGTGGATTCGAGGCCGAGAGCTACCGGCTGCTGCGGTCTTTGGGCGAACCGGTCGAGTGGCTGGGCGCGGACGAGATCCGCTACCGCTATCCGGTCTGGCCGGAGGGCAAGTATCCGCACGGATACTTCAATCCGCGGGACGGATGGGCGGAGAGCGGCAACGCGACGGCGTGGCTCGCTGAGGTGGCGCGGCGCGAGGGAGTCGAGATCCAGGAAGGCTGCACTTCCCTGCCCGGCGCCGATGTAACGGTGCTTGCCACCGGCGCGTGGACTCCTTCGCTGCTCCCGGAGCTTGGCGGTGTCATGTGGGCCACGGCGCAACCGGTGATCCACTACCGTGTCGAAAACCCGGCGGACTGGCAAGCGCCGCGCTTCCCCGTATGGGCCGCCGATATCGGGCGCACCGGCTGGTACGGATTCCCGGCGTTGGGTGACGGCACGCTGAAGATCGCGAATCATGGTCCGGGACGCCGCATGCATCCTGATGATCCGCGCGAGGTGGCGGCGGGCGAGCACGCGCATTTCCGGGCGTTTCTGGAGTCCGTCCTGCCCGCTCTCGTTGGAGCTCCGATTGCATCGACGCGTGTGTGTTTCTACTGCGACACGTTCGATGGCGATTTCTGGATCGCCCGGCATCCCGGGCGCCGGGATCTCGTAGTAGCGGCGGGAGACAGCGGGCATGGATTCAAGTTCGCACCGGTGCTCGGGGGAATTATCGCGGACGCGGTGGAAGGGGTTCCCAATCCGGCACTGGAACGGTTCCGGTGGCGGGAGAAAACAGCAGAGGCCCGGGAAGGATCCCGGGCCTCGCACTGATCCGGATTGACCGTTACCACTCCAGGCGGAACACCATGATTCCGTGCCACCGGCCGGTGCCGATGTCGGAGAACGATCCGCGGGTTCCGGTGAAGGTCCCGAACCCGGTGCGGTCGCGCAGGTTAAAGGTCGAGTTCGGCGGCGCGAAGCTGTGGTACTTGGTGATGTTGTTCACGTCGAACCGCAGGTTGAAACGCACGCGCTCCCACATCTGCCACGACTTCGACAACGACGACTGCGCCCAGATGATTCCTGGCGCCTCGAGCGTATTCCGTCCGAGCGTTCCGGGCGTGTAGTTGTCCGGATACGCGAAGGCGTCGAAGTTGAGGTAGCGGTTCTGGGCGGCGAAGGGGAACCGGTGCGGACCAATGTGGACACGCTTCAGCTTGGCCTGGTCGTTCGGCAGGACCTGATTCGGGCGGCTGGCCATCGGCAGATAGAAGTTCGGGCTGCCCGCAAATCCTACTGAGAATGGCGTACCGGTTTGGAACGTCTGGATCCAGACGAACTCCCATCCGCCGAGGATCGCGTTGGCCACGCGGCCGTTGCTCAGGAAGCGCTTGCCCTTGCCCACCGGCAGCTCGTAGGTGAACGTGCTCACCCACCGGTGCCGGACGTCGTAGCTCGCCCGCGCCTTCTCCAGCCGCCGGTCGTAGAACGTGACGCCACCCGCGCCGCCATCCTCGTCGACGTCGTTGATCGACTTCGAGAACGTGTAGAACGAGTTCACCGTCATGCCCTTCGCATAGCGCTTCTCCACCCGGAACGTCACCCCGTGATAGGAGTTGTGGCCATAGTTGGAGTAATGCTGGATGCCGCCGAAATTCGGATAGGGCAGGAAATTCTGCGTCGCCACGCGGACCTGGTCGAGGGTTGCGCGGTCGCGCGAGATGTCCAGCGGAACCACGTTCAAGTTCCAGTTGTTCAACAGTCCGACACCGGAGGAGCCTTGATATTGGATCTCGGTGAGCCACTGCGGACGGAACTCCCACTGCACGCCACCCGACCAATTCATCACGTAGGGATTCCGCATGTTCGGATCCCAGAGGGTTGCGGGCCGGCCCTGCACCGCGCCGACGAAGGGCACCGAGCCGTCGGGCGCGAGATTGAACTGGAACGCTGGCGGACCTTGCGACAGGCTGAAGATGTGCCGCGGATCGCCTGGGGGTGCCTGCAGGTTGGCGGTCGCGAAGTACTCCTCGAAACCCGTGTTCAGGGCGTTGGTGAACACGTCGCTCGTGATGATGCCGAAGTTGGACCGGAACACCATCTTGGGTCTGAAATTCCAGGCGAGCCCGACGCGCGGCTGGAAGTTGTTCAGGTCGCGCTTGGAGTACAGACCCGGCCGGTGGACCGTGGTTCCCGTCCGTCCGGTGAGCGGATCGCGCGCGGTGGGATCAAACTGCGTGTTCTGGCCGTACTTGGTGCTGAACGGCGATTCATAGGACCAGCGAAGGCCCAGGTTCAAAGTCAGGTTCCGGCGCGGCTTGTAGTCGTTCTGGAGGTAGAACGCATGCGACCACCAGCGGGGCAGCCAGGTAGCGACGGCGTTGGTGAACTGGGCTCGCACGACCGTGCCGAGCAGCAGCGACGCAAAGTCGTTTCCGGTATTGGGAATGAACGGCTGGTCGGTGCCGCCAACGAAGAACTGGCCCGAGGGCAGCGCTTCCGCGAGAGCGTTGTACCGCGTCCGCATCAGCTCATAGCCGAACTTGACCGTGCTCTTGCCCATGATCCGGGTCATATTCTCCTGGACGACGAAATCCTCGGCCACCTGGTGGAAGCGTCCGCCGGGCGCCATTGAATAGAAGCTGCCGCCTCCCGGCCGCGAGATGAACGGGAACGTCTCGCCGCTGGTGTTCGGAATCCCGAGTTGTTGGGCCCAGTTTTCGTTGTAGCCATTGGGAGTCCTGCGCCCGATGCGCCGGTTGAATCCGACGCGCAGCTCGTTGATCCAGGTCGGGCTGAGGGTGTAGGTGTCGTTGAGGATCAGCGTGTGGTGGTTGGTCGGCTCGATCACCACACGGTCGATCAGCCTCCAGGCGGGCTCGTTTGAAATCCGCTGCAGGGACCGGTTCTGGAACAGGGAGTGGCGCCCAAACATGCGATGGCTGGTGCTGAACGCGTGGTCGATCTTCGTGTCAAAGCGATTGAAGTAGTAGCGGCCGAGCGTCGGGATCACGAGGTTCTGCACCGGACCCGTGGGCGATGGCACGCCTGCGGTGTTGGGCAGCTTCCACGGATTCCGGTTGAGCAGGTTCCGGGTCACCGGATCCACGCGCGAGGCCGGAATCTGGTTACCTGGGAACTGGTCGCGGATCCAGGGCCGCGCCGTATCGTTGTTCGGGCGGGTTGTGTTCGGATCGAACACCGGGAACGTGCCCTGTCCGAAATCGAAGTTGCCCGCATACATCTGCGGCGTGGGAACGGCGCCGATGAAGGTCTCAGTGACTTTTTCGTGATGGCGCTGGAATCCGAAGAAGAAGAAGGTCTTCTCCTTGCCGTTGTACAACTTCGGAATGTAGACAGGACCGCCAGCGGTGGCCGACATTTCGTGATAGGCAAACGGATTGCACGTGATCAGGCCCTGGCAGCGCCGGAGCTGTTCGAAGTACTGGCGGTGGACGAGACGCCCGTTCAGGTAGCGGTCCTCCAGCGACCCGTGAAACTGATTCGTGCCAGAGCGGAACACGCCGCTCAACAGTCCGCCGGAAGAGTGGCCGAACTCGGCGGGCATGCCCGTGGTCCACACCTTGAACTCCTGGATCATGTCGAGCGTCGCCGACTGGATGCGGAACACGTCGTTCGGATTGCCGAGCACGGGCTCCTTGCCGCTCACACCGTCGAGCGTCATGCCGAAGGAGCGCTGCCGCTGTCCGATGGCATGTTGTCCGTTGACGACATTCATGCCAGGAGTGTAGAGCACGATGCGGTTGAACGCCTTTTGCAGAACCGGCATCTTGATGATCGTCGCGCCTTCAAGCACCATGCCGGATCCGGAGGTCTCGGTTTCGAGGAGGGGCGCGGCGCTGGTGACGTTGATCGACTCGCTGACGTTGCCGACTTCCAGTTGCACGTCGATGCGCGGCTGTTCGGCGGTGCGGAGGATTAGTCCGTCACGCGCGTACTGCTTGAATCCACCCGCTTCGATCTGGACGCGGTAGGTGCCGGGATTGAGCGATGGCACGTAATATGTGCCTTCATTGGTGGTTGCCGTCGTGACGGCCACCGCGGTAGCGGTATTGGTGATCGTGACGCGGGCGCCAGGCACGGCCGAACCCGTCGAATCCATCACGGCGCCGCTGATCGTCGCGGTTCCGGTTGTCTGTGCGGCCGCCCCCGTGGCGAGGAGGCACAGAATTGGTGTGAGCGAGAATCTACACTTCATGACCGATCAATATATCAAGAATCGGGGCCGGTTTGCGGAGGCTCAGCGGCGGTAACGGCTCCTCAGGTACCTCTGTGCTTCCTTGGCCCTGTACGACCCTGGTGCGTAGGCCATGCACTTCCGGTAGGCCTCCAGCGCCTTGGCACGGTCGTCTTTGAGGTCGTAGGTCTGGCCAAGGCGCATCCAGGCTGTGACGCCGGTGTTGGGATCGAGGGTGTCCGCTTTCGAGGTCACTTGCAGGAAATTCGCCAGTGCGGCGTCGTATTCGCGGTACCAGAACTGGATCGTCGCGCGGTAGTAGAGCACCTTTTGGGCCGGCGCCACATTTTGCCGCTCGACCGCGGCCACGGCGTCCAGCGCCTTCACGGAGTTGCCCAGGTCCGAGTACATCTGGGCGAGTTCCAGCCCGAGCAGGTAGTTGCGGGGATACTGCCGGATCAGCCCTTCGAGCAACGGCACGGCATCCCCAGGCCGCTTCTCGCGCCGGTAAACCGTCGCCAGCAGAACGGCTGCGTCAGCGCGGTTCGCCTCACCTTTTTCATGGACCAGCTTGAGCGTGCGGATTCCGTTCTCTTTGTCGCCCCGGAATCCGGCAACGAATCCGAGGGTGCGGTAATACCAGGGCAGGCTTCCGACTACGTATTCGTGGATCCCCTGCACCAGGCGCGCGTCGGTCATGGCAGGATCCACCTGGCTGAGCCGGTTGTGCAGCGTGCGGGATGCCGAGGCGTCGCGGAGCGCATCGAGCCAGGACTTGCGTACCAGAAAGTTGTAGTTGCCGCGGAGTCCGTGCGCGATTCCCAAGCAGTAGAGTCCAGCCTTGTCCTCCGGGTTCTGCGCGAGCAGAGCCTGCGATAGCCGCATCGCTTCGCCGATCGAGCCATCGAACTCGCGCACATCCGCGGGGCTTGGGTTCATTTTCTCGCGTCGCAGGAACGCGTTCCCGCCGCTGACCAGCTCAGACTCGAGAGCGCCGGCCCGGAACATCTCGCGGTACAAGATCGATTGGGCCAGGTGGTTGAAGGCGTAGGGCGAGCCCGGGCGGTTCTTCGTCAATCGGCGAAAGACTCCGATCGCCTGGTCGAACTCCAGGTTATAGAAGTGGTCGAAGCCACGCGCGGTGTCCGGATCAACCGCTGGTTGAGCGGCACCGGCTGCAAGCAGGATGAGGGACCCGAGCCGCATCACCGCGCCGGCCTGAGCTCGACGCCCTGGCCCGAAATCCGGCCCGCCAGGCGCAACTGGCGCTGAGCGCTGGCCAGCTCGATTGCCAGACGCCCGTCGGCATTGGCGGCGCCCGCGCCCTGGTAGGAATCCGGACCGATCGCCGCTTCGATCCCGGTGATCTGCAGCCGCGACGCGCCGGTGTAGCTGAAGGACCCGCTGGCGGTGCGCCATTCGGTGTCCGGCGCCAACACGACGTCGCGCGCGGCGAAGGTGCCTTGGGCGCTGAGCCGGGGGATCAACTGGGATCCGGCGCCCGAGGTCTCAAACGCGGCGCCGCCGTCCAGGCGCCCCTCCTGCCAGGGCACGGCTGACGCCTCGACGCGGCCCTTGTACACCGGTGCGCGTCCGGCAAGGTCGGCGGTCAATGCTCCGAGCAACTGTCCGTCGCCGATCCGCGACTGCCAGTTCGTGATCTCGATTTTCGGGCCGGTCCAATTGACGGCGAACGAGACCGCCTCCAGCAGTTGCGGGCCCACCTGGAGCTGCCGGATCTTCACGCGCCCGTCGGCCCGGCGCAGCCGTAGCCACTCCGGCAACGGACCCGACCGTCGCAGAATAGTCCGTGCGATCAAACCCTGCTGCCGCTCAAACGCGGGCGAGAGGAACGCTTCGAGTTGCGAAGAATTCGCTTCCGGGAATTCCAGGTTGAACTTGGCTTGATTGGCTGCCGGGACCGCAACTTCGCCAGTCCAGCGGAGAGTACCCAGGCGTCCTTCGAGCCGGCGGGCGGCAAGAGCGGTTCCGCGCAACGAAACCAGACCCGATTCCAGCAGGACAGTGGCCGGGAGCCCGTCCAGGGCAATCCGCAGCCCGCGCACGGCTGTGTCGGCGGTCCACTGGGCACCCGCTTCGCCGCAGGGCTTGCAGCGGATTGCTCCCTGAAGGGAACCCTCGACCGCCCGGTCCAGCATCTCCGGCATGGGCCCGGCGGCTACGGCCTTCCAAAGTCCTCGCAACTCGGCGAGTTCGAGGCCCTGTGTCTGGATGGATGCTTCCCGCTCGCCGCTGACCGAGTTGTACCGGGCTTCCACCGTGGCCCCGCGCGCTTCACCGATCCGGACCGCGGCCGGACGCAGTTCGAGTACCGGGCCGTCCACCACCACGCTGGCGGATTCGAACCGGACAGGAGGAAGCCCGTCCATTTGTAGTGCGCCTTGACGAGCCTTCATCTCGCCTTGCATGCCTCGCGCGGTATCGTAGCCAACAGCGCCCGACAGCTTGCCTTCCGCGGGCAGGTCGGCGGGGAGCGGGATTCCGGCTTCCGCCAACAGCCAGCGGACCGACGCGAGCGGAAGATCGTTGACCGTGATGAGCATGGCCCACGAGGGGACGCCAAGGAAACGCGACGCACGCGCCCGCAATGAAACCGGCATCGCCGCGCCCCCCGGGGCAACGGTCTCGAACGTCATCGTCTGGCCCGGCAGGTCGAGCTTGCCACGTACGGGGACTCCAGCGCCGGATCCTCCAGGAAGCAGCCAGCCCAGCCGCTCAAACTCTGCGGTCTGGATCGAACCCTCGGTCTGAATCGCCGACAACGGACCGGAGAGCTTCAGCCGCGAACTCACGAATCCCCGCAGTCCGCTGCCGCGCCCCTGGATCAGCGTGATGACTTCAGAAAGGGCAGTGCGTTCGGTGTTCAGGCTCAATTCGATGCGGCTCTCGGCGCCCGAGGTCCTGCCCACCGTGAGCATCCCGCGCCCGCTGACCCGGCCAAGCGAGCGGACACCACGATCGGTGCGGGCGGGCTCTCCTTCGAACTGGATGCCGAACCGGTCCGGTGAATCGGGATCGGCTTCGACCGTCAGGTCCGTCTCGCTGAGGTAGAGCACCGATTTCACGTCGCCGGACTTGAAGTTCAGCCGCCCGCCGCGGATCTCGATCGCCGGGAGCGTTGTCCCGGTGCGCTTGGGTCCGAGGGCGTGATCGAGAAACGGTTGGAAATTCCAGATCGACTGGCCCGGCTTCATGAGGTTCACGTGCGGCTCGTACATGCGGATTCCCGCCAAATCCACCCGGCCCCGCAACAGTCCGGTGAGCGAGACATGGAAGTCCAGTTCGCCGACGTAGGCGAACGGCTCGACTCCGACCGAGGGATGCTCGTGGATCACGGCGCCGGCAACCGAAAAGCCAGGGCGAGGAAAAAGCAGGTAGGTGATGCCGCCGTTGATCTCCACTTTGCGGCCGAGCGTGTCTTCGAGTCCACGGTGGATCGCAGGACGGAACATCTCGGCCTTGAACACGCGGGGCAGCGCGAAGATCACCGCCGCCGCGGCGGTGAATGCGAGGAGCCAGCGCTTCATCGGGAGATCGCCGGAGCGAGCGCGAGCAAGTTCTGATAGTCGGCCGGGGTGTCGACGTCGGTGACTGTTCCCGGGTCGTCAACATCCACCCAGACGGTCTCGTGGCGGTGCGCGCGGATCACGTCTTTGGCCGACGCGTCCGCGGCGAGCGCCAGCAATTCCGCCCGTAGCGGCTGTGCGCACAATACCGGATGTCCGTTGCGGCCGTCATGGCGCGGAATGCACACGCCTCCCTGGAACGCCGCGATCAGGGCGGCCACGGTCTCGCGCCGGACAGCGGGATAGTCACACGGCGTGAACAGGAATCCGTCGAGCCCTGCGGGCAGCGCGCGCAGTCCGCACTGGAGTGAGCTCAGCATACCCCGTTCCGGCGCTGGATTGACGGTGACGGCCACACTGCGAGGGATTCCGGCCTGCTGGCGGATCCGCTCGTGGTGATAGCCGAGAACCAGCACCACCGGAGCGCAGAACTCACCGTACAGTTTGGCCAGCCGCGCCGCGAAGGACACGCCCTCCCACTCCAGCAGGGGCTTCGGCCCGCCCATCCTCGAGGATGCGCCACCCGCCAGGATGATGGCGCCGGTTCTCACTTCAGCACGGTCCGCAGCCCGGGGTTGACGTAGATCGACTTCGAGACCGAGCGCCAGTCCGAAGCCGGATTGCGCCGGACCGCGATCATTTCGGCGACCACCGACACGGCGATCTCCTCAGGGCTGACG
>VFZX01000148.1 GCA_016871015.1 Acidobacteriota bacterium | reverse complement strand
TGCGCGGCAGTCGCCCTCGGTCGAAAACCGCTCCTCGAACTCCTGGATGGTTCGCGGGTAGTCCTCCACAGTCCAAATCTACAGGTTGGGGTCGGCTGAGTCAAGGGGATACCCAGTATGCCGCATATGATATACTCGACGCCAATGCGACTGGCCTTGACCCTAAGGTCCGGCAGCTCTACGGCTACTCTTACCGCAAGCACGGTTCGTCCGGCCGTGAGGAGTACCGCACCATCGCCGGGCTGTTCGGGCCTCGCTGACTGGGCGGCTCGCGGCAGAGAGAAGAGCGTCAGAGGAGTCTGAGATACAAGTTTGAAAGGGTGAGACAATGCTGTCTGATTGGTCCGCGAAGGGTGCAGGGGGGCAATTCATGCGTGCGGTGATCGCTACGGCCGTGCTGAGTCTGCTTGGCGCGCAGTTGTTCGCTCAAGGCAGCGCCACGGTAGTCGGCGTCGCCACGGACTCGAGCGGGGCTGCCGTGCCCGCTGTGCAACTCACGATCTCGAATATCAGCACCGGCGTATCCTACCGGACGGTTTCGGATGGGGCAGGCCGCTACAACTTCTCGCGGCTTCCGGTAGGCGATTACCGCCTGGAGGCAAGCGCGGAAGGCTTCAAGCGCGTGCAGCGGAGCGGGATCAACCTCACGGCCGAACAGACCCTGACCGTCGACGTTGCGCTGGAGGTGGGCGCGGTTGCGGAGTCCGTGGAGGTCACCGCCAACGTGTCGGCGCTCGAAACCGCGACCTCGACCATCCGCACCGTGGTACGCCGCGAGCAGATCACTGACCTGCCGCTGAACGGACGCAACGCGCTCCAGTTGCAGGCGTTGCTGCCCGGGGCGGTCAATCACGCCAGCGCCCGGGCAAGTTTCGCGCAGGAAGCCGGATATTCGGTAAACGGTGCGCGCGGTACTGACAACAACTTCCTTCTCGACGGCGGCCAGAACGTGGACGTGTTCACTGGATTCGCAACTTCTCTGCCGAATCCGGACGCACTGCAGGAGTTCAGCGTGCTGTCGTCGAGTTTTAGCGCCGAATACGGGCGCGGCGCCGGATCGCTGGTGACGGCAGTGACCAAGAGCGGCACCAATCAGATCCACGGCACCGCTTACGACTTTCTTCGCAACGACGCACTCGACGCCCGGTCGTTCTTCGCGCACCGCGGGCTGGTGGATAAGCAGAAGCTGCGCCGCAATCAGTTTGGCGCGTCCGCCGGCGGGCCCATCCGGCGAGATAAGTCGTTCCTGTTCGCATCCTGGGAGTCGCTCCGCGAGCGGCGCTCGACCACGCGCACGGATCTGATCGTTCCTACCGCCGCCGAACGGGCCGGCGATTTTTCCGCAACGGCACGAAGGCCTTTCGATCCTGCCACGGCGAACCGCTTGCCCTTCCCCAACCACGGCATTCCGCTTACCCGGCAATCGCAGGCCGCCCGGGCCATCGCCGATGTGCTCGTACCGCTTCCCAACTTCAGCACCAACCAGTTCATCTACAACAGCCCGGCCACCGACGACCGCAATCAGGTCGTGACGCGCTTTGATCACAACTTCACCGACAACGACCGCATCTCCGTCACCTATTTCTTCAACGACACCTTCGGCACGCAGAACTTCACGGTACCGCTTTCCGACGGATTCGCGAACTGGACCAACAATCGGGGTCTCGTTAACTACACCAAGGTCATCACACCGGCGCTCCTGGGCACTTTCAGCTACACCATCAACCACCTGAACTTCGGCAGGGGCGCGCTTCCGATTCTTCCGGACAAGTATCCGGGCGAACCGGGCAAACTGGCTCCGGGTTTCCGCTATGACTACGTCGGCGTGCGGACGAAGTCGGCGACGCCGCAGTTCCCGATGAATACGCGGCTCGGGCAGATCGCTGGCTACTATTCGATCACTGGCGAAAATTACGTGGGCTTCGACCCCCATTCGCACGAGGTCCGCAGTACGTTGACCTGGACCAGGGGCGGGCACCTGATCAAGCTCGGCGGCGAGTATGCCTCCAACATCGCGAACCGCGAGGCGAGCAACGAATCGGACGGGCAGACGTTCAACTGGAGCGGGTTGCGGGCAGGCAACGGTTATGCCGACTACCTGCTCGGACTACCGACAAATTTCACACAACAGTCGCTGCTGCGCTCCGGGAACCGTTATTCGACCACCGGCTACTTCATTCAGGACGACTGGAAGGTGGCGCGCACCGTCACGTTGAATCTGGGACTGCGATGGGAGCCCAACTTTGCCATCGCGGACGCCAACAACGAGATGGTGGCTTTTCAGCCCGGCCAGCGATCGACCATCTATCCGAACGCGCCTCCGGGACTGCTGTATCCGAACGACCCCGGCATTCCCCGCGCAACGATCCCTTCGGACTGGAACAACTTCGCTCCTCGCGCCGGCTTCGCCTGGCTGCCGTTCGGCCCGAACTCGAAAACCAGCGTCCGCGCCGGTTACGGGATGTTCTACAACACCTCCCGCGGCTTCCTCCTGAACGAAGCGCAAATCAACCAGCCCTTCGTGCTTCGCATCCGCATCAACGACCCGGCCAGTTTTGAGAATCCCTGGAGCGGGTTTCCGGGAGGCGATCCGTTCCCGTTCCGTCCGCCGGCCTCAGCGGAGGAGCGCCGCGCGTACCGCTTCGTTACGCCCACGACGATCGCGCGCTACTTTCCGTTCGACAACGCCACTCCGTACGTGCAGCAGTGGAACTTCACGCTCCAGCGCGAAATCGGCGCCGGCAACGTCGTGACGGCTGCCTACGTGGGCTCCAAGGGAACCAAGCTTCACATCAACTACGAGGATAATCAGGCGGTTTTCGCGCCTGGCTCCTCCACCACGGCGAATATCGACGCGCGCCGGCCTCACCGTGATTTCCAGAGCATCGTGGCGGCCGCTACCACCGGCACTTCGAGCTATCACTCCATGCAACTCAGCTTCAACCGCCGCTTCGTCAAAGGGTTTTTCATGATGGCCAACTACACTTGGTCGAAGTCGCTGGATCTGCAGTCGGTGGATCGCGCGGTCGGGCTCATTCAGGATCGGCGAAGCATTCGTGCCGACCGCGGACCGTCGGATTTCGACCGGAGGCACAACTTTGTCACTTCCTTCCTCGCTTCCATCCCGATGCCGCTGAGGACGGGACCGCTTTCGCGGCTGACCCAAGGGTGGCAGGCCAATGGAATCGTGACACTTCTCAGCGGCGGGCCTCTTACCGTGATTCCGGGCAACGACCGGGCGTTGCAGGGCGGTGGCAGCCAGCGCGCCGATGTGACCGGCGATTGGCGTCTCGTCTCGGGCCGGAGCTTCGATCAGCAGCAGGCTCGATATTTCGACACGTCGGTGTTCGCCGCCGCCGCGCTGGGCCAGTTCGGCAACTCGCAGCGGAACCTCGTCTACGGACCCGGCCAGTACAACCTGGACCTGGCGTTGTTCAAGAACACGAAGCTGACCGAGCGCTTCAGCCTGCAGTTCCGCTGGGAACTGTTCAACGCGCTGAATCATGCCAACCTGGGGGATCCCGTCGTGAATCTGATCTCGCCGGCCTTCGGACGGATCAACACCGTGACCGGGCCGCGGATCATGCAATTGGGCATGAAGGTGATATTCTGAGGAACCCGGCTCATCGGGCCGGCCGTTCTCGCGGTCAGGAGCGTTCCCTTGTCACGTTGCGCGGTTTTTGACGCACACTCGCGGATGCGCGCCCTAACGTAGCAGCGGCGGCCGCGGGTAGTGGCCGGGACCCAGCCCGGGCCGGAACTCCACAGGGGCAGTACTTTTCCTGGAAGGAACACCTGATCGACAACGAGGCGGTCAACGGTGGCGTCGCGGGCCGGGGAGGGGATGGTTGACAACGTCAGTCCACGAGTGGCTGATGAAGTTTCTGGAGATCCGCATTGAAGGCGGGGACTGGAAGATGGCGCACGGCGTACACTCCCGGGCTGGTCGAGTGGGATCCTGCATTCAAAGAGAGAAGGAAGACTGGAAGGATGAATCGATGAAGTGCATCCATTGGGAAGCGCGGATGAAGAAGGCCACGGCGCCTTTCCATATCGACCGCAAGGGCTATCACGTGTCACTGGATGCCGTGCCAGCATGGGTGTGCGGCCAATGCGGCGAGCCCTCTTTCGAGGAGCGGGAGGTCCGCACCATCCAGTGCCTACTGTCCCAGCTGGACCGGCAAACGGCGAGCCTCGATTCGGTGGTTTGAAAGAGCGGCTGAAGGGCTGTGGTCGCGGGACACAACGGTCAGGCCGTGGTGTAGCGCGGTTGCCGCGATGAGCGAGTCCGGTCCCGGGAACGTGTGGCCAGACTTCCTACCTGCCTCAAGACGTAACGAGCAACGCTCTCCGCCCATCGTCAAGTATGCGATCGATACCGAACCGAAGTTCGGCCATGCTCACGACGCTGATGTGGAGCGTGTGCAACGGCTGCGAGGACAGGAACGACGTCACGCCCGCCGCGGGGTCCCGGCCAGCGCAACTCGAAGATGATGTTGGCGTCGAGGAGCCATTCCATCACAGGTCTACGTCTCGAATCTGAGATATCGGGAACCTCTCCGGTTCAATCTCAATCTCCTTGCACGGAGACCTCCTTCCAGCCTCCACCAACGCGGCTCCGGTCAAGAGATGGCGATGGCATCCTATGGTTGGCGCATCCGCCATCAGTTGATCCGTTGACATGTCCCGTGCCTGAGCCGACGGGATGAGTTCCTCGTCCATCATCGTCTAGCGTACCAGGAGATCATTCCTGCTCCCTGCGATACACTGATAATAAGCGCACTCTGCCTTTATGTTGGACTCCGTTCTCGCAAAGATTTTCGGCACCAAGAATGATCGCGAAATCAAGCGGATTCGCCCGCTCGTCAGCGCCATCAACGACCTCGAACCCCAGATTCAAGCACTCTCTGACGAACAGTTGGCCGCCAAAACCACGGAGTTCCGCCAACGCCTGGACCAGGGAGCCACACTCGACGACCTCCTGATCGAAGCCTTCGCCGTGTGCCGGGAAGCCGGCAGCCGCGCCCTCAACATGCGCCACTTCGACGTCCAGTTGATTGGCGGGACCGTTCTGCACCGCGGCAAGATCGCCGAGATGCGTACCGGTGAAGGCAAGACGCTGGTCGCCACGCTGCCCGTCTACCTCAACGCGCTTGGCGGCAAGGGCGTCCACGTGGTCACCGTCAACGACTACCTCGCCCGCCGCGACTCCGAGTGGATGGGCAAGCTCTACAAGTTCCTCGGGCTCACCGTCGGCGTGATCGTCCATGGCCTGGACGACGAAGAGCGCCGCGACTCCTACCACTGCGATATCACCTACGGCACCAACAACGAGTACGGCTTCGACTACCTCCGCGACAACATGAAGTTCCGCCTGGGCGATTGCGTCCAGCGCGGCCACAACTTCTCGATCGTCGACGAAGTGGACTCGATCCTGATCGACGAAGCCCGCACGCCGCTCATTATTTCCGGGCCTTCCGAGGAGTCCACCGACAAGTACTACCGCATCACCAAAGTCGTTCCGCGCCTGATCCGCGGCGAAGTGATCGAAGGCAAGGAGCCGGGTGAAAAGTTCACCACTGGCGACTACACGGTCGACGAGAAGCACCGGAGCTGCGCCCTCACTGAGGAAGGCGTCCTCAAGGTGGAGCGCCTTCTGGGCATCGGCAATCTGTACGATCCCGAGCACATCGACCTGAACCACCACGTCCAGCAGGCGCTCCGCGCGCACGTGCTCTACCGGCGGGATCAGGAGTACGTTGTCAAGGACGGCCAGGTGATCATCGTCGACGAGTTCACCGGACGGCTCATGCCCGGCCGGCGCTGGTCCGATGGCTTGCACCAGGCGGTGGAGGCTAAGGAAGGGGTCAAGATCGAGCGCGAGACCCAGACGCTCGCTACCATCACCTTCCAGAACTATTTCCGCATGTACGGCAAACTCGCCGGCATGACGGGAACCGCGGAGACCGAAGCCGCCGAGTTCGCCAAGACCTACAACCTGGACGTGATCGCGATTCCCACCAACCGCGCGATGGTGCGCCGCGACAGTATCGACATCGTCTACCGGACCGAGGAAGAGAAGTTCCGCAACGCCGCCAAGGAGATCAAGGAGTATCACGAGCGCGGGGCTCCGGTGCTGGTGGGAACCATCTCGGTCGAAAAGTCGGAGCGTCTCTCCGGAATCCTCAAGAAGATGGGCGTCAAGCACGAAGTGCTCAACGCCAAGCACCACGAGCGCGAAGCCGCGATCGTCGCCCAGGCAGGACGCCGCGGAGCGGTCACCGTGTCGACGAACATGGCGGGCCGCGGCACCGACATCCTGCTTGGCGGCAACGCGGAGTTCATGGCGCGTGACTACCTGCGCAAGCAGAATAAGGACCCCGACGGCGTCCCGCCGGAGGAATGGCGGGAAGTCTTTGGCCGCTTCAAGAGCCAGTGCGACGCCGAGCACGGCGAAGTGGTGGACGCTGGCGGTCTCCACATCCTCGGCACCGAACGCCACGAGTCGCGCCGCATCGACAACCAGCTCCGCGGCCGCGCCGGACGCCAGGGGGATCCTGGTTCGTCGCATTTCTATCTCTCGCTCCAGGACGACCTGATGCGGATCTTCGGCGGCGAGCGGATCCAGAACCTCATGCTGAAGCTCGGCATGGAGGAAGACGTTCCGATCGAGTCGAATCTGATCACCAAGCGCATCGCCGCCGCGCAAAAGGCTGTCGAGGCGCAGAACTTCGCGGCCCGCAAACACCTGCTCGAATACGACGACGTGATGAACAAGCAGCGAAAGGCCATCTACAGCCTGCGCCGCGCGCTACTCGAGGGCGGAGATCAGCGGGAGACGATCCTCGGCTACGTCAAGGGAATTGTTGCAACCTATCTCGAGACGAGAATTCCCCCGAGGGGCGAGCGCGACCTTATTGGGCTCCAGTCCGACGTGCTCAACCAGTTCGGCGTGAAGCTCAACCTGGACTCTCTCCAGGGCATGTCGCGCGATGAGATGGATGAGCGCGTCAACGAGCAGCTCCTGCGCCGCTACCGTGAAAAGGAAGATCTCGTCGGGCCCGACGCCATGCGCGAGGCCGAGCGCGTGATCATGCTCAACGTGATCGACCAGCAGTGGAAGGATCACCTGCTGGGCATGGATCACCTCAAGGAAGGCATCAGCCTCCGCGGCTACGGCCAGAAGGATCCGCTGATCGAGTACAAGAAGGAGTCGTTCATTCTCTTCGAGGCCATGCGCGACCGGATCGAGGACGAGACCGTCCGCGTTCTGTACTTCCTCCAGGCCGCCGATGGAATCGATCCCTACGGCGATGAAGAGGAATCCTGGGACGGCGGGCCCGGAGATGGCGGGGGGCCGGAGCCCGAGCCTGTCGCCGTGGCCGCGGTATCCAACGAGCAGCGCAAGGCTGCGATCGATTCGTTTAGCGACTTTACCCGTAAGATCGAAAAGAAGAAGCAGAAGGAGTTGGACGAAGTCTCGATGGTGGGCACCGGCGCTGCCGCTTCGCCCAAGCAGCCCGTGTTGAATAAGCACAAGGACGTCGGACGTAACGATCCTTGTCCCTGCGGCAGTGGCAAGAAATACAAGAAATGCCACGGCGCCTGATCCAACTTGCCGCGGCCGTACTGCTGCCGCTGCCGCTGTCCGCCTCGATTTGGCCCGAGCAGATCTGGGCCCACAAGAGGACGTCACGGGCGCCCATCCAGGTCGCCGATCTCCCGCTCTGGACCGAGTACAGTCTGGAAGAGGCCGAGAGTGCCGTCTACGACGGACCCGGCGGCACGATGCGCGTTTCCGGCTACCGCCTCAAGGATCCCACCGCCGCTCTCGGCGTTTACCAGTGGACCCGTCCGGCCGAAGGCGCTCCGGCAAAGCTCTGGAAAACCGGAATCCAGACCCCGGAACGTGCCTACCTGCTCGTTGGCAACTATGTCCTCGATCTCCAGGGCCGGCTGCTGCCCGAGGACGAGTTCGCCAAGCTCTACGTCCAGCTCCCGAACCTTGACCAGTCCTCGCTTCCCAGCCTGCCGTCCTTCCTGCCGCGCGACGGACTCGTTCCTGGCACCATGCGGTACATTCTGGGTCCGGTTGGACTCGAGAAATTCTATCCGGGCGTGACCCCATCCACCGCCGCATTCTCCCTGGGCGCCGAGGTGCAGACCGGCAAGTTCCGTGCCGGGAATGGCACCGCTGACCTGGCGCTGTTCAATTATCCAACGCCTCAAATGGCGCGGGAAAAGCTGGCGGGCTTCCAGAACATCGCCGGCGGAGTCGCAAAGCGCGCCGGACCCATTGTCGCAATTTGCCTCAATGCGCCCAACGCCGATGAAGCCGAGAAGCTGCTCGCGAAGGTTTCCTACCAGGCAACGGTGACCTGGAACGAGCCGGTCAAGAAGGAAGAGAACGTAGGAGAATTCCTCGTCAACCTCTTCATTTTTATTGGTCTTCTGCTCCTTGCCACTGTGGGCGCGGGACTCGTCTGGTACGCCGCGAGGCAAGGCTACAGGAAGGCTACAGGACGGACAGGCGAAGAGTCGGTCATGACCCGGCTGGAGATCGACAAGGCTCCATAAAGCCAATCGAATCTCATCCTTAGGGACAAATCCAACGTTCCCAAGCACCCGTTTTTCCACCGCCGCCGCGCGGGCGGGAACTGAGCCTAAGGGCCTAACGCCTTCCTTTTCAGGTTTTTGGGGCGTGAACTTTTTGTCTGCTTTTTTCCTTGACTTCACCCCTGACCCGCCCTAAACTCCAATCACAAAGGAATTTTCTGCGAGGTTGCGTACTTCGCGGGATTCCTTCTCCCTAAACGATCGTCTTCACGACGAGCAGCAAATGCCCGCTACACCTGTTAGCGGGCATTCGCTGCGTTTGGGCCCTTGGCTGGCTGGTACACTGGGCTTGTCGATGCTGCACCACGGGAAGAAAGCTCCGCCAGCAGGTTTGCGGCAACGGCTGCGGGCCCTGGCCCACATCCCGGTCCTGGTGAGCATGGTCTGGGAAGTGAGCCCATGGATGCTCGGATCCCTGCTGGCGCTGCGGATCCTGAAATCGATGATCCCGGTGGCGATGCTTTGGGTCGCAAAGTCGATCATCGACCAGGTGCTCACCCCGGGCCATGAGCGCATCTGGACGTTGGTCGCCCTTGAGGCGGGTCTTGCGGTGCTCGATTCGGCGATCCTGAGGCTGCTCGTGCTGATCGACTCTCTGCTGGGCGAGCGCTTCACCAACCACGTCAGCGTCCGGCTCATGGAGCACGCTACCCGGCTCGACCTGCGCCACTTCGAGGATGCCGAGTTCTACGACAAGCTGGAACGCGCGCGGATGCAGACCACCATGCGGATGGGCCTGCTCTCCTCGACATCCGCGGTGGTCCAGGAGGCACTGACGCTTGCCACGCTGGCCGCCGGACTCATCCTGTACAGTCCGTGGCTGGTAGCCCTGCTTGCGATCGCCGTGCTACCCGCATTTCTGGGAGAAACCCACTTTGCCGGGCTCTCTTACTCGATGATGTACCGGCGGACTCCCCAACGCCGCGAACTCGACTACGTGCGCTACCTTGGAGCCTCGGCCGAGAGCGCGAAGGAAGTCAAGATCTTCGGACTCGGGGGACATCTGACGCGCAGATACCGCGAACTCTCCGACCGTTTCTACCTGGAGAACCGAAAGCTCGCCCTCAAACGCGCGGGGCTTGGCGCCGCCTTTAACGTCCTCGGAATCGCAGGTTACTACACCGCCTACCTCCTGATCCTGCAACGGACCCTCAACGGCGAGCTGAAGGTCGGCGATCTGGTCTTCCTCGCCGGTGCTTTTGCGCGCAGCCGGAACTTGATGGATACGTTCTTTGCGACGCTCGCGATGATCTCCGAACAGGCGCTGCACCTGACGGACCTGTTCACGTTCTTCGAGCTCCGTCCCGCGATCGTCCCGCCTCCTGACGCGATTCCCGCGCCCCGTCCGATCCGTTCCGGATTCGAGTTCCGCAACGTCGGCTTCACTTACCCGGGTGCGAGCCGGCCAGTGCTGCGTGATGTGAGCTTTCATATCGGACCCGGCGAGCGGGTCGCGTTGATCGGCGAGAACGGCGCCGGTAAGACCACGATCACCAAGCTCATGGCGCGCCTCTACGATCCCACCGAGGGGCAGATCCTGCTCGACGGACGCGACCTGCGCTCCTACGACATTGAGTCCCTTCGCGAGGAAATCGGCGTCATCTTCCAGGACTACATGCGGTACGATCTGCCGGTCCGTGACAACATCGGATTCGGCCGGATCAGCGCGATCGGCGACCAGGGACGCATCGAGGAAGCAGCCCGCAAGTCCCTCGCCGACAGAGTGATCGCGCGCCTTAACACCGGGTACCAGACCATGCTCGGACGCCGGTTCGAAGGTGCAACCGATCTCTCCGCTGGCCAATGGCAGAAGATCGCGCTCGCCCGCGCCTACATGCGCGACGCCCAGTTGCTGATCCTTGATGAGCCGACCGCCAGCCTCGACGCCCGCGCCGAGTACGAGGTCTTCCAGCAGTTTGCCGACCTCACGCGCGACCGCATGGCGGTGCTCATCTCCCACCGTTTCTCCACTGTCCGTATGGCTGACCGCATCCTGGTTCTCGAACACGGGCAGGTGGTGGAGCACGGCTCTCACGAGTCCCTGGTCGCGCGCGGGGGGCGGTATGCTGAATTGTTCGAACTGCAGGCTGCCGGCTACCGCTAGGAGCCTTCATCCGTCTGGATAATAACCATGAGATTTACCCTCCTCTTGCTCTGGGCCGGGCTGTCGTACCCGGCCGATTGGACACGCTACCGCGGACCCAACGGTTCCGGGGTCGCCGATGCCGTGAACCTGCCGGCCGAAGCCGGCAAGGACAAGAATGTCGTCTGGAAGTCGCCGGTCCTCAAGGGCAATTCATCGCCCGTCATCGCCAAGGGCCGCGTGTTCGTCACGGGACACGAAGGAGTCAACCGCCTCACGCTCTGCTACGACGCCGCCACGGGCAAGGAGCTCTGGCGCGCGTCGATAGAGCGCACGCGCGACGACGGCGCCAATCCCATCAACGGGCCGGCGACACCGACTCCGGCCACCGACGGCAACAACGTCTACGTATTCTTCCCCGAGTTCGGGCTGATCTCCTACACGGCGGCGGGGAAGGAACGTTGGCGGCGTCCGGCCGGTCCGTTCAACGTGATTCAAGGAGTCGCCACTTCGCCGGTTCTCGCCGATGGCAACGTGATCCTGTTCATCGACCAGTCCGAGGGATCGTTCATCGCCGCTTTCGATGCCAAGTCAGGCGCGCAGAGGTGGAAGACGCAGCGTCCCGACGGATTCCTGGGCGGCTACTCGACGCCGGTGGTCCGCAAGCCCGCCAAGGGGCCGCTCGAAGTGGTGGTGGCCGGCGCGATGGAGATCACCGCTTACCAGGCGTCGACTGGTGAGAAGCTCTGGTGGATCCCCGGAGTTACTCTCGGTCCTGCGGCTTCACCGCTCCTCAGCGCGGACACGTTGTACACGCTCGAACCCCATGGCGACGCGCCGCCACCGTTCACGTCGATGCTCAGCGCCGACAAGAACAAAGACGGCAAGATCGGACTCGACGAACTCGGCAACAACGCCGTCCTGCGGAAACTGATGGCGGCCATCGACAAGGCGCATGGCAACAACGACGGCGTGGTGGAAGCCTCGGAATGGAACAAGTCCTTCGCCGCCGAAGGAATGAACGGGCTCCAGTCAATCCGGCTCGGACACAAGGGAGCTGCCGGTAAGGATTCGGTCAAGTGGCGGTACACCAAGGGCCTGCCCTACGTGACCTCGCCGCTGCTGCTCAACAACATCGTCTACGTGGTGCGCAACGGGGGCATCCTGACCGCGGTCGACGCGGGCAGTGGAGAATTGCTCAAGACCGGACGCCTCACCGGCGCGACCGGCGAATACTACGCTTCCCCGGTGGCGGGCGACGGCAAGATCTATTTCCTGGACAAGGACGGCAAGCTGACCATCGTGCGTCCCGGCAAGGACTGGGAAATCCTCGCTTCAGCCGACCTCGACGAGCAGGCCATCGCCACGCCCGCCATCGCCGGAAACCGGATCTTCGTCCGTACCGCCGGAACCCTGTACTGCTTCGGCAGCTAGCCTGGGCTACGATAAAAGAGTGCGCTTTCTCATTTTCCTGATCGTTGGATTCCTGCTGTTCGCCGCCGGGATCGCGGACACGGTCATTGAATACCAATGGTGGAAGGAAGTGGGACGCGTCAATGTCTGGGTGAATCAGTACGCCTACGGAGTGCTGCCGGTTCTGCTCGGCGCCGTGGCGGCGGCCGCGATCATCTGGATGTCGTTCGCGCGCGGACTCAAGTTCGGCGGGTCCGGACTGCGCCACATGCCCATCGTCCTCCGCGTGTCTCCGTTCGCGGCGCTCCTGCTCGGCTTCCTGATCGCAGCCGCCTCTATTGACCGCTGGAGCTTGCTGAGGTTGGTGGGATCGACCGGTCCCCGCGTGGACCATCCCTGGTCCGACCCGGTCTTCGGGATGCCGCTCGGATTCTACCTCTTCACTCTGCCCGCGATCCGCTCAGCTCATTCCTATGTGCTGGGCGTGGTGCTCGCTTCGCTTGCCGCCTATTGGCTCGCGGCCCGCAGCGCGCAACTGCGCCAGACCTTCGAGGAGATGCAGCAGAACACCGACATCGACCTGAGCGCGCTCAACCTGTCCGGCGCCCTGGAGTCGTTCTTTATCCGCGCTGGCGGCGCAGTCTTCCTGTTGTCACTGGCGCTTCGATTCTACCTTCAGCGCTACAGCCTGCTTCTCGCCGACCACGGATTCATGACCGGCATCGACTGGACCGACGAAATGATCCGGCTCCCACTGTTGCGGGTGATGGTCGCCACCTGCTGCCTGGGCGCCCTGCTGCTGCTTGTTGGCCGGCTCAAGACCGCGGGATTCCTGGTGGCCGTGGCATTCGCCGCCAACATGGCGATCCCGGCGGTGATCTATGCGGTTTACGTCCGCCCCAACGAGATCAACCTCGAGAAACCCTACATCAGCCGGCACATTGAGGCGACACGGGCGGCGTTCGGACTCACCAGCCGGGTTGTCGAAGGGGACTTCACGACCGTCGCCGGAGCACGCATCGACCCGGTCAAGAACCGCCCGCTGCTCGACAACATCCGCCTTTGGGAGTGGCGCGCCTTCCACGACACGGTCACGCAGATCCAGGCCCTGCGCCCCTACTACGTCTTCCACGACACCGATGTCGACCGCTACACCATCGGCGGCCAGTTGCGCCAGGTCCTGCTGACACCGCGCGAGCTCGACATCCGCCAGCTCCCCGATGCGCGCACGCGGTGGATCAACCCCCACTTCATCTATACCCACGGATATGGCATGGTCATGGCTGAGGCGAACCTGATCACCTCCGACGGCCTGCCGCAACTCCTGGTGCAGGACGCCCCGCCCAGCATCCGAGTCGACAGCTTGAAACTCACCCGGCCTGAGATCTACTACGGTGAAGTGGTCCACGAGCCCGTGATTGTCACGACCAGCCAGAAGGAATTCAGCTATCCCTCGGGCAACGACAGCGTCTTCACGCGCTATGACGGCAAGGGCGGATTTCCGATCGCTCCCTTCTGGCTGCGCGCCGCCGCTGCCATCCGCGACGCTGACTACAACCTGCTGCTCACCAACCTCATCTCGCCCGACAGCCGGATGATGATCCACCGCAGTGTATCCGAGCGGCTCGAAAACATCGCCGGGTTCCTGGTCTGGGACTCCGACCCCTACCTCGTCGTCACGCCGGATGGCCGCCTGGTCTGGACCGCCGACGGCTACACGGCGTCCGACTCGCACCCCTACTCGCAGTCCGTCCGCCTGAGACGCGGCCAGCGCATGAACTACCTGCGGAACTCGGTCAAGGCTACCGTCGATGCCTATGACGGCACCATCCACCTCTATATCGCCGACCCGTCCGACCCGATCGTCAACGCTTACAACAACGTTTTCCCCGGGCTGTTCGAGCCAGCCTCCGCCATGCCCGCCGAAATCCGTGAACATCTCCGGTTCCCCGAGTATCTGTTCCGGATCCAGGCCGAGATCTACCGGACTTACCACATGCGCGCCCCGCAGGCTTTCTACAACAAAGAGGATGTCTGGGACATCGCGCGCAAGCAGCAGGGCGGCCGCGTCGAATCGCTTGACCCCGCCTACATCGTCGGGACGCTCCCGGGCGAAACCAAACCCGAGTTCCTGCTCACGCTCCCGTTCACGCCGCGCGGCAAGGACAACCTGATCGGCGTCATGGTGGCGCGCTGCGATGGCGACAAACTGGGCGAGTTGAGGTTCCTGCACCTATCGAAGCAGGCGCTGATCTTCGGACCCATGCAGATCGACGCCCGCATCGCCCAGGACCCCGAGATCTCCAAGGATCTCACCCTCTGGAACCAGCAAGGCTCAGAGGTACTGCGCGGACAAATGCTCGTGCTGCCAGTGGACAACACGTTCCTGTATGTTGAGCCGATCTACCTGCAGTCCTCCCAGGCGCGGATGCCGCAGCTAAAGAAGGTGGTGGTCGCCTCGGGCAACGACCTCGTTTACCGGAACACCTACCAGGAGGCGATCGCCGCGCTCACGGGAGCCAAGCTCGAAGCGGCTCAACCGGTTCCCGGAACGGCCGAGCGTCCGGTGGCTGAAGCGAAGCCCCAGACGGATGGGAGTCCACGGATCGAGGAGATCCGGCAGCGTCTGCGCCGGTACCGCGAGCTGTGGAGCCAGGGTAAGTACTCCGAAGCGGGGCGGGAGTTGGAGGCGGTTGAGGCGTTGGTCCGCTAAACGAACACGACCTCGAGGTTGCCCTTCTTCGCGATGGAGTGCTTCTGGAACTCCAGCCGCCGCTCCGGGAAATCCGTCCTCGTGTGCGCCCCCCGGCTTTCCTCCCGGGCCAAAGCGCACCGTGCGATCAGTGTCGCTACCAGGTGCATGTTGCGCACCTCGCATTCGATCCGGGTCGCATTGGCCGGATGCGGCACCCACGCCACATCCTGGAGCCTCCGCAGCGCGTCTTCAAGCCCGTCCGCCGACCGCATAATCCCGGCCCGCTCCCACGCGAGCGACCGCAGCTCGGTTTCCTCCATTCGCGGAAACAGCGTCGGCCGTACGGGCTCCGGCATCAGCCGCCTCGCAGCCGCCGAATCGAGCATCGCCTTGCCCGCCCGCGCGCCGAACACGACACCCTCCAGCAGCGAGTTGCTCGCCAGCCGGTTCGCCCCATGGACCCCGGTACACGCCACCTCTCCCGCCGCGAACAGCCGGTCGACATTGGTCCGCCCGTCCAGATCCGTCCGCACCCCTCCCATCGCGTAATGCGCCGCCGGATGCACGGGCGCTGGCTGGGTGCACAAGTCGATCCCGTACCGCAGGCACGTCTCATAGATCCGCGGAAACCGGCGGACCCGCTCCGCCGGCAGGTGCGTCAAATCCAGCAGGATCCGCGCCTCGCCCGTCCGCTGCATCTCGAGCACCATCGACCGCGACACCACGTCACGCGGCGCAAGCTCCTCCTGCGGATGATAGCGATGCATGAACCGCTCGCCGCGCGCGTTCCGCAACAAGGCGCCTTCTCCGCGCAGAGCCTCCGACAACAGGAAGCACGGCGCACCGGGCAGTTGCAGCGCCGTCGGATGGAACTGCACGAACTCGACGTCGCTCACCTCGGCGCCCGCGCGGTAGGCCAGCCCGATTCCGTCTCCGGTGGCCACATCCGGATTCGTGGTCGCCGAGTACACGCGCCCCAGCCCGCCCGTGGCCAGCAGGACCGCCTTCGCCGAAATCTCGATTGAGTCTCCGGTCCAGGCGTCGTAGGCCAGGGCGCCCGCAATGGATCCGCCCGACTCAAGCAGCTCCGTGATCGCCGTGAAGCTCAGCAGCCGGACACTCGGATACGCGGTTGCCTTCTGCCAAAGCGAGCGCAGAATCTCGCGCCCGGTGGAATCGCCCTGCGCGTGCAGGATCCGGTTGCGGGAGTGCGCCCCCTCGCGGCCGAACATGAGCTTGGTTCCCTCGCGGTCAAACGCCGCGCCCCATTCGAGCAGCTCCTCAATGGCGCGCGGACCCTCCTGCACCAGCGTCCGGACCGCATCGCGGTCACACAGTCCGTCGCCGGCGACGAGGGTGTCCTGTTCGTGCAACTCGACCTCGTCTTCATCGCTGACAGCGGCGGCGATGCCACCCTGAGCGTACTGGGACGACGACTCGTTGGGTTTATCCTTTGCAAGGACCAGGACCTGTCCCGCTGGGGCGAGCTCGATGGCGGCGCGGAGTCCGGCCACCCCCGCCCCAATCACCAGGAAGTCCGGCGACAGAGCATTCTGAGTAGCGATGTCCCCATGGTATCAAGCCCGGTTGATCAGAAACGTCGCCACGTGCTCAAAAAATGCCTGAAGCACGGCCCGCGGCTCACCCGCGATCTCCGCCTCATCCAGCGCCTGGGTCATCAACTGGACCCAGCGGTCACGCGCCCGCTCATCCACCGGAAACGGCGCGTGGCGCATGCGCAGCCGCGGATGTCCACGCTGCTCGATGTAGCGCTGAGGGCCGCCAAACCGGAAGACCAGGAAGTCGCGCAGCCGCTGCTCGGCTCCGGCGAGGTCGTGCGCCGGATACATCGGTCCCAGGATGCTGTCGCCAGGGACCTGGCGGTAGAAAGCGGCAACCAGGCGGGCGAAGCCATCCTCGCCGATTGCCGGATACACTTGATCGTCGTCCACTAACCCTATGATCCCGCCTTCGTGTTACACTCGACAACATCCAAATCCAATTCGCCCTCGCCCAGGACAGCACCTTTGATCTCCGGTACGGTGAGAGATCCCGCCGCCTGGACTCCGCACAAATCGAAGCTCTCATCGCCGAGGCCGAGCAGTCCTACTTCAAGGAGGACCGCCAGAACTGGACCCACAAGCTGCCGCAGCTCACCGCTCTCGGGCGCAAGCTCTACCAGTTCCTTGATGGGTCCGACGGCTGGCTCCGCACCGGATTGGCGGAGGGCGGCCCGCTCTTCCTCAACCTCGCCGGACCCGCGGAAGCCCAAGCGCTCAATCCCGCCACGCGCACCACGGTCCGGCAACTGGCGCACCTGCCGTGGGAGTTGTTGCACGACGGCACGCAGTTCCTGGCGGCGCATGGAGTGGTGCCGGTGCGGGTGATGACCTCCCGCGCCGCCGCGGCGGACAAGCCCGCCAACCGTCCGCTCCGGCTGCTCTTCATGGCGACCTCGCCGGAGGACGTCCAGCCGGTTCTCGACTTCGAGCGCGAAGAGTCCGCCATCCTCGAAGCCACTGCCAAACAGCCGATCGATTTGGTGGTGGAGGAAAGCGGATCCGTGGGCCAGCTCGAAAATGTCGTCGACTCGTTCGGCCGCGGCGAGTTCGACGTGTTCCACCTGACGGGCCATGGCACGATTGAGAACGGCGCTCCGTATTTCCTGGTCGAGGACGACTTTGGGCGTCCCGCCACAGCCACCGCCACCCAGCTTGCCAAGGCGTTCGGAAACCGCTGGCCGGACCTGGTCTTTCTCTCCGGCTGCCACACCGGCCAAGCGCCGGACCGGGGAATGGTCCCGTCCATGGCCCATGCGATGGTCGAGGCAGGCGCGCGCGCCGTGCTCGGATGGGCGCGGCCTGTTTACGACACGACTGGCATCATCGCCGCCGGGAAGCTCTATCACTCGCTCGCGACTGGTGACAGCACGCTCGAGGCCATCGCCGACACGCGCCGCGAGATGCTCGAAAGCTACCTCGCCCAGCCCATGTTCGTGACGTGTTCGGATTGGCACCTGCTGCGGATCTACCAGTCCGCCGCCGAGGCTCCGCCGCTCGTCCTGCCGCTCAAGATGCGCAAGGGGGCCAAGCCAAAGCCAAGGCCGGCCGAAACCGAGTTCCTCGACGCCGAAGGCAAAGTGAAGGTGGCCGCCGCCGCCCGCTCCAGCGCTGTCTCCGCGCCCTGGCCAACCCCAGCGATCATTACGGCGTGTTCCTGCACGGCATGGGGGGATCCGGCAAGAGCACCATCGCGGCGCGCCTGTGCCGCCGCCATGAAGCGATGAACCTTGGCGTTCAGCGCGCGGTCATCGTCGGACCGCTCGATGAGTTCCGCGTCCGCCAGAAGCTCAGTGACCGGTACGGCGGCATGCAGCCAGTGGTGGACGAGCTGAACCGGGGCGGCATAGAGTTCAAGCATCAACTGAAGAACGTGATCGAGATGGTGGAGGAGGCGGGCAAGCCGCTCCTGCTGGTCCTCGACGACTTTGAACAGAATATCCCCGCGGAGAACGTTGCGGATGGCTCGCTGAGCCTGGCCGCTGGCGCTTATGGCACCCTGGAGGCTCTCTGCTTCGCGTTCGGAGAGTCCGCGGCCGCCAGCCGCCTGATCGTCACGTGCCGCTATTTCAAGAAGGAAACGCTGCCGCCGAACCGCTTCC
>VFZX01000147.1 GCA_016871015.1 Acidobacteriota bacterium | reverse complement strand
TGCTGCATCCGCAGTTCGATCAACTCCTCACGCGTGCCCTCCTCCATGGCGGCCGGACTGTGGTGGGGGGCACGGCTCCGCTCTTGCAGGCCATCCCAGCCCTCCACACGGAACCGGTCCACCAGCGTATACCCGGTCTGCCTCGATATCCCGTGTTTCCGGCACAATTCTGAAAATGACAGGTCGTTTGCCTGCCAATCTTCGATAAACTCGACCTTGCTGTCCATGCGGCTCACCTCTCGCCAGGGCATCCCCCAGCTTAACCGCTGTCCCCCGGTTACCCTTCGTTTGTGTCAACCGCCCACCGGCACACTTGTCAAGGATGTCTCCGGTTCGCACACCCCCGTGAGGTCCGTGGTTTGAGGTTCCAGTCATTGAAGTGGCCGCTGCACACGACCGCCTTGAAACGCGGCTCGGCAGAAGGTGCGAGCGGTAGACGCGCACCGAGAGCCGATGCCCGGTGAATCCGGCTCGTCGTGGTGTTTGACGCTGCGCGGACTGACTCCATTTCCGGTAGTTCGTCAGCGAACTGGTGTCAGGCCGCCACTTCCTGTCCCGCTCCGCGTACGCCTCGATCGCGACATTGCGGTAGCGCGCCTGCCACTGCGAGAACTGTACGTTTCTGGGGCGCGGAGATGATCCACTCGACATCGGGCCCCATGCCGGTGTCCTTTTTATAGCCCGACAGCCCGACAAAATCAGAGACTCGCCGTGGGCGGACAAAGGTCAAAGCCGGAGGCTTAGTAGGGGCGGGTGTATACTATGGGGTCGAGGAAACCCAAAATGGAAATCCCCGCTCAGGAGAATAGGAAACGCTTTGTGGACGGGCACGCGAGCGGGAACTGGCGATGAACCACCCCTTCGCCAATCCGGCATCGATCCGGCCGGGCTCGCGGCGGGAATTCCTGCTCCGATCGGCCGGGCTGTTCGGCAGCGGCGCCACAGCGCGTGCCCAGCGAGTTGCGAGGGGAGAGATGGTTTACGACATACTGATCAAGAACGGGCGGCTGATCGACGGGACGGGGTCGCCGGCAGTAGTCGGCGACGTGGCGATAGCCGGCGACACGATCGCCGCGGTCGGCACGTTGGAAGGGCCGGCGAAGCAGACCATCGACGCAACGGGTCTCACCGTCACGCCCGGCTTCATAGACCTCCACACCCACTCCGACTTCCAGTTCTTCGTCGACTCCACCGCCGACTCCAAGATCATGGACGGCGTCACACTCGAGCTCGCCGGCAACTGCGGGCTCAGCCTCTGCGCGCCCCTGATCGGAACATCGAGGGAGGACCTCGACTCGCGGGTCCGCTGGTACGCGACCGGGTGGAAGCCGGATTGGACCAGCTTCGCGGGCTACCTGGAGGCACTGGAGAAGACGGGCAAGACCCTGAACATGGCGACCCAGATCGGGCACGGCACGGTCCGCAAGGCCGTCCTCGGCATGGAGACGCGGGCCCCAGACGCGGGAGAGCTGCGTCGCATGCAGGCGCTGGTCGCCGAGGCTCTGGATGCGGGCGCGCGGGGCTTCTCCACCGGGCTCTCGATGGCGCCCGGCGTCTTCTCGATGACCTCTGAGGTTATCGCCCTGGCCCGCGAGGCGGGCAAGCGTGGCCTCACCTACTCGACCCACGCGCGCGACTCGGGTGACGAGGGCGCGGGCCTCTACGTGGCGCTCGAGGAGGCGCTCGAGGTGGGCAGGCGCACGGGGTCGAAGGTGCAAGTCTCGCATCTGAAATGCAACGGCTCGACGCGCGGGACCTCGGCCAAGCTGCTGCGGCGCATCGAGGAGGCGCGAAACGAGGGGGTGAACGTGGCCGCCGACCAGTACCCCTACATGGCCGCCAGCGGTCCGATGAGCGGCAACGTCTACCCGCGCTGGGCCGTCGAGGGGGGCCGGGAGAAGGCGCTTGAACGTGCGAAGGATCCCGCTCTGCGAGCCGAGATCAGGGCCCACCTGTCGGAGCGGGCGTCGAGCACCGGCGGATTCGACCGGCTGATGGTGGCGACGCACCCGGCTGGGCCGAACTACCAGGGTATGAGTATCCCCGACATCGCGAAGCACATGCGGTGCGAGCCGGCCGAGGCGCTCGTCCGCCTCTTCGAGCAATACGACACGCATCTCATCCTCTCCGGCATGGCCGAGGCGGACGTGGACCGGATCGCCGCGCACCCGCTGGTGGCCGTGGGATCCGACGGCAATTCGCTCAAGTCGACGGGACCGCTGGCGGCTGGGAACCCGCACCCCCGCAGCTACGGCACCTATGGCCGCTTCATCAGGATGATGGTCCGCGAGAAGCGGCTCGTCTCACTGGAGGAAGCGGTGAGGAAGATGACTTCGCTGCCCGCCGAGCGGATCGGCCTGACCAGGCGCGGCCGGCTCGCCCCCGGCTACTTCGCCGACCTCGCCGTGTTCCGGGCCGAGGCGTTCACCGACAAGGCGACGTTCACTCAGCCGCACAGGTACTCGGCCGGCATGGAGCACGTCCTCGTCAACGGCCGTGCGGTCGTGACGCACGGCACATCGACAGGCGCGACGCCCGGCCGTGTCGTGAGGCGGCCGGGGGAGTAGAGGGAGGTCGAGCTATTCGGCGGCGAATCGATATCGATCACCCCGTCCGATGGCTGAACCGTAGATGCTTGCCGCTCGACAGCCGCACCGGACGGCCGATCGGCGTCTGGTATTCCTTCGTGTAGTCGATTCCCAGGCGCTCGTAGACTGTTGCAGTGTAGTCTTCCACCGTGACTGGCGAATCTTTGACCTCAGCGGCATTGCTGTCTGACGCTCCGATGATCGCGCCCCCCGGAACGCCCGCGCCTGCCATCACCGTGGACCACACCTTCGGCCAGTGGTCGCGGCCGCCGGCGGCGTTGATCTTGGGCGTTCTACCGAACTCGCCGGTGGCGATCACGAGAGTCGAGTCAAGCATTCCGCGCCGCTCCAGGTCGATCAGGAGCCCGGAGAAGGCTGCATCGAACTGGGGAAGCAGTTCGTTCTGCAGAAGACCGAAATTGTTTTGATGCGTGTCCCATACGTTCATGCCGTTATGGACCTGCACGAAACGCGCCCCGGCTTCGACCAGGCGTCGCGCAAGTAAGCAACCCTGCCCGATCGGCGACCGTCCGTACAGGTCGCGCGTCGCGCCGGGCTCCTCGAAGACGTTGAACGCTTTCCTCGCCCGGTCCGAGGTCATGAGCGTCAGGGCCTTCTCGTAGGCGTCGTCAAGAACGCGAAACTCGTTGGCGCCGCTCGTGCCGGCGACTCCGGGGTCGCGCAGAAAGTGGGCATCCATCTGTTTGATCAGCAGCCGCCGGTCCGAGACTTCCTCCCAGTTGACATCAGTGGGGATGTGGACGTCGCGAACACGATAGCCATGGTCGCTCGGATCCCCGGCCGCGAACGGACCGTACGCGCCGCCGAGAAACCCGGCGCCGTAGGAATAGTGTGGACCCGGAATCGCGATATACGGGGGCAGCCCGTTCTTCGCGCCTTTTTCCCTGGCCACAACGGACCCGACCGATGGGAACGACAGCGTGGCCAACGGAGCGTTTCCGGTCAGCACCCAGTGCTGCGCGGGTTCATGTTGCGCGGTCCGGCCGGTCATGGAACGAATCACGCAATATTTGTCGGCGACCTTCGCAATGCGCGGCATGTGCTCGCACACCTGAAGTCCAGGCACATTGCTGGAGATCGGCTTGAAGACGCCGCGATACTCCACCGGAGCGTCCGGCTTCATGTCGAACATGTCCTGTTGGGGCGCGCCTCCCATCTGCCAGATGAGGATGCACGCCCGTTCCTTGGCTTCCGCTCCGCGAGCGCGCGGAAGATGGCCGAACTCGGCCAGGTTCAGTCCGGCCAGGCCGAGCGAGCCGAACTTCACGAAATCGCGGCGTCCCCAGATGTGTTTCGGTGTCATCGGTTCACGGCTCAATGATTGAACGAGAATTCCTTCGAGTTCAGGATCGCCCAAACGAAGCCCTGGAAGGCCTTGGCACGGTCCCTTTGTTTCGCAAGATAAGTCTTCGCCGCCGCGCGTTCTTCCAGTTTCGGATAGCGGCTGAGCGCGGACAGGTAGAAGTGATCGAGCACCTGATCGTCGGCGGCGCCCGCACTCAGCAGACGGCTCAGCGAACCACCAGGGCTCGAGAGCTTGTCAAGCACGGTGTCGCCGTTCATGAGATGAAGCGCCTGCGTAACGGTCGGCGCGAGATTGCGCTCGCACGAGGCGTTGTCGCGAACGGGGCGCTCGAAGGTCTGCAGGAAGTAGGAGGGAATGCCGGGGTCCGGAAGATCGATGGCCCGCTTGCCGGGATAGTAGCTCACGAACCGATCAGAAACTCCCGTGACCGCCGCCACCGCGTCGGCGAGCGGCTCGGCAGCCACGCGCCGGACGTAGTAGTGCGAAAAGTTGGTTTCGTCGTCCTTGTTCGACTCATTGGTCGCGGCCGCAAGCTGGTACACGCGCGACTTCAGCATCATCGCCATCAGAGGCTTGAACCGGTACCCATGTTCAGCGAACTCGGCGGCCAGGCCTTCGAGCAGGGCCGGGTTCGCCGGCGGATTCGTGGCTCTGAAGTCGTCCACCGGCTCCACGATGCCGCGTCCGAAAAACTGCTTCCAAACCCGGTTGACGGCCGCCTTGGCAAAGTAGGGATTTCCGGGCGCCGTGATCCAGTTTGCGAGCGATTCACGGCGGTCGGCCATGGCATCCACCAGGGGCTCCCTTCCGTCGAGAAGCCTCGGTTTGACAACCTGGCGCGACTGCGGATGGCGGAATTCACGGGTGTAGTCAAGAGCAACGAAGCCCTCGAAGGGCCGATAGCCGTTGCGCTCCTTCATGCGCACCTGCGAGAAGAACGCGGCCAGACCGAGGTAGTCGTCACGCTTCCACCTTTCTTTCGGATGATCGTGACAGCGAGCGCACTCAAGGCTGAGGCCGAGGAAAATCTTGCTCGTGAAGGTGGCATACTCTTCCGGCGGCCGCCGGTCTTCGCGCGAGTAGAAGCTGTTCGGACCCACCGAAGCCATCGGACCCACCGCGGTAAGCATCTCGCGGGCGACTTCCGTGTAGGGCCGGTCTCCGGCGAAATTGCGGCGAAAGTATTCGTGCGCGAAGGGGCTGTTGTTCATGTTGTAGATGGCCTGGATCATGAACAGGTCGCCCCACTTGAGCGCCCAAAACTGGGCGAACTCGGGACGATCGAGGAGCGAGTCCACCAGTTTGTCGCGCTTCTTCGGGTCCTTGTCATTGAGGAAAGCCTTTGCTTCCTCGGCCGTCGGCAGCGTGCCGGTTGTATCCAGGTACGCGCGGCGGAGGAACTGGGTATCGCTTGCAAGCTCCGACGGGCGAATCCGGAGCTTGGCGAGCTTGTCGAACACGAGGTCGTCGATCCGGTTGTTGCGCGGCCAATCCCTTGAGTTGACCTCGGCCCGGCCCGCGGTCACGGCGATGCGCACCGCGTCCATCTGGCCGAGAGTTCGAACCAGGATCACTGCTTCGCCCGCGCCCTTCGCCGTCACAAGGCCCGTGGAGGAAACGGAGACGACGTGATCGCTGGCCGTCTCGAATCGCGCTTTGCGCGTCAGGTCTGCCTTCGACCCGTCGGGATAGCTCCCCATCACAAGCAGTTGCTGCTGTTGACCTTCGCGTTCGAGGACCGTCATGCCGCGCGGCGCGACGTGAATCGAGCTCAGCCGGGGAGCCGTACCGGAGCCGAGCGGGGCTCCGTCGCTGATCCAGTCGTGCAGGATCCGGTAGTCGTGCGAGTCTTTGGAAAACAGATGGCCGCCGCCATGCGACAGCTCAAAGACTGGCTTCTGCAGAAGCAGGCTCTTCGCGGGATTGGTGCGGTCGAGGCGCTTGCCCTGGGAAACGATCGCTTCATGATCCGCTGCCGGATCGTAACCGAACAGCGACAGCTTGAAGCCGTTCTGCCCGTTCAGAGCTCCGTGGCAGGCGTTGTTGTTGCAGCCGTACTTCGAGAAGATCGGCGCGATGTCGTTGGCGAATTCCCAGGTCTTGCCGCGGGCGGGATGCACGACGAATGCCGCGCGCGTCTTGCGGCCTTCCAACTGAATCTCAATCTGCGTTACTCCCTCAGCGACGGCGGTCAGGTTGCCGGGGCCGACAGCTTTGGCGACGCCTGGGTCTTGGATCGCGTAGCGGGCCTCCCGCGTCACATCGCGCACCCCGCCTTCCGCGTAGTGTGCTGTTACCAGGAACTGGTGGCTTTCCCCCGGACCCTGAACGGCGGCCGCGCGCGGCTCAACGGTTATCCGATCGATTTCCGCCGCGCGAAGTGACAACGCAGCCAGCGCAATCGTCAGCCTCATCATTTTCTTACTTCTCCACCCGCAAAAAGAACCCTTTCAACGCCTCGCGAAGGCCGTCCGCGGAGGCTATCAATGTAATCCTATGCTCACCGGCCGCAATCGTGCTGGCGGCCCGGAAGTCAAGCTCGGTGCTGTCCCCGACGGTGTGAATACGTTCCACGGTAATCTCCCCGGGCAGCCCTTCCACCGACCATTCGATCTCCGAGGTAAATCCCTTCGACCGCTCCAGCCTGGCGACCACCTTGAGCGAAGCGCCCGGCAGGATCTTGTGACGATCCGTGACAAACCCGGCGCCCGCGGGAGGAACGCGCTCGACCGCAAACCGGGTGGCCGGACCCACACTGAGGTACAGGGGCTGCTCCGCGACCTGCACGAACCCGGGACCGTCGCCGAGCATCGGCTGCGGTTGAACCGTGGCCCGGGTCTCTTTGGCGCCCCCGATCGTGGCGGCGCCGGTGACTCGGATCGGCCACGAGTTGCCGGCGGCGTCGGATGCCGCCGTAAGTTTCAGAACGCCAGTGGTCTGCCCGGACCGGATCGCAAGCGGAGCGGCTTCCACTCCAGGAGGCAGGTTCTCGACCGCGACCTGGATTTCATCGTTGAATCCGCCGTAGCGGCGCGCCGTCACAGCGATATCGTTCGTCATCCCCCGCTGTAGCAGGATCCGCTCCGGCCGGATCGCGATGTCGAATCCGGGGGCCTGACGCGCGATGCTGAGCAGGTAAAACGGCGACTCTCCGGGTTGCATCGAGAGGTCGCGAACCTGCGCGTAGTAGCCCTCCTCGGGCGTCGGGCACGGCGAGCCGGCGCCCTTGAATTCGAGAAACGGATCGCGGCTGCGGGGATTGCGCAAACTGGAATCCTCATCGTTCGAGGCGGCCATATCGCCTTCTTTGCACAGGATGTGGAGGTTGGGATCGTTGAGGTCGGAACCGAGAATCCGCGAAGTGAGCCGCAACGAAAGAGCCTCGGCGCCCGTCGGCGTGAAATGGAACGAATCGATGTCGCGGCCCTTGTTCATCCGCCCGAGGATCAGGGAAGGCGGTTTGATCAACGGGCTCTGGTCGCGCGTGTCATTGGGTTCCTTCTCGACCTGAACATCTTCGGCGGTGATTTCCAACGCCAGGGGAAACAGCAGCCCCGATGAATCGTCAGCGCGAATCAACCGCATTCCGCGCGCCGCATCCTTGGCGACCTCGAGCCGGTACCGGCCCGGTGCAACGGCCGAAAGGGTCACACCGTCTCCGGAAACGGAAAGAGGCGAATTGAGGAAGTCGGCTTTGATGCCGATCTCGGTGGTGCTGCCGGACTTCACGACCGGCGGCCAGATGGACCATAGAACCGGACTCGTTCCGATGGCGAGCTGATAGGCCGCGAAGGTGCGGCGGTTTTCGCACTCGTTCTCGAGACAGGTGACCGCCATGCGGCTGTGGTTGACCGCGAGATAGTAGTCTCCTTCCGCGCTGAACTTCCACTGGAAGTAGGGGTCCATCAGGAAGCGCGAAAGCTGCGTGTGGAGAGGCTTATCCGCGGCATCCATCAAGACCAGCGAAAAGTGGCCGATTTCGTGTCCCGTGGCATAGCCATTGCGGCCCGCAAGGAGATTGAACGCGAGGGTCTCGCCGGCGCGGGCGCGGAATCGGTAGAAGTCCGTGTCATTGTAGTTGTCGATAACGGCGTTCACAGAGATGGGCGCGGCGACCTGAGTGGCCTGCTCACGGCGATCGTTCGGCTCGGATTCCGGGACGCTTCGCCAGCGAGTGAGGCGGAAGTGAAAGGCATTGGTGATGCCTCGGCGCGTAAGCAGCCGGATCGCGTGAAGCCCGGGTCGCGCGGCTGCCTCGCTCGTGAGCCGCAGCTTGACTCGCAGGAAGCCCGACTCGAGGACCTCGCCGCGCAGAGATCCGGGATCGAGTTGCAAGGCGCGAGCACCATCCAGGAAATTGCCCTCCACCGTTACCTGCACCGTCTCTCCAATGGTGGCGCTGTGCGGAAACACTTGGTCGACCACGGGCAGCGACGGCTTCAGCGCGGCCGCTTGTCCACAGAGGACGGATAAGAGGGCCAGCCCGGCGGGACGCATTGCTGGCCAAATTATATCGTGAGCCCGAGACACTCAGCAATCGCCCCCACGGAGGTGCCCCCACGGAGGGAGCGCGGGTGCCGCCGCGGATTGATTCAGCCTCCCTCCATTGACACCGTGGAGCGGTTGTGATAACCGTAGTACCGAACTGGGTGACCCGTCAATGCAAACAGCACTAACCCGATTTGTTGTATACATCGTTTCGTTCGCGACGCCGGCCGCCATGGCGCAGGTGTCGCTGGGAACCGGCAGCATCGAGGGGGTCGTCAGGGACCCGTCGGCCGGTGCGGTTCCGAACGCCCAAATTGAAGTCAAGAACACGGGAACAGGCATTGTGCGGAGCGGCGTTACCGACAACACGGGACGCTACGTCTTCCTCTCGCTGGCCATCGGCAACTACGAAGTGAAGGCTACCGCTTCGGGCTTTCGTCCCACGGTTCGCTCCGGAGTGACTCTCGTGATCGGGCGAACCGCAGTGGTCGATATCGATCTGGTCGTCGGGCAGCTGAGCGAGGCTGTATCGGTGACGGCGGCGGCCCCCGTCATTGAAAGCACCCACGCCACGCTCGGCGAAGTGGTCCAGAACAAACAGATCGTCGAGCTCCCCTTGAACGGCCGCAGCTATGCGCAACTCGCCTTGCTCTCGCCGCAGGTGGTTGCGGGCGGCGGCGGAATCGGCACCCGCACGCAGGAAAATTCCGTCGGCGCCACCGGCTTCTTCAGCATCTCCGGGTCGCGGCCGGAAGGGAACCAGTTCACCTTCAACGGCATGAACGTCACCAACGAGTTCACCGGCGGCACATTCGCCTATCCGCCCATCGATTCGGTGCAGGAATTCAAGATTCTGCAGAACAGCTACAGCGCGGAACTGGGCGGCCGCGCGGGACAGGTCGTGCTCACCTCCAAAGCGGGAACCAACCAGTTTCACGGTTCCGCGTACGAGTTCCTGCGCAACGACCATCTGGACGCGAACAACTTCTTCATCAACCTCGCGGGCCAGAAGAAGCGGCCGCTCAAGCTGAATCAGTTCGGCGCTTCGCTCGGCGGACCGGTGCAACTCCCCGGCTACTCAGGCAAGAACCGGACCTTCTTCTTCGCGAACTTCGAAGGCGCGCGCATCCGCCGCGGCAATCCGTCCACCACCACCGTGCCTACGGCGAGAATGCGCGACGGCGACCTCACCGAGTTGGGCCGCGCCATTCGCGATCCGGTGACCGGAACGCCGTTCGCCAACGCGGTGATCCCTGCCGCACGTATCAATACGATCGCCCGGAATGTGATGCGGTTGGCCGACTATCCGCTGCCCAACGTAGCGGGCGTCCGCAACAACTATGTTCTGGCGCCCAGCAATCGCAATGACCTCAATCAACTGAGCACGCGCGTCGACCACAGCTTCTCGTCAAACGACAAGATCTGGGGAAGCTTCTATTGGACGCGGCTCAACATCGCCTCGCCGCGGTTCACGCAGATCACCGATTCCAAGCAGGATGTCACTACGCAGGCCTACAGCGCGAGTTGGACCCACATCTTCCGGAACAACCTGTTGAACGATTTCAAGGCCGGGTTCAACTTCGTCAGTCAGGACATCGAGAACCGCTCACCCAAGACCATCACCAACGCGGATCTCGGATTTCCGGCAAACGCCAACCAGCCTCAGGCTCGAGGCGTCAGCGCCGGAATCCCGACGTTCGGACTGTCTGGTTACGGGGCCTTGGGCGCGGCTTCCGGCCCGCCCCAACTGTTCAAGACTCGGCACTTCCAGATCGCCGACACCGTGAACTGGATCCGTGGTGCGCACACGCTACGATTCGGCTTCGATATCACCCGCGAGCACGAGGACCAGCGCTTCAACCCGCAGATCCGCGGCAACTACTCGTTCGGAGGCGCTTACACCAGCGACGGCTTCGCCGACTTCCTGATCGGCTTGCCGAGTTCGGCGATTCGCGAGATCCTTCTGCCGGCATCGAACATCTTCGAAAGTCTCCACCGCGGAAGTCACTATTACTTCTTTGCCCAGGACGACTGGAAGGCCTCGCGAAACCTCACCGTCAATCTAGGCATGCGGTACGAGTACAACGGCCCAGTGGTCGAGGTTCGCGACCGGCAGGCGAACTTCATCCCGCGCGACGGCAGAATCGTGAGAATCGAAGCGCCCGACTCCGAATTCGGCCGCTGCCTTTGCATTCCCACCAGGCGCAACTTCGGCCCGCGCATCGGTCTGGCGTACCGGCCGGGTGGATCGGAACGGACGGTCCTGCGGGCGGGATACGGCGTCTTCTTCGCCTACGTGCCCTACAACACCAAACAGACCCTGGCGTTCAACGCTCCGCAAATCGATCGGCAGACGGTCACCAACACGGTCCCGAATCCGACATTCGATCTGAGCAACTCCTTTATCCCGAGCGCCCTCTCCAGTGCATTCTCCGGCTTCTCCCACGACCTCAATTTCCTCGACGGCATGATCCAGCAGTGGAACATCAATGTGCAGCGGGAAGTCGTGAACTCGGTGATGGTCGAGCTGGCGTACGCCGGAAGCCTCGCCGTTCACCTCGACAACAATGCCGGCCTCAACGCCGCCAATCCGGGTCCCGGACCGCTTCCTCCCCGCCGCCCGATTCCCAACGAACGTGTTTACGTTTCGGCGAACAACGGATCGACGGCCACTTATCACGCCTTCACGGGCAAAGTTCGAAAGGAGTTCTCCAACGGGCTGACCTTCCTCACTCATTTCACGCAATCGAAGTCGCTCGACAACACTTCATCGCAACTGTCCGACTTCCAGAATGCCCACAACATCCGCTCGAACAAGGCGCATTCCGGATTCCACGTCGCGCGCCGCTTTGTCGGAAGTACCGTATACGAGTTCCCGTTCGGTAAGGGCAAGAAGTACCTGACATCGGCCTCCCGAGCCGTCGACCTTGCGCTGGGCGGCTGGTCGCTCACCGGCATCTATACGCTGCAAAGCGGCTTCTACTTCTCACCCACCGCACCGAACACGATCGGCATCGAATCGGGCGTCGTTCGCGCCGACCGGCTGGGCGCCGGCAACATTGCTCCCAGTCAACGAACGCGACTCCGGTGGTTCGACACGGCGGCGTTCGCCGCTCCCGTCGGCTTCCGCTACGGAACCGCGGGCAGGAATATTGTCGAAGGTCCCGCGTTGAAGAATTTCGACCTTGGGATTCTGAAGAACTTCCGTATCTCGGAGAACCATCGGGTCCAGTTTCGGTCGGAGTTCTTCAACACATGGAACCACGTGAACTTCGGATTGCCGGTGGGCCTGGTTACGTCGCCGGCTTACGGCACCATCGGCGGCGCGGGCGCCAGTCGCGAGATTCAGTTCGGCCTCAAGTATCTGTTTTGAGCCGCCTGCTCACGCTGGTACTGGCGGGGCGGATCCTCGCCTCGGCCGGATGGACCGACGTGACCAAGGTTGCCGGCCTTGCCGCTTTTCGGAATCCACAAGGCTCGCCAGCCAAGGACTACATTGTCGAGTCGATTGGAGGAGGGTGCGCGTGGATCGACTACGATCGCGACGGCCGGCTCGACGCCCTGCTGGTGCGGGGTTCGACGCTCACCCGGCTGAAACAGGGCGGCGACCCGGTGATTGCGCTGTACCGGAACCGGGGAGGCGGCGCGTTCGAAGATGTCACCGTCAAGGCGGGTCTGGTTGCGCGGGGCTGGGGAATGGGCGTCGCCGTTGCCGATTATGACAATGACGGCTGGCCGGACTTCGTCGTCACGGGTCTCACGCGAAGCTATCTTTTTCACAACGAAGGCAACGGCGCATTCACGGAGCGGGCGGTGGCCGCCGGAGTCGCACGCCAGGGAGTCTGGTCGGCTGGTGCGGCGTTCGGCGACATCGACCTGGACGGAAAGCTCGATCTGTATGTCGCAGGCTATGTCGACGTCAATCCAGCCGCGCTTCCCTCGCGAGGCAGCAGCGCCGCGTGCATATATAAAGACGCGGCCGTGTTTTGCGGACCTCGTGGGATGAAGCCAGCCGCGGATGCTTTGTTTCACAACCAGGGAACCGCATTCCGCGACGTGTCTCGAGAAAGCGGAATCGCCGCGGAGTCGCCTGCCATGTTCGGCCTGCAACCGTTGATCGCCGACTTCGATGGCGACGGTCGCCCGGACATCTTTGTCGCCAACGACAGTACTCCGAATTACCTGTTTCGCAACGAAGGCCACCTGCGGTTTCGCGAAGTGGGGATCGGCGCTGGAGTAGCGGTCAATATGGATGGCCGTGCGCAGGCGTCGATGGGTGCTGATTTCGCGGACTACGATGGCGACGGTCTGCCTGATCTCGCGTTGACCAACTTCTCAGAGGACACCAACACGCTGTACCGGAACCTCGGCCAGGGCTTGTTCGAAGACGCTTCGTGGACTTCAAAGTTCGGGCCTCCGTCGTGGCTCTTGCTCGGCTGGGGCGTCAAGCTGTTCGACTACGATCTCGATGGCCGCCTGGACATTGTGGTCGCGAATGGCCACGTCTATCCGGAGGCCGACCGTTTCCGAGGTGGTAGTTCGTACGGGCAGCGATTGTTGCTCCATCGCGCACTCGGCGGAGGGCGATTTGGGGAGATCGGCTCGGCCGACAATGTGCTGCGGGTCCCGATGAACGCGCGCGGCTTGGCCACCGGCGACTTCGACAACGACGGCGACCTCGACTTGCTCATCAACAATCAGGACGGTCCGCCAAGGCTGCTCCGAAACGATCGTTCGCCGGATACTCACTGGCTGGAAGTGGCATTGACCGGATCGATCAGCAATCGCGACGGTGTGGGCGCAGTGGTCACGGTCCACCGTGCTTCTGGGCGCTCGACGGCGGTCCGGCTTGCCGGCGACAGCTACTTGAGCAGTAGCGATCCCCGCCTTCACTTCGGCCTGGGAACGAGCGGAGAGCCTGCAGCAGTCGAGGTCCGCTGGCCGGCCGGGCGTGTTCAAACAGCGGCCTCGGTTCATCCGGACCAAGTGATCCGGATGGAAGAGCCGGGGACAGGCCGATGATCGTTGTTGTCCACGCACTGTTCGCGCTCGCCCAGTCGGTGACGCCCGGCCTGGCTGAGTTGGAGCGAATGTTCAACCGAGGCGAGATGGAGCAAGGACGTGAAGCGGCCAGGCAGCTTGCCGCGGACCCGAACGCGACGGCCTCCGCGCTGCTGGCGCTCGGGCGGCTCCTCGGCACAAGCAAGGAGTTCCTGCTTGCCGAGGAAGCCTTCCAGCGTGCGTCACGGCTGAACCCCGGCGCCTTTGAGGCGCACTTCAACCTGGGCCTTACTCGATTCCAGATGCGCAACTTCGCCACCGCCATTGCGCCTCTCGAGACGGCTGCTTCGCTTCGTCCCCGCGCCTTCGAACCGAACTACCTTCTGGGGGTAACGCTCAACGAAGCCGGTCGCAAGGCGGACGCGATCCGGTGTCTGCGCAGCGCGGCTGAAATCAATCCGCGCCATCCCCGCCTGCTTGCCTTGTTGGGTGCGCTGTACGCAGGCGAAGGCTACAGTCTCGATGCCGTTGAGGTCCTGGAACAGGCGCGCGCCATTGATCCGGGTCAACTCCCCGTATCACTGCTTCTGATACAAGCGCTGCACGACTCGTTCGACTTCGAGCATGCGCTGCGCCTTGCTTCGGAGACTGCCGGGAGGTTCAAGACGTCGGCGGACGCGCAGTTCCGGCTCGCCGTGGAGCTCGAAACCGCGGGGCGATTCGACGAGGCCCGAGACACCCTGACGGCCGCTCTGGCGATCGATGCCCGGCATCCCGAGGCCATGGTGGCGCTGGGCAGGATGCAGGCGCGCGAAGGCCGTCCCGCCGAGGCGATCGCAAACTTCCGCGCAGTGCTGGCCGCGCAACCGGGAAATGCCCTGGCGCGGATCGAAGCTGCCAAGGCCTACTTGGCGCTGAAACAGTTCGCCGCGGCCCGTGACATCCTGGCGCCGATCGAAGCTCAGCGCGATCCCACCCTGCATTGGCTGCTTTCGATCATCCATGCCGCCGAGGGAGACCAGACACGCGCGGCAACGCACCGGAACCGTTTCCTCGAACTCAGCTCAGCACTGGCGGGCGGAATGGGCAATACGCCGGGCCGGCGACCCAGGCGGTACGGTCAATAGCTTGGCGTTGCCTGCGAATGCAAACATTTACCGCGGAAAATTTCGGCGCGGCGGCGTCCACCCGAGCATCTCGTCCAAGAATGGAATCGCTTCCGCCCCGTCGATCCGGTGCGGACCATTGAAACGCGCGATGCGCCCCCTCCCCGGAATTCCGAGTTTTCGGTAGAGCGCCGTGACCCGCTCCATCTCGGCATCGACGAAACGGCGCGGCTCCATCTCGACCCCATCGGTGGCGCCGATCTCGATCATGAACGCACGCGGCGCGGTCAACCATGCCAGATCCGAGTGGTTGAAATTGTGCAGCAGATCGAAGTTGAACATGTCGAGTGTGTCCTTGTAGAACACGAACGACGTGCCCTCCGTGAGGTCCGTGGTTTTGAGGTTCCAGTCATTGAAGTGGCCGCTGCACACGACCGCCTTGAAACGCGGCTCGGCAGGGCTTGTCCAAAGCGCCGTGAACCCGCCGTAGGACAGGCCGTAGAAAGCGAACCGGTCCTTGTCGACGAAGGGCAGGGTCTCGAGGTAGTCGAGAACACGCCCGGTCTTTTGGATTTCGATCCCAACGGGAGTCTGACCCAGAAGGTGCGAGCGGCGAACGATCGCGTTCCGGTCCGGGGAATTCTGGACGGAAATCATCGGCGCGAACACCACATAGCCGCGCTGCACCAGCCGCCTGCCGAGTTTCGCGTACACCGGGTCCGCACGCGAGTTGTCGACAACACCGAGAATATCTTCGGGCTTGCCGCCGAAACCGTGCTGGACGAACACGGCCGGCCGTCGCTCGCCAGGCCGGATGCCCTTCGGCACGAGCAGGATTCCGTAAGCGTGTACGCCGTCGTAGACGCGCACCGAGAGCCGATGCCCGGTGAATCCCGGCTCGTCATAGAGTTTGACGCTTCGCGGCTCGAGCGCGCCGGCGGGCGCGGGAAATCGTCCGATCAGGTCGAGATAGCGCTCGCGCGCGGACTGACTCCATTTCCGGTAGTTCGCTAGCGAACTCGTATCGGGCTGCCACTTTCTGTCCCGCTCCGCGTACGCCTCGATCGCGATATTGCGGTAGCGCGCCTGCCACTGCGAGAACTGTGCGTTGGCGATGGCGTAGAACGGCTCCGGATCGTGGGGCGTCTGGGGCGCGGAGATGATCCACTCGACATCGGGATGCAGGACCTCGTCGAAACGTTCGATGGCGGCCGTCGCCGGCCCGTGCACTTGATCGGCCTCGCCGATGCAGCGAATCGCTTGCACGGCGCCCGCCTGATCGAACAACGTCCGCGCGCGTTCGAACTCGCTCAGCACCTCCGGACCACCGCGATCGATCACGAGCGCACGAGGAGCGATGGCCGCGGCCACCTCGGCGTCGCCAGAACGCTCGAGGTGTTTCCAGAGCATGCGGTCTTCTGATTCGTCGAATGCCGCCCGCTCGCGGCGGTCGAAGTAGTTGGCCACGAGAGCCGCTTTGATCCGCGTGTCGAGAGCTGCGGAATAAAGCGCGGTGAGACCGCCCTGCCCGGATCCAACCACGCCGATCCGTTCGGGATCGACGCGTTGGCGTTTCTCCAGAAAGTCCACTGCCGACGAGACCTGTTGCACCTCACTGCCGATCAGGTGCCGTCCCACCTGATAGCCAAGGCGGACAAGCCAGGCCCGATCCTCGAGCCACGGCTGACTGAAAGCCCGCCGCTGCGTGAAGAACGGAACCAGCACGACGTACCCGTGGACCGCCAGACTTCGCGCGAACTGCTCGCGCTGTGGCAGTCGCGTGGTAAGCCCGGCGATGTCGGCCGGCGACAGGCTGGCGTCGGGAATGGCGACCACCGCCGGGTGTTTGCCGGACCGTTTCGTTTCGAGCAGGATTCCGTATTGCTTCACCATCGCACCGGATGATCCGGAAGTGGAACCGGTGTTCCCAAGGCGCAACAGAGGCCACTCCACGAGCGAGAAGGTGAACGCGGCCGTGGCGCCGATCTCCTTGACGACAGCCTGTTGAGGAAGGAACTTGTCCACTGCGCCGATCGTCCGCCGCAGATCCTCGCGGACGGCGGACGGATCGTATTTCGCAATCCGCCGCCGGCCGGCGGCTTTCGTGATGCCGGCTTCGAAGTAGCGGCGCAGTTCGGTGTACTGTTCGGCGGCGATGTCCGGCGGAAAGTCCCACGGCGTGGTGCCGGGCAACAGGCCGGTCGGCTGCGCCAGAAGCACCGCGGGAAATCCGAAGGCGAAGATCAACCCTCGAACAATTCCGGACAGAAAGCCGGCAAGGCGGCAACACTCATGGTCCACGGTAGCCTTCCCATTGTGTACCACAGGCGGTCGAGTTGCGGAATCGGAGCAGCATTGACGACCGTTCACGCTAGCAGTGCTAGCCCTTCCGAGTCCGTCGTTCGCGACGGGCCTTCTTCAAGTCGGCCTCGCTGGCTCCCGCCGCCGCAATCAACTCCTGCATCCGTTCACCGGCCACACGCAGGGCTTCCAGGTCCGCCTGGCTTGGCTTGGGCTTGGTGGGGACGTAGATGCCAATGGTAGAGCCATGCCGCGTAATTGCTACCGGCGTTCTCGACTCCAGATAGTCCGCAAAGTTCTCCCGAAATTCCCGAATTCCGACTTTGGTCGTCTGCATGGCTGCCACCTCGATTGTGTACACGATGATAACGCAATGGCTACTGGGTCTCCCTGTACTTGTGATATCCCAAAGGTTCTTTGGAACACTGAAGGAGATTCCCTTCGCCTTGAAGTGGAATCCGATGCCGGCGCATGGCTCTCCGCGTTCCAATCCGCGCTCATAATCATTCGGAGCTCAATTTCAGCAGCGGCTTGAGCCTGGGTCCGGCACAATCGTTGACAAGGCTGCTGACAAGAACACCGAAGCCCGCCGGTGGCGGGCCTGTAAACCATTGATCTATTCTGGAGCCACCCGCCGGGATTGAACCGGCGACCTGCTGATTACGAATCCCACCGAGCGCCGTCTATGGCAATGCACACTGTGATTTCTCAGAGCGTTTCGGCAACTCCCCTGTCCACCAGGGACACGCCGGAGTACCAGCGTCATCCCTGTTGGCTGTCAGGGTGGCTGTCACGTTAACCCAGCGAGGATTGTTGTTTTGCTCCGGCACCGACGACGGTCGCCAAGAACTCAGCAACCAGACCCGAGAGCTTCAAGCCTACGCCGAGCGAATGGGCTGGACGGTCGTAGGCGAATTTCACGATCAGGTATCGGGCCGCAAGGCCGACCGGCCACAGTTGCAGGCGGCGATGGAGGCGGGGCGGAAGCGGAAGTTCGATGTCCTGCTCTTCTGGTCGCTGGACCGCTTGAGCAGACAAGGCGTCCTGCCGACGCTGCTCCTCCTCAACCAGCTTTCGCAGTACGGCGTGAAATACCGGAGCCTCCAGGAACAGTGGATCGACAGCCTGGGCGCATTCAGCGACGCCGTGATCGGCATTCTGGCGACGGTCGCCAAGTTCGAAGCCGAACGGCTATCAAGCCGTGTGCGCAGCGGCCTTGCCAGGGCTAAGTCTCAGGGCAAGACGCTCGGTCGGCCAAAAGCCATCGTGAGCATATTCTCATCGAAGAATGAGCCTGGACGGCCAGAAGCGGAGCCCGGCGTTTCGCCCATACCCTTTCGCCCGATTTGAGCCCTTGCGAATCATTGGATTGCGAACTGAGCTTGTGCGAACCGGAGACATCCTTGACAAGTGTGCCGGTGGGCGGTTGACACAAACGAAGGGTAACCGGGGGACAGCGGTTAAGCTGGGGGATGCCCTGGCGAGAGGTGAGCCGCATGGACAGCAAGGTCGAGTTTATCGAAGATTGGCAGGCAAACGACCTGTCATTTTCAGAATTGTGCCGGAAACACGGGATATCGAGGCAGACCGGGTATACGCTGGTGGACCGGTTCCGTGTGGAGGGCTGGGATGGCCTGCAAGAGCGGAGCCGTGCCCCCCACCACAGTCCGGCCGCCATGGAGGAGGGCACGCGTGAGGAGTTGATCGAACTGCGGATGCAGCA
>VFZX01000146.1 GCA_016871015.1 Acidobacteriota bacterium | reverse complement strand
ATCTGGTCCAGGGTAACACCTAAAGGGGGGCCGGCTCCAGCACCCTTCTCATCGGAAACGGCCCCTCACTGGTCCGCATGGTCAACCTCTCACCCGGGGCGAACTCAGTCACTTCGTAGGTGTACTCCATGCGCCGTCCGAGGAAGTGGGCAACAAACGCGATGCGGCCGGATCCCCCGCGAACCTCGCCACAACCTCACGTCGGCGTGCGATCACGACGGACGTGATGACGTCGAGCCCCATCAAAGCTCCCAGGTCAGCTTCTCGCCGTTCACCACCAGCTCACGGTACCGCGGAGGCCAGGCGGCCGGTTTCATCTGCGCGCTCCAGGCCTGCCAGGCCGCACGCAACTCCCGGACCTTGTCCGGAAGCTTCGCCGCCAAGTCGTTCTTCTCGCCGAGGTCCTTCGACAAATCGTATAGCCGCGTGTAGGATTCGCCGAATTCGATCAGCTTCCAGCTCCCTTTACGGACCGCCCGTGCCTTTCCGCCGCGCCAGAACAGCGCATCGTGCGGGATCCCTTTGTTCGCGCCGGTGACGAACGGAGCGAGGTCCACGCCGTCGAACTGCGTCTGCACACGGACTCCGGCGGCGGCGAGGAACGTCGGCGCGACGTCGCGGCTCACGACCGGGTTGCGGTAGACACTTCCCGCTGGCAGCCGCCCTTCCCAACGCATGATCATCGGCACGCGGATCCCGCCTTCGTAGTACGTCACTTTCTGGCCGTTCAACGGACCGTTGCTTCCCGCGCCCGTGATAGTGGGGCAGCCGTTGTCGCTCAGGAACACCACCATCGTGTCGCGTTCGAGTCCTGCATCCTTCACCTTCTTGAGCACGCGTCCAATGGCTTCGTCCATGCTCACGGTCATCGCGGCCAGATAGCGGTGCCGGACGTTCTTGATGTGCGCGAACCGGTCGAGATACTTGTTGGTGGCGTGCAGCGGCGTGTGGATCGCGTTGAACGGCAGGTAGAGGAAGAACGGACGGTTCTGGTTGCGCTCGACAAACGCCGCCGCCTCTTCGCCGAGAGCGTCGGTGAAGTAGCGGTCCTCGCGGATCTTCTCGTGGCCGCGGTAGATGGGCTGGGCGCGATCCTCGGGCGCGGCGGACGGCCCCTCGCCCGCGTCCACCGTGCTTCCGCCCGGTGTGCGCTTGGTGACGTAGGAATTGCCACCCACCAGGAACCCATAGAACTCATCGAACCCGCGCTCCAGCGGATGGTAGCCCGGCCGGACTCCCAGGTGCCACTTGCCGAAGATCCCGCTGGTGTAGCCCGCGGACTTCAAATGCGCGGGCAGCAGCGTCGCCGACCGCGGCACGCCGAAGTTCACCTCCGCCTCCCGCTCCGGAGATCCGGAATTGAATTCGTGGCCATGCCGGTGTTGATACTGCCCAGTCAACAGAGCGACCCGTGAAGGACTGCACACCGCGCAGGACACGTAGGCGTCGGTGAAGCGCACACCGGCCTTGGCGAGTGCGTCGAGGTTGGGAGTAGGCACGTCGGGCGAGCCGTAACAGCCGATGTCGCCGTAGCCAAGATCGTCGGCGAGAAAAACGATCAGGTTGGGCTTGCGGGTCTGCGCGGGGGCGAATCCAGCCGCTTTGAGGGATGCCAGGAGAGTGCGCCGGGTCAACATGAATCCAGAATCTACCACAGACCGGGCGGCGGTACGAAGAGGCCGGCGTGCCCAACACGTGGATCATCGATCCTGCCCAGCGAGGTCATCGAGCGGCAGTCGCCCAACACCAGACATTCCAAAGTCCAGACCTTGCTTGTGCTGTCGTTCGGTCCGTACCTGGATCGGGGCGTTCTGTTCCTGATCGCAGAGATCCGGATCCGCACACTCTCAGGACACCACCGCGTTGTCGACGTTGCCGTCTTCCGCCACGATCCGAGCGATCCTGTGCCCGAAGAAGCGCCTCTGGTGGCAGTTGAGGTCGTGTCGCCGGACGAGGCACATAGCGTTCTTACCGCCAAACTGGCTGAGTACGATCAAATCGGTATTCCGCTGAGTTCGGCTATCGCATCACGGCCGCCGGGATCTTCCGGTAGGACTACGTCGACGGCGAGGTCATCGCGCGGCCGGGATGGCCAAGTTGCCGGATACGAACAGTTGGGTGTACCGGACATCTCGTTCGAGCTGCCCGAGTACCACGCCCGCTTCGCCGCGGACGAGATATTCCAGAGCACGATGTCATAATACTCTCCATGCGCTGGATCCTGGCGCTCGCCGTGCTCCCCGCTTGTGCGGCTGAGCACCGCCGTCTGTTCCTCGACGCCCTAACCGTCGAGGCGAGCTCCGGTGTCGAGCGCGTTTTCCATTCCCCCGCCAAGCACGCCCGCAATCCGCTTCTCAAGAGCACCACGGACTGGGAGCGCGGCAGCTCGGGTCCGTACCTCTACGGCACAGTCCTCCACGAGGATGGCCTGTTCCGCATGTGGTACCACATTGTGCAACAAGGCTACAAGAATCTCTATGCCGAGTCCGATGACGGCATTCATTGGACCAAGCCCGAGTTCGGCATCATCCCCTTTAACGGATCCACTGCCAACAACCTGGTGGTCACTGTCACGCAGGAATCCGGCGAAAACCCGCCGCGCAAGGAACGCGGGCAGTGTCACAACCCGTCGGTGATCCCGCGTCCCGGCGCCGGATACCTGATGTTCTGCTACGGTGCCGACTACGACAAGGTCCGCCGCGCCACCTCAGTTGATGGCCTGCGCTGGATCTTCGACCCCGAAACCGCGCGCCATGGACTGTTCGAATCAAGCGATGTGGTCAACTTCTTCTGGGATCCGTACCAGCACCGGTTCACCGCCACCTGGAAGGGCAGCACGCGCCGCGGCCGGTCAGTGGGTGTCGCATGGTCCGGGGACGGCCGCGCTTGGACCAAGCCTTCCGCCGTGCCCATCTTCACCGCCGACGACCTCGACCCTCCTGACACCCAGGTCTACGGCATGCCCGTGTTCCCCTACGAGGGCCTCTATATCGGACTCCCGTGGATCTACCATGCCCGCGTCCACTATCCGCCGGAAATGCTCATGTCACGCGAAGAGGCGGAAGCAATGAGTCCCCGCACGGTTGACGCGCAACTGGCCTGGAGTTGGGACCTGCTCCATTGGACCCGGCCCCCGGCCCGCGCCCCGTTCCTCGCGACAGGCCCCGCCGGATCCTGGGACTCGAAGATGATCTACACAGCCCGCGCGCCCGTCGAGCGAAACGGAAAGCTCTACCTCTACTACGGCGGATTCGACACACCGCACAGCGAGAAGTCGCTGAACGGTGCGATCGGACTCGCCATCCTGCGCCAGGACGGCTTTGCCTCCATGCGCGCCTCCGCGGCCGGTGGATGGCTGCTCACCCGGCGCGAGACCGTGCCTGAGCCGCGAATCCGGATCAACGCCGCGGTGCGGCCCGGCGGGTCCGTGCGGGCGGAAGTCGTGGACCTCAGAGGCAACGTCATTCCGGGCTTCGAAGCGGATCAGTCCGAGCCGTTCACCGGGGATGAGACGGTGCATGTTCTGCGCTGGAAGACGGCGCGCTTTCCCGGTGCCAGGCGGAATGAAGTGAAGAAAATCCGGTTCCTCCTCCGGGACGCCGATCTCTTATTCCTACCTGCCCGAGCAGTAGGCAGCTCCGGGCCGAACAAAATCAACCGAGTACCTAACGAAACGGGTGCGAAAGGCTCATTGCTTCCGGCACCATGACACCTCCCGCTGAGGATCGAGACCCGCGTTGGACCGCGACCGTGACGAAACGCGCTAACACGGCGCGAACGTGAACACCACGATGCCCAACACGAACCAGACCACCGCCAGCACCAGGCCGTAGCCGATGAACTCACGGAAGTTCACCCGCGCGATCCCGCCCACTACCGCGTACCAGAACGGCGACGTCAGGTTCCCCACATGATCCCCAACCCCCAGCGCCAGCATCCCGCGTGTCACCGACACGCCCACCGCCGCCGCCGCTTTCGAAGTCACGTAGCCCTGGATCGCCCACTGCCCGCCGCTCGAAGGGACGAAGATCGACACCAACGCTCCGGTGAGCGCCGCGAGCGTAGGGAAAGTGTAGGGCGTCGACACCGCTGCCACCGCTTGGGCCAGGAACTCGCCCACTGACGTGTTCTGAATCAACCCCGCCACTCCCGCGTACAAGTGATACAGCACAATCACCGGCCACGCCGATAGCACCGCCTTCTGCAGCGCCCGGCTGAACTGGTGGATGCTCCCATGGAGCAGCAGACACAGGAACAGCAGCGTCGTGTTGAGCGAGTTGATGTCCAGCCCCAGCCGCTTGGTGAAGAAGTGCAGGTACAGCCATCCGCCGAGCAGCAGGCACAGCAGCATCACCACCAATGAGTTCCGCTCGATCCGCTCGGACCAGTTCTTCGCCGCCGCCGCGGGCTCCGGCTCCTCGATCGCCTTGATTGCGTCCGGGAACGCAGACACCGGACGCACCTCCCGCGGCATCAGCCAGCATCCCATCACCATCAGCGCCGCGCCGAATAACAGTGTCTGCAGGATGGCCGCGGGCGACCAGATCGTCTGCGACAACGGCAGCACGCCGGTCAGTTTTTCGAGGAAATGGCCCGGCGTCGCCATCAACAGCGGAGCGCTCGCCGAAAATCCGTACTGCCACGCCGAGTTCGCGCCCCACAGCAGCGCGAGCAGATACAGAAAGTCCACGCGGATCCCGCGCCGCTCCGCCTCGCGTGAGAAGTGGATTGCGATCAACGGCGCGAGTGTCATCCCGAGGCCCCAATACAGGTACGACAGGCACGAGGTGAGGAGCACGCTCACGATCACCACTTGCGCCGTGGTCCCTGGAATCCGTGACAGCCGCACGATCGCCCAGCGCAAAAATGGAGTCGCGCCGAGCACCGAGCTCAGCGTGATGATCAGCGTCATCTGCATCGTGAACGGCAGCAGCATCCACAGGCCTTTGTAATAGGCCTCCATCGCTTTTTCCAATGGATCGCCCAGCATCATCGCCATCGCGAACAGAATCAACACCAGGATTACCGACGTCGTGGCCGCGTCCGGAACAATGTGTCCCATGATCCGCGCGAAGCGGTCAAGGCGGGAATGCATTCGTAGATTATGGCGCGGATGCCGGCGCCGCCGCTGGCAACACCTGGAAGTCGATCCACTGCGAGACGCGCTCCGGCTTGTTGCGCGCCTGGCCGGTAATTTCCAATTCCAGTACGTAGGTTCCCGGTTTCATTGCCTGGCCCAAGCGGAACGAGCTCGCCGCGAACAGCAGGTTGCCCCCCGCCGGGGTCATCGCGGCGTCAACTGCTCCTGGACGAACTTCTTGAGCCCCTCGCGCACTGCATGCGTGCTCGAAAAGCTCAGGCCCAGATCGTCGACAAAGATCGCAATGGTCCGCCTCACCTGCTCCGGCCGCAGAGGCGGCGGCTGCCCGGGACGCACGGGACCGATCGCCTCGCTGCCCGTGTTGGCACGAACGAGAACTTCGTGATCTCTCACCGTCAGGTCGGTGACCACCTTGCCCTGGCGGTCGGTCACCACCGCGTCCACCTGAACGAGGTTGACCGTGATGCGGATCACCGGATCCTGTTGAGCGCCTCCCGGAATCCCCACCAGGAGCGGCAGAAGCCGCACGGGGATCCGCTTCAAGGTCACAGCAGCCGCGTCAACCGGAACGTCTGGCTTGCATTCCCCCGGAACTGGACACCTGCCCCGCTCCCGCTCCGCGTCGAACTCTCGCGCGTCCTGGTCAGCTCCAGCGCTCCGTCCACAAGCTTCCCCTCATACCGGGACCGCGTAATGTTGATCTCGTTCCCGGCCTGGTCACGGGTCACCAGGATGAAGCTGACTCTGCCGTCCTCGGCCTTGCCCTCTGAGATCGCGAAGCTGCCGTAGTCGCCGTACATCTTCCCCGTCAACGCAACGCCCGACTGCGTGAACTTGAACGCCACATCGATCACGTCCCCCGGATTCCGTCCCGGAATTGACGCCGTCCAGATCCCGGTCAGGTCCGCGCACCAAGCCCCCGCGGCGGCCACCAATCCGAGCAGCAGACGCACCGCTCAGGCCTCCTTCAGAAATCCCGCCAGCGGACCCGTGCTATCGGCGAACCGCTCCAACTTCACGCCGAACGCATCGAGCATCGACACATACAGGTTCGCGAGCGGCGAATCGTCGGCATAGGTCAGGTGCTGGCCCGCATTCACACGGCCGCCGCCATGTCCGCCAACCACCAGCGGCAGCTTGTGCGGATCGTGCTTGTTGCCGTCGCTCAGCGCCGAGCAGAACAGGACCATCGAGTTGTCGAGCACGGTCGATTCGCCCTCGCGCATCGAGCGCAGCTTCCGCAGAAGGTAGCCGAGCTGAGCGATGTGCCACTTGTTGATCAACTGGTACTCGCGCAGCTTGTTGGCGTCGTTCTGGTGGTGGGAAACGTCGTGGTGGCCAGCGCTCACGCCTTCCAGGAACCGGAAGCTCACATTGCTCACCGCGTTGCCGAACATCATCGTCGCCACGCGGGTAGTATCGGTCTGGAAGGCCACCGCGATCATGTCGAGCATCAACTTCACGTGCTCGGCGTGGTCGCGCGGCTCCTCGGCGGGCGCTGCTTTCGGATCCATTGGGACACGCGGTTTCCACGGATTCCCCTTCGCCGCGCCCGCCCGCTGCACACGTTCCTCAAGCGACCGCATCACCGACAGGTACTCATCCAGCCGGATCTTGTCGCTTGCGCTCACCTGCGTCCGCAGACGCCGTGCGTCGCCCAGCACCCGGTCCAGCAGCATCCCGTCGAGCTTGGCCGTCCGTGCGCCCGTTCCGGACGCGGCTCGGAACAGGCGCTCGAATACGGCCTTGGGATTGATCTCCCGCGCAAGCGGCGTGGTGGGATCGCTCCATGCGATGTGTGACCCGTAGACGCGCGTATAGCCCACCACCGCGTCGACGCCAATCGCCACCGGCGTCACGCCCAATTCGAGCGAAGGCAGCGGCGTTTGCCCCGCCACGCTCTTGGCGGCCACCTGATCCACTGAGATCCCGTTCGCCATATCGGCGCCCTGCGTCTTCTTGATCGTCAGGCAGGTGAGGATCGCCGTCTCTTTCACATAGTGCCCGTCGCCGCCCTTGGAGTTCGCATTCCACAGGTTGCTCAGCACGGTCAAGTCTTCCTTGAGATCCTGCAGCGGCTCGAGAGTCGGCGACAGCGTGTAGTCCCGGCCCGTCCCTTGCGGCACCCACGACGGCACATTCACTCCGTTAGGCATGTACAGCGCGGCCATCCGGACCGGCGGCTTCGCCGGAGTGGATGGCTTGGGCGCCGCGGCAAGCGTTTCGAGCCACGGCAAACTCAAGCTCACACCGGTGCCGCGCAACAGCGTTCTGCGGGAGATCATTTCTTGACCGGCTCCTTCCGTGTGGGGACAGGCGCGGGAGCTTGCATCTGGAATGGGGCGCTCAGGATGATCGCTTCCAGCAGCACATGCGCCTTATAATCATTCTGCCTTACTTTATCGACGATTTGGTCCACCGCGCAACTGTCCTTCAGTGTGAGCCCGCGGCCAAGTGCGTAGCCCAGCAGTTTGTTCGTCAGGTTGCGGACGAACAGATCCTTGCGGGCCATCAGAACCTGCCGGAGTCCATCCGGACCCTGGACAGCCGTACCATCGGCAAGTTCGCCCGACGTGTCCACCGGCTTGCCCGATTCTTCGGTCCGCCACCGGCCGATCACGTCATAGTTTTCAAGCGCGAATCCCAACCCGTCGATCCGGCTATGGCAGCTCGCACAGACCGGATCCGCGCGGTGCCGGCTCAGCCGTTCCCGCATCGACTTGGGCGGTGCGCCTTCCTTATGCTCCTCAAGCTCTGGAACATTGGCCGGCGGGGGTGCAGGCGGCGTGCCCAGGATCGAATCGAGAATCCAGGCGCCGCGCAGCACCGGACTGGTCCGGTAAGGATAGGAGGAAACGGCGAGCACGGCAGGCATTCCGAGCAGTCCGCCGCGGCGCGAGTTGGCGGGCAGTTCCACCCATTGGGGCTGCTTCGATTGATTCCGCCGGAGCGGCAGCTTCAGGTCGAAGTGCTTCTCCATGTTGCTGGTCGCGATCGTGTGGGTCGAGTCGATGAAGCTCAGCACGGACTGGTTCTGCACCATCACTTCCCGGAAGAACATGCCCGGCTGGTTGCGGATGTCGCCGCGCAGCTCCTCATCGGCGGCGAACTGGGGGAACAGCTTGGCGTCCGGCGCTTTGTCACCAGTCAGCTCGCGGGTCCGGAGCCACTGGCCGGTGAACCGCTGTCCAAAATCGAGCGACCGCTCCTGGCGCAGCATCCGCGGGATCAGGGTGCGCAGCACTTCGGGGTCGTTGAGTTTCCCCGCCGCGGCGACATCCATCAGCAGCTCGTCCGGCATGCTTCCCCACAGGAAATAGGAAATCCGCGATGCCAGCGCGTACGGATCGAGCGGTCTCGGTGCCCCGGTGTTGTTGGCTGGCTCCAACAGGAACACAAACATCGGGGACGCGAGCACCGCGCGCAGGGTGTAGAACACGGCGGGTTCGAACGGCTGCCCATGCTTCCGCGCCGCCTGGAACAGCTCGACATACGGCTCGACGTCGGTCTTGGACACCGGACGCCGGAAGGCGCGCGGCAGGAAATTCTCGAGAATCGTCCGCGCTGCCTGGACCTCGGTGACGCCCTTCGCAGGCCGGGCCACCAGGATCCGCTCGCGAGGCTTGTACTCCTTGGCGGCGGCGTCCATCACGAACCGCGCGACGTCCATGTACTTCTCCGACAGCAGCGGCGAGAGGAACAGCGTCTCGGCGGCGTTGTCGAACCCCTCGCCTCCCGCGCCATCCACCGGGAACAGGCGCGCGACATCAATATGCAGGTCGAGGAGATCGCGCACCGTGAACGAATACTCGTCCCGGTTCAGCCTCCGTCCCATCGACGGACCCGCCACCGGGCCATCCGCGCATGCCTTCTGCCGCAGACTCGCGTCCACCCACGCCGTGAACTGCTCGGCTTGGTCGAGCGGCGGCATCGGAGCCCCTTTAGGAGGCATTTCGCGATTCCGGACCCGCGCGGCCAAGGCTGTCCACCGGCCCGCCGCCGAGGTGAGCGATGCCTCCTCGGATACGCGCTGCAATGCAAATCCGCCGGCTGGGGACTTGGGCTGGTGGCAGGCCAGGCAGTAGGTCTTCAGAAACGCTTGGCCCTGATCGAAGGTGTATTGCGCGGAGAGCGGGAGCGCGAGGAACAAGTTCAGCCAGCGCAATGGCATACGTCCATGGTAGCTTGGATCCCTGCCGCCGCCCTGGATCGGCGACTACCGGCGCGGCTGCGCGCCATCTTGCTTCATCAGCAGCAAAGCTCGATCGAGGTTTCGACGCGCGCTCTCGTAGTCCGGGCGCATCGCCAGAGCGGAACGAAACCTCGAGGCCGCCTCCGAAATCCGGCCAGCCTTAGCCAACAGCACGCCGGTATGGTTTTCCGTTTCCGGATCGGGCTCGATGGCGACGGCCTTCGTGAAGCGGCGCACGGCCTCGGCGACGTCACCGGCGCGCTCGGCCTCGACAGCCCACGCCACGTAGGCGGCGGCGAGGGCGGGTCCGATCTCTTCGAAGTCCGGGCGCGCGGATCGTGCTTCCTCGAGTTCACGGACGGCGTCTCCGAACCGGCCGCCATCGAACAGGGCGAGGCCGGCGAGATAGGATTTGCCCGCGCGTTCACCGCCCGCACGCCGCTCCGCCAGTTGTTTCACCCGGTCTAGCTCCGAGGCTGCGCCGGAGAGATCACCGGAAGCCTTGAGAAGGATCGCGAGCCGGTAGCGGGCGGCTCCGAAGTCCGGTTTCCTCGAGACCGCCGTCCGGTAGGCGCCTACCGCGCCGGTGGCGTCGCCTTTGCGCTCGAGCAGCCGGCCGAGTTCGAACCAGGCTCGAAACAGCGAAGGATCGAGCCGCAGGGCCTCCCGAAAGTTCTCCTCGGCTGGTCCGAACCGGCCCTCCATCGCGTGGACATGGCCGAGCCCGAAGTAGCCGAGGGCAAAGGCCGGCTTTTGGGCGGCGAGGAGCCCGAGCAGCCTCAGCGATTCCGCCGGGTCACCGGAGTTGGCCACCGCCAGTGCGTGGTTGTAGCGGGAATCGAGATCCTCCGGGGCAAGCGACCACGCGTTCCGGAAAGCGGCCGCGGCGCCGGAGAAGTCGCGTTGATCGAGAAGCAGCAGCCCGATCTCACGGTGTATCGCGGGAAGCTTCGGGTTGATGCCGATCGCGCGCCGGAACTGGTCGATGGCGGCGGCGCCGCTGCCAGCGTCGCGCAACTCCATTCCGCGCCGGATGTAGGCTTCTTCCGAACCCGCCGCATGCAGAGCGAGGACCGCGATCGAGATCAAACCGGGCAACAGCCACACGAGTAAAATATACTATGCATGCGCGCCGCGGTCATCATGCTCGCGATATCGGCGGGATTGGCGGGGGCTAGCGCGGCCCGCGAAGCTCTGCAACGAGGACTCGATCACGCGGCTCGCGGGGCCGCCGGGCGCGCGCTTGGCGAGTTCGAACTCGCGGTGGCGCTCGATCCGTCGCTCACCGGCGCGTGGTTCAACCTGGGCGCATTGCTGCACGCGGAGGGACGCGCGGAGGAGGCGCTGACGGCGTTTCGCAAGATCCTGGCGGCTCCCGGACCGCACGCCGAGGCACACAACGCCATCGCCCTCGTTCTCGAACAGAGCGGCGACCACGAAGGCTCGGCCGCGCATTGCCGGAAGGCTCTCGAAGAGCGGCCCGGGTTCACGGAAGCGCGCATCAACTTCGCCATCGCGCTCGCCGCCCTGCGCCGCCATTCGGAAGCGCTGGGCGAAATCGATCGCGCTCTGGGGTCCGATGCGGCAAACGCGGACGCCCATTTCCGGCGGGGGCGGATTCTCGAACGAATGGAGCGCCACGCCGAAGCAGCCGCGGCGTACCGATCGGCGCTCGAGCGGAATCCGAAGCTCGCGGAGGCGCACTTCCGGCTTGGCAAGTGGCTCGAGAGTGCGTCGCGCCCGACCGAAGCAGTCAGCGCATACCGGCGAGCCGCCGCGCTCTCGCCCGCGAACTTCAGCTACGGGTTCGCGTTAGCGCGGCTGCTGCGCCGTTCCGGAAAGGTCCGCGAGGCTGACGCCGAGACAGCCCGCATCAAGTCAGTTCAGGAGTCCAGCCGCGTGCTCGACGCCGCCAGGGACTCTAATCGAACCGGTGTTTTCCACGCATCGAAGGGCGAACTCGATCAAGCCGAAGCGCTGTTCCTCCAAGCGGCGCGCCAGGATCCAACGATGCCGGATCCTCATTTCAATCTCGGCGGCGTATTCCGCAAACGGGGACAAACGGCGGATGCCGTGGACGCCTTTCGCCGCGCCGTGAAGCTTCGCCCTGATTTCGTGGATGCGCGAATGGAATTGGCGGGGGCGCTGGAGGATTCCGGACAGTCCGGGGAGGCGCTGGCCGAATGGGAGGAGGCGATCCGCCTGCGGCCAGGCAACGCCGGCGCGCGATACAGGGCGGCCGATTCATGCGCTGCCGCTCGAGACCACGCCTGCGTGATCCGTCACCTTTCGGCCGCAATCGCAGTGGACGCCGGCAATGCTTCCGCGCACTTCAACCTCGGCGTGGCCTTGTCAGTTGAACGCAGGTTCGCCGACGCACGATCCGCGTTCGAACGAGTGCTCGCGCTCGATCCAGGGTCCGCTCAGGCGCGCGAGGCGATCGCGGCTCTTCCGTAGTTCTCATGGCGGCATACCGCAGTCAAGTGTATACAACGATTGGGTTGACGGACGCGCCCTCTCTGTGATCAACTCGGGAGGTCCGCGTTATGAGAACGAATCACTTTGGGACCGGAGAGTGAAATGACACGAAGCGGATTCCTCGCCCTCGCGACCGCCTCGCTGCCTTCCGCAGGCTCCCTGTCGAAGGCGCAGGTGGCACCAGCCCCCGCACCGCCCGCCCAATCCTGCCTGGACCTGGCGCTCGCACGGAGGCGCCCGCCGAAGCCAATCAACGTTCGCACCAGGCGGCAGTTGCTGTTCGACTATACCCTGGTGCATCGAGGGACGCCAGAGGATCTCGACTATCCGCGGAACATCCGATGGAGCGTCGGCAAGGTCGAGAAATCGCCGTCGCCGGTCTACTCTCCTCGCTTGCCCTGGGAGCGAGGATGCTTTTACTGGCCGCGAGTCCTGAAGGACGGCGGCAAATACCGGCTCTGGTACAATGCGGCGGCGGACGAGACGATCGGCGGAGTCACCCAGGAATATGACAAGGTCGCCTACGCGGAATCCGATGACGGCGTTACCTGGCGCACGCCGGACTTGGGAATCATCGAATGGAACGGCTCCAAGAAGAACAACATCGTGTTCAACTGCGAGAGGCCGGGGGGCGGGCAACGAGCCCATGGGCCGTGCGTGTTTATTGACCCCACGGCCCCGCCAGCCGAGCGATACAAGATGGTCTACGGAGACTCACCGGGTCAACGTCCGCCGCTCTGCTCGCTTGCCGTCCTGATGGGAGCCTACTCGCCGGATGGCCTCCATTGGAGACGTTATCCGGAGGCCTTCATGATTCATCCGGATGCGCAGACCGGCGCCGGCTACGATCCGTACCTCGGCAAATACGTAGCCTATGTGCGGGGAGGCAGCGATTATGGCGAGGTTGCAGTGCCGTCTGACCCGATCGAAAGAGCCGCGCGCGGGCGCGCAGTGAGGCGGATCGAATCGTCCAGCTTCCGCTCTTGGACGCCACCGGAACCGTGTGTAGCGCCTGACGACAGCGATCCGCTGGACTTGGACTTCTACACCAACGGGTACTCGGAATACCCGTGGGCTGACCGTGTCCACTTCATGTTTCTGGGCGCCTTCCGCGGAGGAGCGCAGGAGACTGACATTCAGGTTGCCGTCAGCCGGGACAACCGGCGATGGACGCGGCCCGTGCGTCAGCCATTCATCACGAACGGCCCGAAAGGCTCCTACGACGCAGGCATGATCCATGTCGGGCCGGGTATCGTCGACCTGGGCGGAGACCGGATGGCCGTCTACACCCAATGTGCGGCATTGGGCAAGGATAGCGTGGAAAGGCAGAAGAGCCCTTATCATGGGTTCACGCTGGGGCGAGCCGTGTTCCCAAGGGACCGGATCATCGGTATTGAAGCTCAGCGGGAACAGGGCTTCTTCAGCACGCGAGCCTTGGTCTTCGACGGCAGCCAGTTGGCCGTCAACGTCGAGCCTACGGGACCAAATGCCAGGCTCGCGGTGGAACTGGTTTCGGCCGCGGACAGCAAACCCTGCGCCAACTATACGTTCTCCGATTGCAGGCCCATCGATCGCGACGGCGTTGACTTGAAGGTCAGTTGGCAACATACCGGGGAGGTGGGATCGTGGGCGGGAAAACCTGTCCGCCTCCGGTTCCGGTTCGAAGAAATGCGCATCTACGCGTTCCAATTCCTGGCCTAAAGTCAAACGCGGCGGCGTTCAGGAGAGCAATGTATACACGATTGGGTTGACGGGCGCGCACGCTCTGTGATTAACTCGGGAGGTCACCGTTATGAGAACGAATCACTTTGCTCCATTTTTGTTTCTCTCGGCCGCGGCGCTGAACGCGCAGAGCTTGACAGGCGACATCCTGGGAACGATCTTCGACGCGAGTCAAGCCGTGGTTGTCAGCGCCAAGGTCCAGGTGGCCAGCCTGGCCCAAGGCTGGACCCGCGAGACGCAATCCGACGAATACGGCAACTACATTTTCACGAAGCTTGCTCCGGGACCCTACAAGCTGACCTTCTCCTCGCCCGGCTTCCGGACACAGATCGTTCCGAGCGTGGAACTGGCGGTGGACCAGAAGGCCCGGGTGAACACGACGCTTCAGCCTGGCGAGGTCACCGAACAGGTCACGGTCGAAGCCGGAGCCGTGCCTCTGCTCTCCACCGACAGCAACGTGATCGGCCAAGTCTATGACTCGCGAAAGATCACGACGCTGCCGCTCAACGGCCGCCGCTTCTTCGATCTCGCGCTGCTCACCACGGGCGCGGCGCCACAGGGCTCGACATTCAGTTCGGTCGTCTGGGGCCGTCCGACGGGCGTATCCCTGGCGGGCACCCGCGACATCAACGTCGGCTTCCTGATCGACGGCTCGGAGACACGGGATGAGCGCTACGGCGGCACGTTCCAGTTCTCGAGCGTCGAGAGCATCAAGGAGTTCAAGGTTCAGGAGAACTTCGTCGACGCGCAGTACGGCCAGGCGGCCGCGCTCGTCACGGCGGTCACCGCATCAGGGACAAACAGCTTCCACGGCTCGCTGTACCACTTCCTGCGGAACAACGCGCTCGACGCCCGGAACTTCTTCGACGGGGCGAGAAGACCTCCATTCCGATTCAACCAATTCGGTGGCAGCATCGGCGGACCCGTGCTGCTTCCGAAGGTGAACGGCCGCGACAAGTCATGGTTCTTTTTCAACTACGAAGGGCAGCGCCGCCGCCGGACAACCACCCGGATCGCGACCGTTCCCACGGAGAGAATGCAAGGGGGCGACCTCGGCGAGATTCCGCGGATCATCTACGATCCGGTCTCGGGGAGCGCGGCGACGGGGCGCAGGACCGCGTTTCCGAACAATGTGATTCCGGTCAACCGGATCAACCCGGTGTCTCGCAATCTGCTGCCGTTTTGGCGCAGGCCGAACGCCGCCGGTCTCGGAAACAACTACATCACCACAGCTACCGATATCGACGACTACGATCAGATCACCGGCCGGTGGGATCACAACGCCACGGCCAATGACCGCCTGATGACGCGCTACTCCTACATCGATCAGCCGACGCTGCGCGGAGACTACGCGCCGATCGCCGGCCGGGTGGCGCCGCTGCGCAACAACAATGCGTTGATCCAGTACACACGGATCGTTTCTCCGAAAGCGGTGAACGAGTTCCGCTTCTCCTATCACCGGTCCGCCGCGCAGTTCGCGCAGGAGCCTCAGAGCGAGAATCTGGCGGCGAGGATCGGACTGCGCAACACGTCGACCGATCCCGCCGAGTTCGGACTTCCAAGCGTCTCGGTGGCTGGCTACAGTGGGTTCGGATCGTTCTCGCCGACGATCAGCAACATCACGGACCGGTTCCAATGGGCCGACGACTTCACCTACACCAGCGGCAAGCACAACCTCAAGGCCGGAATCGATCTGCGGCGTGTGCGCTATCGCCAGCGGTCGGCGCAGAGCCCGCGCGGCTTCATTCAGTACACCGGCGCCAACTTCAGCAACCCCGGCCCCGGAATCGGGGGCGGCGGAGATGCGCTGGCGGATTACCTGATCGGCGTTCCCGGTTTCTGGCAGGTGCAGCTCGAGGAACTCGGCTTCGACGGGCGGTCGACTCAGCCGGGCATCTACTTCCAGGACGACTTCAAGGTCTCCAAGCGGCTGTCGCTCACGTTGGGAGTCCGCTGGGAATACAACAGTCCCTGGGTGCAGCCTCGCAACAACATGGCCGTGTTCAACTTCCAATCGCGGCAACTCGAATACGCGTTGAAGGATCCCTTCGCCTTCCGCACGAGCACCGAGGCGGGCGGCAACGTCAGCCGTTCGATCATCAACAAGCAACTCAACAACTGGGCCGACCGCATCGGGCTGGTCTATCGCTTCGACGAGAAGACCGTGATCCGGATGGGGCACGGCTACTATTGGAACAACGTCAACAACAACCAGCTCACCCAGAGCATGAGTCTGTTCTATCCATTCGTGTGGAACCCTCAGCAAACTGAGTCCACTACGCAGATCGTGCCGTCTCGATTCGTGGATAACCTCTATCCCGACAGGCCCACCGGACGCGATCTGCCGAGCGGCCCGTCGTTCAGCTTCGCCACGGTCCAAAAGACCTACCGCCGCCCGTACACAGGCCAGTGGAATTTCAACATTCAACGAACGCTCGGGCAGAACTACGTCGCCGAGATCGGATACATGGGCAACATCTCGATGAAGATGCCCGCGGCCTCGAATTTCAATCAGGCGCGGCTTCCCGATCCCAACATTCCGTTCCAGAATCAACCGATCCAGAGCCGGCGGCCGTATCCCGAATATGGGACCATCCGTCAGTTCGACCGCATGGGCAAGGCGCGCTATCACGCGCTTACGTCGAAGATCGAGAAGCGCTTCTCGGCGGGCTTCAGCTTCCTCGGCTCCTACACCTGGAGCAAGGCGCTCGACACCGGACGCGACATTTCGAGCGATCCGATCAAGCAGCCGGGTGACGCCAACTCCTACCGCGGCCGCGCCGATCTCGACACCGGACATCGTTTCGTTGCCAGCTACCAGTTCGAACTGCCATTCGGCCGGGGCAAGCGGTTTCTCAGCGGAACCAACCGCGCCGCCAACGCCGCGCTCGGCGGATGGCAGATCAACGGAATCACGACCTACCAGTTGGGCACGCCCATCTCGGTCACGGCCCCATCCGCGATTCCCGACGTGGATGCGTTCGCGGTATTCGCCAACCGGACCTGCGATGGCCGCCTGCCTCGAGGAGAGCGCACGAGGCTGCGCTGGTTCGATACTTCCTGTTTCTCGCTGCCTTCTCCAGGTAACTTCGGAACCGCGGGCCGCGGAATCCTGCGCGCGCCGGGAATCGCCAACTGGGACATCTCCATGTTCAAGCGCTTCGACTTTTCCGAAGGCAGGCAGCTACAGTTGCGCTGGGAGTTCTTCAATGCGTGGAATCACACCCAGTTCGGCGCACCAGCCTCGGGGCTGCCCTCGCCGGTGTTCGGCGTGATCAATAGCGCTCAGACGCCGAGGAACATCCAGGTGGCCGGGCGATTCAGCTTTTGATCTCGACGGCTGCAAGGTACTCTCCCAACGCCTCGCAACGCCGGCTTCTTTTGCAATGCCCCAAGCCAGGCTCAGAAGGACGCCCTCAGCCCCAACTGTAGGACGCGCGGGCCGGAGGTGCTGAACGTCATTCCGAACGTCGAGCTGACCGGGTTCGTGTTTGCGGCGCCGAAGCTGAGCTGGTTAAAGGCGTTCCAGGCCTCCGCCCGGAACTGGATGTCCAAACGTTCGCCGATCTTCGTGTTCTTGGCCAGGCAGATATCGCTGCCGGAGCGCCAAACCGATGTGGGCAGTCCGGCGGTGACCCCGGCCAGGCGGCTGGGGAACGTCCGGACGTTCGCGCCCAGTTGCTTCGTCGAATCCTGCTCGAAGCCGGCGCCGGTGTTGAACATCAGGTCCTGTCTGCGGTTCTTCAACGGGATGTCCTTGATATTGCCGCGGAATAGGATGTTCCCCCAGTCGAGCGGCCTCGGCACGGCCAGATACCAGATCCACGAATACTGCCACCCGCTGATCAAGTGGCCCGGCACGCCCCGCAGCCCCGGCCCGAAGCGCTTGCCCTTCCCAAAGGGGAATTCGAAGAGCATGTTGGACTTCCAGATCTGCGGCGAGTGCTGCGCCGAAATCACTCGCTCCGGTGCCGGATCGGCGGCGTTCAGGTAAGCCAGCCCGTCCATGGTCTTGGAGAACGTGTAGTTCGCCTGCCAGGTGAGGCCCGCCGCCATGGGACGCTCGAACTCCACCTGGAGGGCATGATACGTGGACCACCCTTGCGGCTCAAAGAGGTTGATGCTGGAGAACTGCGGATACGGCCGCAACAGCTCCGACCGGCTCGCGACGGTCGAGTTGGCCAGCGCTCCTCCCATTCCCGGCAGGAGACCGGTACGGCGCTCTGCTTCGTACGGCTCCAACGCTCACCGGGTGTTCACGGCCGGTACGCACGGCAGCACGGTTCCAGTTCAAGGGCGAGATCGCGACTTATCGTTCTCTAATTGGGCGCGGACAGGCGAAGCGCCGTGTGCCGGGCGGCTGCACTCTGCGATTGCAACTACGGCCGGGCGCGGCATGATAGCGAGTGTATGTCGGCCAGGCGTCACCGGACGCGCGAGCGTGCTCCGTTGGCTGGAGACCTGGCTGGCCGCGGCCTAGCTCGACGAGCCGCTCGATTCGAAAAAGATGGGCTGGCCCGCGCTCAGGCGGCCGCATCGAATCACGGTGGCGTACACGCCCGCCTTGTTGCCTCTCTCCCGCGCGATCGCCTTCAATACCTCGGGCGTCGGGCGCCCTGACTTCGGGTCGTAGTTCACCATCGCGCACGCGTTGCGGTACACTCCGACGATCACCGGCAATGAAGGCGCGTTCCGGGCATTGAGGGATTTCATCAAGCACGGCGCCGCGAAGTGGGTGCGTTGCGAAACGCTTCGCTCCGTAACACGGCGGCGGCGTACCTATCGAAGTCGTCGGGCAGTTCCTGCATCCTTGCGAGAGGTATCAACGCTATTAACGCCAGTGTGTGCCATGCTCGTTATCAATGGGCTGGAAGTGTTACTCGGCCGCTAACCGCAGCAATCACCCACGTCACCCGCGCCGACTCGCATTTGTTATATCCTGGAGGGCGATGTTGCGCGACCGGACACATCCTTGACACTTTAGCCTGGATTCTTGCTTGACACTTATCAAGGGCGGGTGCGGCTCGATCTTCACCTTACACCTTCTCCGCGCGATTGTCAAT
>VFZX01000145.1 GCA_016871015.1 Acidobacteriota bacterium | reverse complement strand
ACTGGATGTTTTTACACGCATTCCGGCTTGCCGGTTCGGGACCGGCGGTAATCCTGTCTGAATGAGGATCGGCGTACGCATGAGCGGTCCAATCGAGCCGCTCTTCGGAACACGGGATGAGAACATCCGGCTGATCGAGCAGAACCTCGGGATCGTGGTCCGGCTGCGCGAGGACTGCCTGGAATTGGACGGGCCGGAGGAAGGGATCTCCCGCGCCGAAGCCATTCTCGATGATTACGCCGCGCTTGCCCATCAGGGTGTGGCTGTCTCTGAGAACGAGCTGAACAGTTGCCTGCGGCTGGTCACCGGCGACGCTTCACTCAGCTTGCGCTCGCTGGTCGAGAGCGGACGCCAGCGGACGTTTGGCAAGAAGACGGTCACGCCGAAAACGCTCAACCAGCGTGTCTACCTCGACTCCATCGAGCGCTACGATCTCGTGTTCGGCATCGGACCCGCGGGCACGGGCAAAACCTACCTCGCGGTGGCGATGGCCGTGTCGGCGCTGCTCAGCAAGCGCGTGTCGCGGATTATTCTCACGCGTCCGGCGGTGGAAGCGGGCGAAAAACTCGGATTCCTGCCGGGCACGCTGCAGGAGAAGATCGACCCCTACTTGCGTCCCCTGTACGACGCGTTGTATGAAATGCTTGACGGGGAAAAAGTGGAAAAATATCTGGAGCGCAATGTCATTGAAGTGGCGCCCATCGCCTTTATGCGCGGACGCACGCTCAACGACAGTTTCATTATCCTGGATGAAGCGCAGAACTCTACGCAGGAGCAGATGAAGATGGTGCTGACGCGCCAGGGCTTCAACTCGAAAATGGTGGTGACCGGAGACATCACTCAGGTCGACCTGCCCGTCGGCCGCCGCAGCGGCCTGGTGGATGCCGTGGATGTGCTCCGCGGCATTGATGAAATCCGCTTTGTCCGCTTCGACGAGCGGGACGTGGTGCGGCACAGCCTGGTTCAAACGATCATCCGCGCTTATGAACGCGCCGGCGAGGCAGCCAATCAACAACTGAGCTTGAAATGGCCCGAGCAGGCGTCAGCTCCCGCGGCGCCGCCGGCCGCGAACTGATCATGATGGAGCCTGGCAGTACCATCCTGTTCCGGCGTGCACCTGCCGTGGCCGCGCGCGCGGAACTGCGCCAATTCGCCACCTGCCTGCGGAACGAGGTCGCCGCCGGCCGCTCCTTCACGTGTCTCATCACCGACGATCGTGAACTGCGGCGGTTGAACCGCGAGTTCCTCGGCTGCGACTACGCGACCGATGTCCTGTCGTTTCCCTCGGGTGCGCCCACCGGGCCCATCGGTGACATCGCGATTTCGGCGGAACGGGCGCGGGAGCAGGCGGCGGGCTTCGGACACTCGATCGGCGACGAAATCCGGATCCTGATGCTGCACGGCGTTCTGCACCTGTCGGGCATGGATCACGAGTCCGACCGCGGCCGGATGCGCCGCGCCGAGTCGTCCTGGCGCAAGAAACTCGGACTTCCCGCCGGACTGATCGAGAGGACGCGGCGATGAGCCTTCCGTTATATGGAGCGGCGCTGGCGGCCGCCGTTCTCATTACGCTGTTCGCCTACGTGCAGTTGCTCTACGTCGAGGGATTGCGGCTGCGCGCGCGGGAGACCCCGGCCCTCGAGTTGTTCAAGGAGAAGATGGAGGACCGCATCGGGCTCAAGCTCGAGGAGGGCGCGCTGGTCTTCTCCTTCCTCAAACATTCGCTGATCGTCGCACTGACCGTGGACGTTTTTTATATCGTGCAGGATGCGGCGCGGAGCACTCCCAACCAGCCGGGCTGGGCGCTGGCTGCCGAAGCGCTGGCGCTGCCATGCATTCAGATTCTCTTTTACGCACATATCCTTCCGCAGGTGCTCTACCGGAGAGTGAGCGGAGTCTGGCTGTGGCCTTTGATCCCGGTGCTGCGCTTGATCGCGGTACTGTGCACGCCTCTCGTGGCCGCGTTGCGCGTGATGAAGACTCTCGCCGATCTGAGCGGTCCCGACAAACCGGTCGAGGACAAGGCCGACACCGAGCAGCAGATCGACGCACTGATCACGGCGGGCAAGGAAGAGGGAATCATCGCGGAGGGTGACCGCCGGTTGATTGAATCGGTTGTCGCATTTGGAGCCAAAACCGTCCGCGAAGTGATGACGCCGCGCAACGACATCCTCGCGATATCCGTCGAAGCCTCGTTGCAGGAACTGCGCGATCTGGCGGTGCGCGAACGCTATTCGCGGATCCCGGTGTTCGACGGATCGATCGACAACCTCGTCGGTTTCGTCCATGTCCGCGACATGTTCGAGCTTGAAGCCCGCGACCGCGCCGCCCGCAAGGTCCGTGCGATCATGCGCCGGATCAAGCTCGTTCCGGAGACCAAACCCGTCGACGACGTGCTGCGCCTGATGCAGGATACGCGCGAGCACATGGTGGTGGTGATCGACGAGTACGGCCACACCGCTGGGCTTGCGACGATGGAGGATCTGGTTGAAGAAATCGTCGGGGAAATCCGCGACGAGCATGAGCCCGAGCGTGACGTCACGGAAGAGCCCGGTGGATCGTACCTGGTCTCCGGCAACCTGGACCTCGACCGCCTGGACGAGATGCTGGAATTCCGCCCGTCTGAGGCCACAGCCTCCACCACCATCGGTGGACTGGTCACGGAATGGCTGGGACACCTGCCAACGGTTGGTGAAACCGTCGAGCGTGATGGTGTCCGGCTCGAAGTGACGGCGTCCAGTGACCGGCGCGTGTCCCAAGTCCGGGTCTCACGCCTGGCAAAGCCGGCCGAAAAAGAGGCTCACGCCAAGTGAAGCCCAAGCACCGGTCCGGGTTTGTCTCGATCCTTGGCCGTCCGAACGCCGGAAAGTCGACCCTGTTGAACGCGATCGTCGGCAGCAAAGTAGCCATCGTCTCGTCCAAGCCGCAAACGACGCGGACCTCCGTCCAAGCCGTATGGACACAGCCGGGGAGCCAAGTGGTGTTCCTGGATACACCTGGAATCCACGAGGCGAAGCTGCTGCTGCACAAGAAAATGATGGACGCGGTTCGCGACGCGCTCAACGAGCGCGACTTGCTGCTGTGGGTCGCCGATGCATCGGCTGACAGCGCAGCCGGAGACTTGAAGGCACTCGAGGTGATCCGCGGCCGGACCACTCCGCTGATTCTCGTTCTAAACAAAGTGGACCAGGTGCGGCACAAGGCGCGTCTGCTGCCGCTCATTGAACAGTACCGCCAGGCCGCGGACTTCGCCGAGGTGATCCCGCTTTCAGCGCTCACCGGCGAGGGACTCAGCGATCTCACCGGCGCCATCCTGCGGACGATCCCCGAGGGTCCCAACTACTTCCCGGAGGATCACCTTACCGACCAACCCGAGCGGTTCCTGGCCGCGGAGCTGATCCGCGAAGCCGTGCTCGACCTGACGCGGCAGGAGGTCCCGCATGCGGTCGCCGTGCTCGTCGACAAATGGGAAGAAAAAGGCCGGGTGACAAGAATCCTGGCGACGGTCTACGTCGAACGAGAGGGCCAGAAGCGCATCATCATCGGGGCGGGTGGCGCGATGCTCAAGGAGATCGGAACCCGCGCCCGCAAACAGATTGGAGCGCTGCTGGGCGGGAATCCATACCTCGAGCTGTTCGTCAAGGTCCAGCCGGACTGGCGGGCGAATGCGGCGTTCTTAAATGAGCTAGACTGGCGAATGATGACGGGAGGCGGCACCCAATGAAGTTGATCTCAATGCGATTGGCCGCCCTGCTGCTGGCTGTGGCCGTGATGGCATGGGCGCAGAGTTCCAAGAACGATGACCGGATTTACGACGAGGTCCGGTTGAAGCTGACTGGCGACGTCAGTGTCAACGGCGGCGCCATCGAAGTAGATGTCAAGGATGGAGCCGTGGTGCTCAAGGGCCGCGTGCGCACGGAAAAGGCGCGGCTGAAGGCCGAAAAGCTTGCCCACAAGGTCAAGGGCGTCAAATCGGTGAACAACCAGTTGAAGGTCGACACCAACGCCCCGTAGCTATTTGACCGGGATCGTGACGCCCGGCTGGCTCGAAACTCCGTGAACTACCAGTTCGATGGGTACTGATTTCCCTGGAGTCACGCCGCCAGGCACGCGAGCGTTGATCTGAATGATCCCCGCAACCAGCCCAACCACGCCTCCCGCGTAGAGAACCTCCGCGTCCTGTCCACCGATGCGGAGCGAAAGAGACGGATTCACCGCGGGACTCGCGGCCGTGACCAATGATCCGTCCGGGAGCGGCGGATCCGTGACGCCCTCGCCCGTCGCATAAAGCAGGATCACCGAGTCGCGCCTGGCGTTCGATGTGTCGGAGATCAGCGTGTAGGCGCCCGGCGCCTCCTCAAACAGGAACGCGGAGGCCAGGCCTGATCCCGAGCCGTTCGCCGTGAAAATTCCCGGTGCCGCCCGCGCCACCGGTACGGTCACCGGCTGCGACCGCACCGTGTTGTGTTCCACCCGCACCTCCACCGTATCGAGGCCGGCGATTCCATAAGGAACCATCGCTGTGGTCTGCGCCGCCGACGCATAGATCACTGGGCCGGGAACGGTTCCAAACAGAACACGGGTGTTGCCCACCGTGGTGGGCACCGCTCCGCCCGAAGCCGCGAATGGTGTGAGTGTGGCTGGACCGAGCCCCGACCCGAAGACCGTGACCATGAGCCCCGGCGCGATCCCTCCGCCTGCCAGGCTCGCCGAGTTCACCACCGCGGCCGCAATCGGACCGGGCGGTGAAACGGTCACCGAAGCGGACGTGGCGGCGGAAGCGGACTCGCCTCCTCCGGCGCCCGGATTCGTCACCGTCACCGGAAGCGTCGTGGGTGCCGCCATCAGCCCGGCCGGAATCACCGCGGTCATCACGTTAGGCCCGCTGTATGCCGATGTCAGGGCCGCGCCCGCTGCCTTGACGACACTGCCGGGAAAGAAGTTGTCGCCTTGAACCGTGATCGTGGTCGCAGGCGCGCCTTGCGGAACCTGCGCAGGCCACACGGTGCTCACCGAAGGCGCACCCGGGGCCACCGTGAGATTCACCGTAACTGTCAGCGTCTTGACCGCGGCTTGCGGCACCGACACCGTGACCGTCCCCTTGTACTGCCCCGGCGCAAGTCCAATCGGATTCGCGATCACGCTGAGCGTCGCCGGGAACGCAGGGAACACAACGCCACTCTTGGGATTTGCCGACAGCCACGTGCCGCCCGCTGACGCCGTGGTGAACGAGAGCACCGCACCGTTCGAGGTCAGGCTGGCCGAGGCTGGTTCCGGCGGCGGGGCTCCCCGGACATACTGGATGTTCACCGTGCCCGTACCAACAGCCACGGACGACGGCGCGGCGCGGATCACCAGGCTGACCGGCACCACCAGCGTCTGCGGCGCCTGTTCGGCGGTGATTACCGTGATCGTCGCGTTGTAGGATCCTACCGGCAGCGTGCCGGGATTCGCACTCACCCGCGCCGTGACCGGTGCCGTTCCCGTCACCGGGGTCACGGTCAGCCACGGTCCTCCACTCAACGACATTGCAAACGACACAGCGCCCGCGATGTTTAGCGTCTGCGCGGCTGGGAGCTTTGAATCTCCGGTTTGATGCGCAAAACTCAGTGTCGCCGGGGTGACCTTGAAGCCGGTCACCGATTGCGCGGCCAGCGGGCATACGGCCGCTACCGCAACGGCCAGGACGGTCTTCATCCTGGATTACTTATCGGTCCGGCCTCCGTTCTTCGTTTGTTCAGCTTGCTCGATCTCTTCTGGGAAAACCGCGTATCCCTGTGGGGGAGGGTACATCGACTGCAACAGTTTCAGCCGCTTCCGCAGCCGCGTGCTCGGCAACTGCCGCGGTCCGGGCTCGACATCGATGTCGCAGCAGATTCCATGCAGGTACAGCGTCATCGTGTCGATGAACGACTGCCGGGCGTACTCCCGGAACGCCTTGCTGCGGCGGATGCTGGCCGGAGAATTGCTCCTCTGTAGCAACTCCTGCTTCCGCTGCCAGGACTGCTCATCCACCTCGCCGTGAGTGCGCGCCTTCAACTCCTCGCGCAGCAGGTTCTCATACTCAGACAGATCGTGCGGCATGTCGGCGAGCAGCATCGCCAGGTGGTGGTACAGCTCGTAGTGGTAGCCCGCCACCTCCATGTCGTCGATCGCATAGGCGAGCAGCGCGCCTTCGCTGTCGCGCCAATAGGACGAGGGCACTGACTTGTTTTCCGGCGGGGCCTCGAAGGCCACCAGCTCATTGTGGCTGTTCCGCTCGATGAACGGGACCAGCAGCAGTCCCACGCGCGGCAAGGTTTTGGTCACGCGGGGTGGAAGCGCGGCAATGGGATCATCCAGGTAGTCCCGCACATCCTCGTCGGTTAGCGGCGGACCCGCGCAAAAGTAGGCGAAGTTTCCCTGGACGGTGACCAGATCCGGACGGACCTTCTTCCGGAATTCAGTGAGAAGCACCCTGGGCTGGGTGGTTGGGTCGGGCATGGACAAAAACTGGCGGCGCGGTGACGCTCCTCTCGATTGTAGCGCTGCCACGATATAATTGCCTGTTCGTGTCCCAATCCCCGAGCGAGTCCCCATCCCGTACGCAGGCTTCTGAACTGTTCCGCATCGCCAGGGGGTTGGCCCTCCTGGTGGCGATCTATTTCGCCATCACGTTGCTGTTTCCCAAGCCGGACTCGGTCAAGCCGGAGGGCTGGCGCCTGACCGGGCTGTTCCTGACCACTGTCGTGGGCCTGATGATCGAGCCGATCCCCGGCGGCGCGCTGGTGCTGCTCGCCGTTACCTTGTCGTCGATCATCGGCGGACTCACGGTAAAGGAATCGCTCGAGGGTTTCGGCGACAAGACGGTCTGGCTGGTGATGGCCGCCTTCTTCATTTCCCGCGCGCTGATCAACACAGGACTCGCGCGGCGCATCGCCCTGTTCTTTGTCCGCCTGTTCGGCAAGAGTTCGCTTGGGGTGTGCTATGCGTTGCAGCTCTCCGACATGGTGCTGGCCGGGATCATCCCGTCCAACGGCGCGCGGTCCGGCGGGGTGGTGCTTCCGATCGTACGGTCGATCTCGGAACTCTACGGATCCACCCCTGCCAAAGCCGCCCTCCTCGGAGGCTTCCTGTTCTCCGCCGTCTATCAAGGCATTTGCATCACGGCGTCGATGTTCTTCACCGGACAGGCGAGCAACCCCCTTGCGGCCCAACTCTCCGGGCAGGCGGGCTACACGATGACCTGGTCAAGCTGGTTCCTCGCCGGGATCGTGCCGGGCCTCGTGTCGCTTGCCATCAATCCGCTGATCGCGATGCGGCTGAATCCGCCCGAGATCCGCCGGACCCCGGAAGCTTCCGCATTCGCCGCGGGCGAGCTGCGCAAAATGGGATCGCTGAGCCTTCACGAAAAGATCCTGAGCGTTGTGTTCGTCAGTGTCTGCGGACTCTGGGTCACCAGCGACATTCACAAGATCGACATCACCGTCACCGCGCTTGCCGGTAGCGCCGCGCTGCTTGCCACCGGGGTGCTCAAGTGGGAGGACATCCGGAGCGAAAAGGCGGCCTGGGACATCTTCATTTGGTACGGCGGCCTGGTCAGGCTCGGTATCGCCCTCAACGCCACCGGAGTGACGCGCGAGTTCGCCAATTGGGTCGGCAGCTTCTTTGGCGGATCCGGCTGGTTCACCCTTTTCGTGGTGGCCCTGCTCATCTACTACTACGCGCATTACGTCTTCGCCAGCATTACGGCTCACATTCTCGCCCTCTACCCCCCGTTCCTCGCGGTCCTGGTTGCCCAGGGCGCTCCGATCGGCCTGGTCTGCTACGCCTTTGCCTGCTTTTCGAACTTCGCCGCCGGGCTTACACATTACGGCACGACTCCGGCGCCGATGTTCTTCGCGCACGGCTACGTCACCATGAAGCAGTGGTGGAAAACAGGGTTCGTTTTGTCCCTTGTCAACATCGCCGTTTGGTCCACCGTCGGGTTCGGGTGGTGGAAGCTACTCGGAATCTGGTAGCCTAGATGGCCATGTGGAGCCGCATCGTTGCTGGCGCGTTAATGGCCGCCGTTGTCCCGTTATTTCCGCAGACATCCGCCGAAAGTGCCGAGTTGACGGGCGTTGTCACCGATCCCTCTGGCGCTCCTGTCCCCGGGGTCGCCGTCACTTTGCTCAATCCCGCGACCGGGTTCACACGCGAGGCACTCACGAGCGGGAGCGGAGAATACCGCGTCGCCGGAGTCTCGCCAGCCACCTATGCGGTGCGGTTCGAGAAGGACCAGTTCCAGTCGCAATCCATTACCGATGTTCACCTGGCAATCGGCCAGGTGGGTGCGCTGAACGTCCAGCTTAAGGTTGGACAACGGTCCGAAGTGGTCGAGGTCACCGGGGAAGTCGCCTTGGTTGAAACCGAGCGCACCCATGAAGCCAACACTCTTGGACAGGAGTTCGTCCGTAACCTCCCCATCGACCGGCGCGACTATCTGACCTTCAGCCTGCTCGCGCCCGGCGTGGTTGATTCCAAGGGTGTTGCCGACAATGCGGACTACCGCGTGATCCAGACGCCCAACAGCGGACTGTCGTTTTATGGATCCAACGGCCGCGGGAATTCGGTCACCATCGACGGAGGTGAATCGAACGACAACGCAGGCGGAGTCCGCAACACCCTGAGCCAGGAAGCGGTCGAAGAATTCCAGATCAACCGCGGAGGGTACTCGGCCGAGCACGGCGGGGCCTCGGGCGGCGTCATCAACATCGTTTCCAAGAGCGGCACGAACGCTTTCCACGGATCCACGTTCGGCTACTTCCGCAATCAACGACTGGACGCCGGGGATCCATTCGCCCGTGTGCTCGAATCCGGCGGCGCGCTCCGCCGCGTCAAGCCGGATGCCAAACGCCAGCAGCTTGGAGGCAGCCTCGGCGGCCCGATCAAGCAGAACCGGACGTTCTTTTTCGCCGCGGCCGAGTTTCTCAACCGCGACGAGTCGAACGTGGTCAGCGTTCTCACCGACCGGTCAATCTTCCGGCCCACCGCGGAACAGGAAGCGGTTCTGTCGCGGCTTCCGGCCGCTGCTGCCGCACCGCTCCGTGCCGCGCTGACCAGCCCCGCGTCCACCATCCAGCTTTTCGAGCGCAACAGCGGGATCACACCGTTCACCACGAACGACTTCAAGTTCTCCCTGCGGCTCGACCACCTGGCGTCGGAGAAGAACCAGTTCCTGTTCCGCAGCAACTACGCAGACGTGGATGAGACCAACGCGAGTACCCGCGCACTGGTCGGATCAACCCGCGGCTACAAGTTCGATGACGTCTCCCACACCGCGCTGATCGGCTGGACTCACCTCCTGACGCCCACCGTCATCAACGACCTGCGTGTCCAGCACGCCTACACCGACCAGACCGTCAGCACGACCGAGCCGCTCGGGCCCGAAATCAATATCAACGGATTCGGGTTTTTCAACAAGGACATCTTCCTGCCGAGCATTCAGCTCCAGCGGCGGACGGAGTTCAAACACACCCTGAACCTGGCGCGGGGAGCCCACTCCATCAAGCTCGGCCAGAACATCAATTTCCGTAACAACCACGGCAACGTGCAGACCTTCTTCGGCGGACGCTTCACCTTCGGACCGCTGCCGGGGGCGTTGGTGAATCCGGCGTTGGCCACGGTTAGCCTCAACGGGATCCAGGCATTCAACCTGGGCTTGCCGCAGTCCTATCAACAGGGCTTTGGCGATCCCATCGTGCGCAACACCTATCCCTACTTCGGCTACTTCGCGCAGGATTCCTGGCGAGTGCGCCCCGGTCTCACGCTCGACTTCGGGATCCGCTACGAATTCGACAAGCGGAAATCGCCCCTGCCCCGCGACACCAACAACTTCGCGCCGCGGTTTGGTTTCGCCTGGGATCCGTGGCGCGACGGCAAGACCTCCGTCCGTGGCGCCTATGGCATTTTCTATTCGCCGATCTATTATCAGATCGACTACGTCGTGAACGCGCTCGGCCTGGTGAACGGGCGCCGGCAGATTGCACAGGTGCTCACCACCATCCAGACTCCCGGACCGCCGGCCGCCCAGAACATCTGGCAGACGCTCCGCCGCCAGGGGGTCATCGGACTCCCCGTGTCGAGCCGTGGCATCGAAACGGACGACCTTCGCCAGTTTGGCATCAACGTCTCCCAGACGGGGCCCATCCCGCCGCTCACGGTGCTATTCGAGAACTCGGGCGACTACGTGAACCCCTATAGCCAGCACGCGACCCTGAGCCTCGAGAGGCAGATTGGCGCCGCGACGGCGGTGAGCGCATCGGGCATCTATGTCCGGTCGCTGAAGATCACCCGCGCGCGCGACCGGAACCTGCTCCCGGCGCCCGTGAATCCGCAGTTGGGAATCCGCGTGTGGCGTCCGCAGGATTTCATCAATCCGCTTCTGTTCCAGGTGAACGTTTACGAATCCACCGCCAACGCCTACTATGCCGCGTTGATGCTGGAATTCAAGCGGCGCCTCAGCCGGTCATTCAGTCTGGCCGCGAACTACACCTTCTCCAAGGCCACCGACGAAGTCACCGATTTCAACAGCGACTTCCAACCCAACGACCAGACAAATCTCCGCGCCGAACGGGCGCTGTCGGCGTTCGACCAGCGGCACAAGATCGTTCTGTACGGCCTCTGGCGGATGCCGCACCAGATCTCGGTCTCCCCGATCTTCCGCGCGAATAGCGCACGTCCGTTCAACCTGCTTGCCGGGGCCGACATCAACGCCGACCGCCACTCGACCACTGACCGTCCGCCCGGCGCCGGCCGCAATACCGGAATCGGCCCGGCTTTCGTGTCGCTTGACCTGCGGCTTTCAAAGCGCCTCCTGCTGGGATCCGATGCCCGGTGGCTGGAGTTCACCGCCGAAGGGTTCAACCTCTCCAATACCCTGAACTACTCGAGCGTGAATAATACGGTGGGCGTGATGGCGGCGCCATTCCACATCACTGGACGGCACGACCGCGGACCGAGCGATCCGCTCGGGTTCACCTCGGCCCACGAGCCGCGCAGGATTCAGTTGGGAATCCGGCTGGCGTTTTAGACCGGTCCTGCTACTTCGGCGGTGTGGGTACCGCCCGCCGGACCTCGCTCCGCTTGACTTGTGCCCGCCGCCGGCCTTCATCCAGGTTCTTCGCCGCCCGGTCCGCCGCGGCCTCCGACACCTGGATCAGGTTCCGGACCGACTTCGCGCCCGCCAGACGCGCCAGCCGTGTCGCTGTGCCCTTATGCTGGATCACGTCAGTCTTGCCTTCGAGGACCGCCACTCCGTTCTGGACCCGGACCTGGAACTTGTTCTTCGAGATCTTCGATTTTGCGAGCTTGGCGCGGATCGCCAACTCCAGTTCGCTGTCAGACTTTTGTACCCGCGCTGGCGCAGCGGACTTGTCCGCCGCCGCTCCGGGCAGCGCACAAAATACGGCCAAACAAAGGATGAAAATGAGCCTCATATTAATTAGTGTGTTGACGGGCGCGAAATTCTCACTGCTCGCCTGCGATTCTTTAGTTTTTGTCTGGTACGCTTGAGGGTAGTGGGACTATCACCCCCGGGATGTGCATGTCTGGATCGCGAGTCTGCGGCGATCCGCCGATACTCTGCGGCAGTTCTGGCTTGCCTTGTCCTCCGCTTAAGTTCGAATCCGACCGGGACCGCTACGTGGCCGCCCATGGAATACTCCGGGATATCCTAAGCCTTGTCCGCCGGTCCAGCCGGAAGGACTGGGTCCGGACCGGCGGCTGTTGGGGCAAGGCTCGACGGGGAAAGATCTCCCCAGGCGGCCGGCCGCGCCAATTCTGCGCGAGAATCCCCGTGAGCCATTCATCGTGACCCTCCCCTTCCATGTGCGCGAGCTCACCCGCCTTCCGGTATCGAGCGCCCCTTCGTCCAGGCCGTTTACGTAGCTGCGTGTTCTTACGTCCCGATGCCAGTGGATGCGGACGCCGTGTTGATACACCCGCCGGAGACGACGCGGAACGTGGCCGCGCTGGCCGCGAAACTTCAGGAACTGCTGCCGGTGTCCCTATCAACCGCTGAAAGCAGGGTTCGTTAAGACCTTAACCTGAGCGGTCTCCATGCAGCGCAGCCGGAGCAGCGCCTGAACCGGCGTCCGGATCCCCTCGGCTCCCGCCAGCGCGGCCGTCGCTTCCACCAGGATCATCGGCGCGAGCGGACGGAAGTTCGCGCGGCAGTAGGCCCGTTTCAAGCGCAGGCTGAGACGGCTGTGGATCTGCGTTCCCATGCGCAGCGGAACAGGACTTGACTCCGCCTTCCGCGCCGTGTGGATCTCTTCGGAGTACCGCAGCAGATTCTCGTGAAGCTGCTGCTCGGCGAACAGGATCTGCGAGAAGCGGCGTGGGACGCGCGCCATTTCATGAAGCGCGGGCGGCACGCGGCGCTGGGAGTATTGGAAGGGGTCGGGCAGCTTTACCCCGGTCTCGGCAATCCAAGGCCGGATCCGCTTCACCTCATTGAGCAGGGGCGGGATCACGCCCCACAGCGCCTTATGGATCGCCGCCCGGTCGTGCGGATCGTAAGTGTAGTCCGCCGCGAATTCGCTCTTGAAGGGCTTGAGGAACTCATAGACCAGCATCGGCCAGGCGTCCTTAGGCGACGCAAACACCTTTGGATCCTGGAAAAATACGTAGGGAAGCCACACCCGCAGGCTCTCCTGCAGCGAGGCCGCCACGGGCCGCAATTGTTGGTGGAACCGCGCCTGCCGTGGTCCTGCGATTCCCCGCCAGGCGAGCGCCGCGCGCGCGGGAATCCGGAGCAGCAACGACGCGGTCACCGCGCCCGGCCTGGCATGGACCCACTCGATCGCCTCATCCGGAAGTCCGTAACGTTCCAGCATCCGGGGAAGCTGATAGGCCAGGTTCTTTCCAGTCGCAGTGCGGGTGTCGGCGAAGCGAAGGTAGGACGAATCCGGCGGGCCGCCCTCGTGCGACAGCGCCAGCAGCGTCATCAGGCACGCAGTGTGGGCGCCAGGATCCTGCAGGACCACGGCGCCATCCGGATAAACACGGGGCGGAGCCACCGGCTGCGTGGAACAGGGAAGATGCAGTTCGATTGGCGATTCGGGCAAGCCGGCGTCAGCCCGCCGCCGGGCCGCCTTGGCGAGCAGCGCGGAGTCCACCACGGGCTGAGGCTCCGGTGGGTCCCAGGCGAAGGCAGTCTTTACACTGTCCTTGGAGGATGCCGTCTCCCGGCACCAGTGAACTTGAAGCGGTACGGTGGATTCCAATTGCACGCATTTCAATTATAAACAAATTGAATTCGTGAAAAATGTTTCTATTTTCGGAACTTCGACGGCACTCCGAAATCGGGACCCGCGTAATGGAACTCTTCGGCGGACTGGAATCCCGTACCCTTGGCGCCGGTCCCGGCCAGGGTCCGCACGTTGATTTCGGTGAGCTTGGCCACCGACGCATCGTTCACCGTGTCGAGCAACGGCAGCCTGCGCCCCGTCGATTCGAGCCGGTCACGGATCCGCATCGCCACCGCGTGGTTGATCGTCTTCAGCGCCAGGGCCGCGCGGATCTTGCGGTCGAGCATGGCCCCGATATCGGAGACCTTGGGTTGCGGCACGAACGTCGCGGTGCTCTCAGGCTCGCGCCGCCGCGGATCAAACGGCTGGGCGTAGTAGTAGAGCTCGCGCGTGACGTGCGTTTCGAGCCCCACCTGGGCAAATGGCGGCTGGTGATTCCGCAGGGCCGCGGTGTGGCTGGCTTCCTCAGCGGCCAGACCCGCGTAGTGGCGGTCCAGCACCTCGACGTATTCAGCGTGCGGATTCGGCAGGAACAGCACGTCTGGCTTGTGCAGGCGGATGTAGAACATGATCCGGTCGCGCAGTTCGGTGGGCGACACGCCGCCAAGCTCGCCTTCCCTGTATCCGAGTGACACCACCTTGCCGATTCCCAGAAGCTTCGCCGCTTCGGCGCACTCCAGTCCATTGCGGCGCGCGGTTTCGTCCGGACTCAAATCCCAGGAGTTCTTCTCGTCATTGGTGACCCGCAACAGGATCGCCGTGTCGCCACGGGCAGTCATTGACGCGATGGTCCCGCCGGCCGCCAGCAGAAAATCGCTTGCGTCCGCGGTGACCACCAGCACGGTGCGGGCTTGCGCCGCGAGCGTCAGGATCAAAAGGATCAGCAGTCTCATCGTTTCACCGCGTTCTTCTGAATATAGGATTCAAGTCCTGGCAGGTGCGCGAATTCATTGATGTACCAGTAGATCTCGGCGTACCGCACGCCGTTTTCTTGTCCGCGCTGGCGGGAGACCCAGTCCATGTGCCACTCCTCGATCCGGACCGCGGCCTGCTCATCGGTCATCCCATCAAGCTCAGGGGCTTTCAATCCCTTGGCCGCCAACTGCGCGCGCACGCTCTTCGCCATCGCCGGACTCGCGTACACGTTCCGGTGCGCTGAGTAGGCTTTCATTTTCCGCTGGACATCGGCCTCGGACAATTCGACGGCGGCGTTGGCCTCATGTCCCCGTCCATAGTCGACACGCGCCTTCAGGAACTGATGCGGCACGCGCCACGGCTCCAGTCCGAGCTCGAAGTGCTCGGGATGGACATTGCGCAGGCCCGCCATCCACACTGCGTCGGCGCAGGCGCGCGCCACTTTCCGGTGATCCGGATTCCGGTCATAGTGGCCCCACGGATCATGGCCCAGCACGATGTCGGGCCGGTGTTTGCGGATCAGCAGGATCACCTGGGCGCGCAGCTCCAGCAGCGGCGTCGGATCCATGTAGTCGTTCCGCCAGTTGAAGCTGTAGACGCCCTTCATTCCGAGGATCCGCGACGCCGCCTCGGACTCGCGCAGGTTGATCATGTCGTTGTGCGGGTATCCGTGTGCGCCGTCCTTCTCATCATTCGAGGCGCGGATGAACCAGCCTTCGTAGCCCATGCGCGTGAGCCGCGCGATCAACCCGCCCATCCCGTAGTCGGTGGTGTGGTCGTCGTGATGCGGCTGGATCACAAGGAAGCGCTTGCCCGCGGGCGGATCCACTTTGGGCAGTGGCGCCGCGAGGATCGACAGAGGAACCCAAACCAGCGCCAGCTTCATCGCTTCACCACGCTTTCCTCCAGCAGCGGAGCCAGCCCGGGCAGGTGCGACCATTCATCGCGGAAATAGAACACTTCGGCGTACCGGACTCCGTGCTGTTCGCCGGTCTCGCGCGAGGCCTTGTCCATGGCGTCCTTCGGCGATCCCCTCCGGACGTTCTGGTGCGCGTGGAAGGCGGCCTCCTTGCGCCGGACGTCTTCCGCCGAAAGCTCGATTGCGATGTTGGGAACTTGTCCACGTCCGTAGTCGCTGCGTTGCGAGTAGTAGACATAGGGGACGCGATGCGGTTTAAGCCCGGCGGCAAGATGCTCGGGATGGACGTTCGCCAGACCTGCCATCCAGGCCGCTTCGCCCGCCGCGCGCGCCACCTTGCGGTGGTCCGGATTCCGGTCGTAGTGGCCCCACGGATTCCAGGTCATCAGCACGTCGGGCCGCAGCTTGCGGATGAGCAGGATGTAGTGGGCGCGGACCTCGTTCATCGGGACCGAATCCATGTGGTCGTTGCGCCAGTTCAGGCTGATCACTTCCTTGATCCCCAGGTGGCGCGTGGCCTCTACGGACTCCTTGTGATTGATCTGGTCGCCGCGGCCCCAGCCAATGCCAGAGTCCTTTTCGTCATTGGTGGTCCGGACGTACCAGGCTTCGTATCCCGACCGTGTCAGCCGGGCGATGAATCCGCCGAATCCAAACTCCCAGGTGTGGTCGTCATGATGCGACTGGATGATCAACAAGCGCTTTCCCTCGGGATTGGCGCCCAGCGGCAGCTTCTGGGCGGCGAGCGGAGCCGCCGCCAACAAAAGCAGGCAACAGTGATAGACTCGACGCTTCGGCATGCTTCGCTGGTGTTGGTTCCTCATTCCGCTCCTGGCCGCCGCGCAACAAGAGCGACGGGTGCTCGTTGTGACAGCCTCAACGGGCGATTATATCTTTGGAGCGGGGGCGACGGTGGCACGCCTGGTCAAAGACGGCTGGCGTGTGGACCTGGTGGTGATGGGCAACGACGAAAAGTGGTCCACCGGCGCGACACCGGCGCAAACGCGTCTGGCGAACATGCAGGAGGGGCGCGCGGCCGCGAAGCTCCTCGGGATTCGTGACGTGGTGGTGATGGATCACAAATCCGGCGAGCTCGGCTACGTCTCGAGCACCGAGATGCGGTCACAGTTGTTCGGGCTGATCCGGCACGTGCGGCCGCGGATCCTGTTCATCCCCGATCCGTACGTCAGCTTCCAGGCCGATCGTGATCTCCGCTACGTTGGACTGATGGCCGAGGAGGCTTGGGGCTACAGCGGCGCCGGAACATTCGCCAATGAACTGGCCCGGATGGGCTTCAAGCCCTACGGCGCGCCCGAGATTTTCTACTACGTCCCCGGACGTCCTTACCGGCCTGGCGAAGGCGGAGTGGGACGGGCGAAATTCGCCGCGCGCGACATCGCGGAAACGCTCGAAGTGAAGATCCACGCCGCGCAGATCCTTGCCACCCGCAACCGCGCTTGGGCGATGCAGCGCGTGGGGCTGCTCGACGACGTCCGGCTGCAGAGTTTCGTCCGGTCCTATATCGAGGAGCTGGCACACACGATCGGCTCCAAACACGGTTTTGCGAATGGAGAGGAGTTCAACCATGTCGGCCCGTAGCAATAGGCCGTTGCTGTTTGCGCTTGGGCCCGTGCTGGTCCTCACGCCCTCAATGCGCGACTGCATCAGCGGCGCGGGCGGCACGCTCGCCAAGATGGCTGCGGAAGGGCGCGCCGTCCACGTGGTGGTCTTTGGCAACGAAGAGAAGGCGTCGGTCAACCTGGGTCCGGCCGAGACACGCATCGCCAACAACGAGGAAGGGGAGCGCGCGGCGAAGCTGCTCGGATTCCGCGAGGTCCTCAACCTGGGTCACAAGAGCGGCGAGATGGCTTACATCTCATCGAGCGAGATGCGGAACCAGGTGATGGCGATGATGCGCCTCTACAAGCCGGAGACCGTGTTCTTTCCGGACTGGTACGTGCACTACCTGCGCGACAACGACATTTACCGCGTGGGCAGGATGGCCGAGGAAGCGCCCTACGGCGGATCCAGCCTGTTCCTTCAGGATCTGACCTACATGGGATTCCCCGGCGCTGCGGCGCGCGAGTATTACTTCTTTTCTCCGTACCGCCCGTATCGCGACCGGGAAGGCGGCGAGGGACCGGCGGCGATGAAACAGGTGGACATCAGCGGCGTGCTCGCGCGCAAAGTCGGTGCGATGCTTGAGCTGAAGACAGCGAACGAAGCCTGGGCGGCGGAGGTGAACCGGCGGAGCGGACGTACGATTTCAGCCGCGGAGCTGGTTTCCGCTTTCGTAGAGGAACTGGCCGCCGAGTCCGGCCGCAGGGCCAAGCTCAAGGCGGCGGAAGAGTTCAACCACCTGAGCCCGCGCGGCGGGCTTCCGGCGCATGTGCTCGAAAAAGCGCGCGCCGCTCAGTAGTTGAAAATGATCTCCCAATACGAGTCGCTGCCCATGTAGAACCGCGCCACTCGGCCGGCTTGCTTGTCAGTGTCGCCCGGGCCGAGCCCGATCACTTGTGGATACCAGCCGGACAGCTCCGCTGGCAGAATTTGCCGTGGCTCGCTCCAACCCGCTGGATTGCTCAGATCCGGGTTGAGCGAAATCCAGATTCCGGTTGGCATCCAGCCCGGTTCGCAGCACACACGGTTCAGCAGCATCACGAACTGATTCAAGTGATAGTTCCAGTGCAACGCGGGTCCCCAGTACGACTCGGCGTCGGTGCCAGCCCACGAGCGCGTCGCTGGCATCACCGCCGTCGTCCGCCCGCCCAGCCCCGGTTCCTCCCACTGTCCGTCGTGGAACTTGAATACGGCGTCCCGTGGATTGTCCCGCCGGGCGAACTCCATTCGAGCGGCGGCGACCCCCTGCGACCCAAGTGGGCCTGCATAATTGCTGAAATAGAAGTAGAAATACTTCCGTTCGTGGTCCAGCAGTACCGTGAAATCCCCGTGCCCGCCCGCGAAATAGCCGTTGCCCGCCGAGCAATCCACGGCGTCGCCAGACTCCAGCACGATCCCGTGATCGAAGAACGACGTGCCTCCGTCATATGACACCAGCGCTCCGATCCGCGGTGCCGAGAGGTTGGCGCACACCGTCTGTTCGTGGTGATACCAGGCATACAGGGTTCCGTCGTCATCGGCCCAGGTGGACTCGATCCAGAGCGGAGTCCGCTCATAGGTGCTCAGCAAGACTCCGCGTGTCTTTAAAAATTCGAACTGCGAGTCGCCGAACGTCATGATCGGGAGCCCGTCAGACTGATAGATGTAAATCCGGCCGTCGCGCCAGTGCGCGGGGCTGTTCGAGTCCGAGATTCCCGGTAGCCGGATGGGCTCCGCGGGGGCCATGGCGATGCTCTGCGCCGAACAGGTACACGCCCACAGCGAGATGACGCCCCTCCAATTCATCTGGTCCAGGGTAACACCTAAAGGCACCTAAAGGGGGGCCGGCTCCAGCACCCTTCTCATCGGAAACGGCCCCTCACTGG
>VFZX01000144.1 GCA_016871015.1 Acidobacteriota bacterium | reverse complement strand
CAGGTCAATTCCTAGGGCCCTAGCCATTCTCAGTTGGCGGATTCGCGTGGAGCTTCTTTATTATACGTGAAAATGCTCTAGTTTCACCGTCAAGCCCGGACGCCGAACTTGATCGCGATCAGCGTCATGTCGTCATGCTGTGGAGCGCCGGCGGCGAAGGCATCCGCGCCTTCCATGATCCGATCGATGATGCCGCGAGGGGACTCGGCGAGACATCCGTGGATGCAGGAGAGCAGTCGGTCCTCGCCCCAGTCCTCCTCCTGAAGATTCATGGCTTCGCTGATGCCGTCGGTGAAGCCGACGAGAACATCTCCGGGCTGGGTCTGAAACACCGCCTGCCGGTAGGGCGCGATGGGCAGGAGTCCAATAACGGGACCGCCGACGTCGAGGCGGATCACTTCGCCGCCACGCACGAGCATTGGGGCGTTGTGCCCCGCGTTGACGTAGGTGAGTGCGCCGGATTCGGGGTCGTACTCGGCATAGAAGAACGTCGCGTAGCGGTTGGCGGACGACGATGCGTAGACCAGCTTGTTCACGTTGCCAAGCATCGTGGCGAGGTTGCCCGTCCCGGCCATCGCCTGTCCCCGCAGTGAAGCTTGCAGGCAGGCCATCAGCAGCGCGGCGGAGATCCCCTTGCCGGAGATGTCGCCGATGGCGATTCCGAAGCGGTTCGAACTGGACGGGAGAAAGTCGTAGTAGTCGCCGCCGACGCTGTGCGCAGGCCGGCAATGGCCAGCGTATTCGACTCCGCGAACCACGGGGCAATTCTGTGGATACAGGCGCTCCTGTACCTCGCGCGCGATTTCGATCTCCCGGTTGAGACGCTCGCGCTGCGCGGCTTCGCGGGCGATGCGGGCGACGAGCTGGTTGTTCTCAATGGCAAGTCCGGTTTGGGCGGCGACGGACTGGAGAAGCTGAACATCGGTGGGTGTGAACGGCTCCTCGGACAGCTTTGGTCCGAGGACCATCATGCCGAGCATCTGCTCCCGGCCGGCAACGGGAAGCAGCAAGCGTGCATCGAGGGCGCCGAGCGTGGACTTCTCGTCCGGTGGCGCAGTGTGGATCCAGCACTCGGGGTCGTCAAAATAGGCCGTAGCCGGCTGGTTCTTCTCGGCCACTCGGCGGATTGAGACCGCACTGGGGGCGAGCGGCATCCCGGGCACCGCGACGGTTCCACCGGCCACGGAGAAGGCGTCTTCGTTCCGCAGAAGGACGGCGACGCGCGGGACATGAAGGATCCTGGACACTCGCTCCGTGACCGTGGTGATGAGCGGCTGAATGTCGACGAACTCGCGGACCTGCCCGGCGAGGTCGCTGAGGACCTGCTCGGCCTGGTATGCATCGCGGAAGAAGCGGCGGTCGAGCCAACGGGAGATGCGGCCGGAGAACCGCTCCCGCAACGCGAGCAGTACACCGACGGTCCCGGCGGCCTGGACCAGGTCGGCGTTGCGAATCGGGTTCGCACGGGCCAGGTTCCAGACGGCGAGGAGCGCGAGTCCGAGGACGAGGGCGCGGAGAATGCTGAGTCCGCCGCGGGCCATCGCATACTTGGCGCCCTGGCGGATGGCGACGCCGACATCCATTGCGCGGTTCACGACGATGACGTAGGCGTAGGTGAGCGGGAACAGGATCAGTGCGAGAAGTGAAGCCAGAATCACCCAGTATGGATATCCGTGGAACAAGTCGCGGTCGCTGATGAGGGCGGTGAGCACGGCGATGAACAATGGAAGGAGGCTCGCACCGGAGCCCATCCACAGGATCCTTAGCCGGCGCCGGGCGTCGGCGGAAGAGGCCTTCCCGCTCTTCAGCCCGAGCAGGAAGAAGTACGTCCCGATGCACGCCATCCCGATCATCATCTGGCAGAGGTAGATGCGCCCGGCGTAAGGGGCGAGGCCCGCGCCCAACTCCATGCGGTAAGCTCTCGCCAGAGCCTGGAAAGAGGCCACCGCCGACAGAATGATGATCGGACCTGCGAGCAGCCACTTCATCCATCCGTGACGGCGCTCGAAGGCCAGGCGCTCAGGAAAGAAGATGCCAAACATGAGCAGGAAGACGGGAGCCATCATGCCGCCGATGGTGCGCCAGGTCGCGGCGAACGGATATCCAGGTCCGGACCAGGTGGCGTCAGAGGTCATCAACGGGAATGTGATCATGACGCCCAGCAGGATCCAGGCGTTGGTGTCGGTGGGGCGCATCCAGACAACGAAGGCTCCGAGGGCGAGGCAGAAATACGGGAACAGGATTTTCTGGATCAGCGTGAGGGTCCACGAGACGAGCGTGGCGGGCTCCGAGCGGACCGGGGCGAGGCGCACGGTGACAGGCTGCGGCGCGGAGTCCGGTTTCTGGATCGTGAGGCGGAGAGAATCTCCAGGGCGGCGCTTTTCGACCTCTTCGGTCAGCACCATGGTTCCGGTGAACGGGCGTCCTTCCACTTCGAGGAGGCGGTCGCCGAACCTGGCACCCGCGGCGGCAAGCTCCGGGCTGGTGCCGGAGATCCGGTTGAGGCGGATCCCAAAGCTGGCCGGCTCACGGGCGATATTCGTGGCATTGGCGAGGAGGCGCATCTGCTGGATGGTGAATCCAGTGAGGTAGGCGAAGGCGCAAAAGCAGACAAGTCCCAGAGCGAGATAGTGCCGCGGGTAGCGCGCGATCCGTGTCCGCATTGATCAACGACTATAGCCTACCTGGGCCGGGCAATAATCCCTTCGATCGTCGACGTGGCGATCGGATGGTATCCGGCGCGGGCTTTGGCGAAGATCGCGGCCGCGCGGCCTCGGCCCGCGGGGGTCTTGACGAGTTCCTCATAGATCGGCTTGAGGAACTTGCGGCGGCCGACGGAGATCAGAAAGCGTTCGAGCTTGGCAAAGGCGGGCTGGTATCCGGCGCGGACAGCCATGATCAGCCATTGACCAGTGATTTCGGCGTTGCCGGATTGGGTGAACCTGTAGGCCTGGTCAAGCTGGGCGAGTTTGGAGGCGGGAGTGTCCGGCGGGAAGGCGCGGAGGAAGTGGAGCCAGTGGTGGGTGGTCCAGTCCTTGGGGGCGGCGCCGGCCGGAGTCCCGGTTTTCCATTGCGCGGCGAGGGCTTCGACGGGTTGGAACGCATCGGAAACGGGCACCGGCGCGCTGGCCGGGAGTCCGGGCTTGGTGATCCATTCCTCGACTGGGACCTTGGCTGCGGCGGCGGGGTCGAGCGCGAGCAGGTTCTTTTCGAGGAATGTCCGGAACGTGGCGGTGGTGATGCTTTCGAAACGGAAATGCGCGAAGTAGGCGCGGACAAAGGCATCGAAGCGTTCGCGGCCGAAGGCGTCCTCAAGGGCTCTGAGGAAGAGCGCGCCCTTTTCGTAGGGGACGGTGGTGACGCCGTCGTCGGGGTCGCGCCCGTCGAGGTCGATGTGGAGGATCTGGTCCTTTTCGGGGAGGCGGGCAAGTTCGTCCTTGAGCTCGCGGTAGCCGAGGACGGATTCCATGGCCGCGCGCGCGGGTCCGTAGAGGGCTTCGAGGACACGGCGCTCGACGTAGACCGTGAATCCTTCGTTCAGCCAGAAGTCGCTCCAGGTGGCGTTGGTGACCAGGTTGCCGGACCAGGAATGAGCGAGCTCATGGGCGATGAGCGACACCAGGCTCTGGTCGCCGGCGAGGATGGTCGGCGTGGCGAAGGTTACGATTGGGTTTTCCATGCCGCCGAACGGGAAGCTGGGCGGAAGGACGAGGAGATCGTAGCGGAGCCACTGATAGGGTCCGTACAGCTTCTCGACGGCCTGGGTCATGCGCTCGGTATCGGCGAACTCCTTCTGGGCGGATTCGACGACGGAGGGCTCGGCCCAGACTTCGGAGCGCGTGCTCAAGTATCGCGAGTCAAGATGACCGGCGGCGAGCGCGATCAGGTAGGAAGGGATCCGGTGCGGCATCCGGAATGTGTAGTCGCCGGAGGGCGGCTCCTTCGGATTGGCGAGGCGGAAGTCGCGGCGGGCGCTCATCAGGGCGATCAACTCGCGCGGGGTCCGGATCCGTCCGCGGTAGGTGATGCGGACGCCGGGTGAGTCCTGGAGGGGGATCCAACTCCGGGCGTGGATGGCCTGGGACTGCGTGAACAGAAACGGGTGCTTCTTTCCGGCGGTTTGGGGCGGGTCGAGCCACTGGAGTCCGGAGGCTTCGGGCGACGTGGCGTAGTGGATGCGGACGCGGCGGGCGTTGGGCGGGAGGTCGATGGTGAGAGGCGCGCCGAGGTTGGGGTCCGGGGTGCCGAGTTTGTGTGGCGTGGCTTCAAACGAGTCGCCGGTAGCGGGGGCGGCTTCGGCCTTGCGGATGTCGAGGGCGCGGGTGTCAAGGATAAGGGGCGCGGTAGGATCCAGGCGGTCGAGTGTGAGGGTGGCGGATCCTTCGAGAATCTTGCGGTCGAAGCGGACGTCGAGATCGAGGTCCAGGTGGGTCATGCGGACCTGGTGCGGGTTGGAGTGGGAGTGGACGTCGCGGACCATGGGTTTGGCGGGTTTGGGAGGAGGTGCGGAGCAGGCGGCGGCCAGAAGCGCGGCGGCAAGCGCGGATGGGCGGGCCATTCATACAGGGTACGATGGACAGGCAGGTTGTACTGCGCCATCACGCGGCTGGAGCAGGCGGGCTGGATCCGGCCGGTGGCCGCGCGCATTTGGCGGCGGAGCTAGAGGCGATCGAGCGGGTGGTGAAAACCGGCCAACGGAGGCTGCGAACCGCATGAAGCGGCTGGCGCACTGGCTGGTGTTGCTCTACCCCGCGTTGTGGCACGATCTGTACGGCCCGGAGCGGAAGCGAATGCCGATCGAGGATGTCATCCCGTGGATCCAGTGTGCTTGGCGTGTGCGGTGGCTGGATGGCGCGGGCCCTGCGAGATAGCATCCTCACTTCACCGTGAATCGTTCCGTCCACCGCGGAATTGGCCCTCGGTTGCGGCTCGTCGCAGTGTGAGTCTTCAAAGGTCCAGCCGTTTGCCGTCAGCCGACCATCCCTTCGTGCAATAGCAGGGACCCTCCGCCGGGCGGTAGCGGACCCCCAGGCCCGGCGTCTCGACGCGCGACTGGCCGCGGCTGCGGGCCAACAGCGCGAAGTCCAGGGCTCCGGCGGTGAGCATCGTGCGCTCAACCGGGTACGGAGCCTTTCCTGTTTCAAACATTATCTCTATGTTTTGTATCAGGCATCCGAAGTGATGGCGCTGCCCGAACCGCTGCAGGCGGAACAGCACGGAGAATGGTTCCGCCTGGCCCTCGATCTCGACGGCGCCGGTCCAGTCCTCCACCAGTCCGGGCATCTGGAACACGGATCCACGGGCGCCATCGCGGTATTCGAGCACAAACACCGCTGGATTCTTGACCAGAGCACGAAGGCCGCCCGGTTTCCGGGTTTCGCTGCGTGAGAGAGCGGAGTCGAACAGCTTGCGAATGCGGGCGTCGCCGTCGAGATGCCGCCAGCAGGCCTCGCCTTCGAGACACTGAACGGCGGCCACGCCGGTTTCGCCGCCCGCCCGGCGCTCCATCAGCGCTTGCAGCCCTTCGAGGCCGTGGAATCCATACCCTTCGAGTCCACCGAACGAGATCACCACGCCCCGAGGGATTCCCGCGCCGTACGGCACATCATGCGCGGGCACACGGTAGGCGACCGGGATCGATGAGCCCGCCAGCATCGGAAATCGCAGCTCGCGCGCGATCTCGACCATCCGCCGTGCCTGCCGCCAGTTCCAGGACAGGTGCTTGTCCGTGTAGACCGGTACTGACCTGCGAGTCTCACGGAACACGTCGGTCACCTTGAGGAACATCTCGAAACGCGGATAGAGCTTCTGGCCCTGATCGTTCAACGGATACGTGCCATGTTCGCCGATCAGGATGACGCCGTCGACGGCCAGCTTCTCCGTGCCGAGGGTCAGTGCGTCAGCGACGGTTCGAAAAATCGGTATGCCGTACTTGCGGGCCTTTTCACGGCTCAGGTCGTTGGATGGCACCTGCTCGGTGAACATCGACACGATCTTCGAGCGGGGATACGGCGGCTGATCGTCGTGGTTGTAACCCTCCAGGTATTTTCCAAGGATGACGTCGGCGTGCGAGAGCTGGCGGTACTCGGTGATGACGGCGGCGATCTTCATACGGGACAAATGTACCCGGTCAGTTCCGGAGGGGTGGCACGTAGGGGTCTGGCGTGCCCGGTGGGATGGGAGGCTCCTTCTTCAACGATGCCTGGTGTTCCAGCAGCACCTGGCCCGCGGGCCAGCGGACCCAAAGATTCTCGACGAACCGGGGATCGAGCGGATTCTCCTCTTTCGGGTCGGTGTGCAGGTCATACCAGAGCGGGAAGCCGAACTGTTCCACCGGCTCGCCGAAACCGCGCTCCACCTTGCGGGACATCATCTTCCAGTTCCGCCATTTCACGCCGTAGATTTCGTTGGCGACATAGATCACGACGGACTCGCGCGAGGACTCGTTTCGGGCCCCAGTGAGGAAGTCGAGCTGGTCCACGCCGTCGATCACGCGGTCCGTGGGGAGCTTCGCGCCCGCCAGGCGCGCGAACGTCGGCAGCAGATCCATCTCGTGTACGATCTCGTTGTTGACCGCGCCCGCCGGAATCCGCCCCGGCCAGCGAATGATAAACGGCGCGCGGAGAGAGCCTTCAAAGGCCGTGAAGTAGGTCCCGCGCCACGGGCCAGTGAATCCGTGATACGGCGCCGTGGCCTCTGCGCCGTTGTCGGAAGTGAAGATGAAGATCGTATTGCCGCGCAGTCCCAGGCGGTCCACTTCGTCGAGCAGGCGGCCGGTGTAGGCGTCCATTTGCGCAAGCACGTCGGCGAATTCGCCGTTGCGCGTCTTGCCGCGGAACTCTTCGGTGGGTGTGACCGGCATGTGCGGCTGCGTATAGGGCAGGAACAGGAAGAACGGCTTGCGAGTGGGAGCCTGGCGGCGCAAGAATGCGATGGCGCGGTCCGTGATCTCGGCGTCGATCGCCGTGCGAGCCTTCAGATCATAGACCTTCACCTGCTTTGGCTCCTCGCCGCGGCGCGACTCCATCACCTGGGTCAGCTTGACGAAGGGATGCGAGCCGGGCCGGAAGCGCGGGCTGTCCGGCCAAAAGGCATCGTTCGACGAGTTCGGGATTCCGTACCATTCCTCGAAGCCGTGATCCGTCGGGTAACGGCCACTGGTTTGGCCGAGGTGCCACTTGCCGTACATCGCGGTGGTGTAGCCGGCGCCGGAAAACATTTCGGCCATCGTGTGTTCCCACTGCGTCAGCCCGTACAAGGGCGATCCAAGAGGCACCGATCCGTTGCCGGTGCGGACGGCATAGCGCCCGGTGAGCAGTGCCGCGCGGCTTGGCGTGCATTGCGCCTCGACGTTGAAGTTCAACAGACGCATGCCCTCGGAGGCCAGCTTGTCGATGCGCGGGGTTGCGGATCCGCGGATGATCCCGCCGCCGTAGACGCCGAGTTCGCCCCAGCCGAGGTTGTCCATCAGCACAAGGATGACGTTCGGCTTGGACGCCGGCGCGGGCTGGGCGAGCGCGGCCGGAGAGGCGAGCAGTCCGCGGCGGGTGAGGCTCATGGCAGCAGGTCGTTGATCGCCTTGACAGCAGCCGAGTCGAACTTCTTCCGGCGGTCGTAGGTGAGTAGTCCGTTGACCTCCTGTTCGACGTCGGTGATTTGCGTGTAGCAGACACCCGCGAAGGCCGGGATTTTGGCGACCGCCTCGTACAGCGACTTCAAGCGGGCGAGCGCGGCTTCGGGAGACTTCTCGACACCGGCGTATCCCCAGGAGTCCTGGGGAACGTTGGTCCCGGCGGGGATGAAGGCGATGCCGCCGAATTCGGAAAGCAGGAAGGGCTGTCCTTCGTACTTGCCGAAGCCCGGAGCCCAGATGGCGCGGCCGTTGTCCGGGATCTTCACGCCAGGCTTGCCGAGATCCTTGTACTTGGCGTAGAGCCGCTCGCCATCGCGTGCGTAGTCGTGGATGGTGAACAGGTCCATGGTGTCGACATGCTCCCAGCCGTCGTTTTCGACCACCGGACGGGTTGAGTCAAGCGACCGTGTGAGCCAGTAGAGCGCACGCAGGTGGTTCTGCTGGCGCTTGTCGGAAAGGTTGGGGACGCCCCAGCTTTCGTTGATCGGGACCCACATGACGACGGACGGATGGCTGTAGTCGCGCTCGACCACCTCGGCCCACTCGCGCTGGAACCGGGCCGCGTAGACGGAGTCGTACTCGTAGGCGTTGGCCATTTCGTCCGAGACAAGGAATCCGAGCTTGTCGGCCCAGTAGAGGAATCGCGGGTCTTCCAGCTTCTGGTGCTTTCGCACGCCGTTGAAGCCCATCTCCTTGCTCACGTTGATATCGAACTTGATCGCTTCGTCAGTGGGAGGGGTCAGGGTCGATTCGGGCCAGTAGCCCTGGTCGAGCAGCCACTTGAGGTAGACAGGACGCCCGTTGAGATAGATGCGGCCATTGTTGACCGTGACCTCGCGGATTCCGAAGTAGGAGTTGACTGTGTCGAGGACCGCGCCGGCTTTGCGCAACTCGTACTTGACGTCGTAGAGATTGGGTGTCAAGTGGGTCCAAAGCTGCGGGTTGGCGGCGCGCAGTTCCAGGTGCGCCTGGTCACGTGTGGCGCGCGCGGAGCCGGCGGCGACCGTAGCGCCGTTGCGCGTGACCGTGGCGTGCAACTCGACGCCTTCTGAAGGCCGTTCGATACGGGCTTCAAAGCGAACGCGTCCGTCGTTGTGCGTGGTCACCCGGACGTTGCTGAGATAGGAAGCGCCTGTTGCCTCGATCCATACGGGCTGCCAGATTCCTGAGGTGCGCGTGTAGAAGATACCGCGGGACTTCGGTTCCCAGTACTGCTTGCCGCGAGGGATGAACCGGTCCTGCGGTGGATCCCAGGCCTTGACGACCACGGTGTTATCGCCAGGTTTCAACAGGGGCGTGATGTCGAAACGGAACGGAGTGCTGCCGCCCTCATGGGATCCGGCGAGTTGTCCATTGATCCACACCCAGGATTGATAGTCGACCGCGCCGAAGTGGATCAACACGCGGCGTCCTTGCCAGCCGGGCGGGATCTGGACCGTGCGGCGGTACCAGATCCAGGGGTGGAAGCCGGTGTCGCCGATGCCTGACAACTTGGTTTCGAACGCGAACGGCACGGTGATCTTGCGCGAGAATGCCGCGGGCATTCCGGCGTTGTTGTCGTCGAATTCGAACTGCCATTCGCCGTTCAGATTCAGCCACTCGACGCGTTGGAAACGCGGCTCCGGGTATTCCGGCCGTGGGACGGCGGCCGGGAGCGTGAAGGCCAAGATGGTGGCAGCAAGGATGCGCATGCTTCCTGTTAGTGTACCCGTGTGGAGAAGTAGGCGACCGGCGCGTCGTGGTCTGAGACGCGTTCGGGCCGGGTGGCGTCGTTGCGCAGAATTTCCGGGAAGTCCGCGTTGACCCGCGCGTATTCAAATCCCGTCAGCCGGGGAACGAGACGGTGGTTGATCAGGATATGGTCGAGCGTCTGCGCGCTGCCCTGGAACACGAAGGAATACCGCTGATCAGGCGGCAGCATTTCCGCGGCGTCCGCGAGATCGGGATGGACCAGGTCCTCGGTGGACGCCACGGTCTCGTGTGGCGGCGCGGGATTACCGCGGACCGTGCCGGTGACGTCCACGTATCCGTCGTTGAACTCGAAGGCATTGAAGTCGCCCGCGGTGAGGATTGCTTCTTGCGGATTCGCGTTTTGGCGATCCTGAATGAGGCGCGCGACGAACGTGGCTTGGGCTTGGCGCTTGGCGCGGGCGCGGGGGCCGGCGGATGGATCCGCGACGTCGAGCAGCGACAGGAAATGATTCGCGATGACGGTGACTGGGACAGGCGAGTCCGCGTCAAAAATCTCGGCTCGGAGAATCAGCGGAGGGCGGTCAAACAGTGTCGCCGGAGCTCCGTTTGCCGGATTGATAAACGTCGCGGCCTTTCCCTCTTGTATCAACGACAGGACGGTGGCACGGCTCGTCTTGACCAGGAAGCCCGTGTCGATGAGCCCAGGATCATTGCCGTCGACGAGGTGGGCGGTGTAGTCCGGAGACTCGAGTCCCGCGGCGGTCGCGTCGTTGTTGATCTTCACGGCCAGGTCCTGCAATGTGGCGAGGTCCTCGACTTCGACGACCGTGATGATGTCGGGCGAGCGGAGTACGGTGCGGATGGCGAGCGACGCCTTGTTGAGCCGCCGCTGGTAGGCTTCCTCCTGGAGAACCACGTCGCCGCCTGGGTCGTCGAAGGAGTTGTAGAAGCGTTCGAGGTTGAATGCGGCGACCGTGAACTCGTCCGCGGCCGCGTCGCGCACCGGAATCGCGGCGCTGAGTCCAGCGGATTCGATCACTGCGCCGGGCTCCGGGTTAATCGTGTAGGCGCGCTCGCCGTAGTCGAGTGGACCGGTGAGTCCGCTGACGATCGCGCCGGTGGCGACGTCGGCCGGCGGGGTGCCTTCGAGTGCGTCGCTGTCAACGCGGATCCGCTCCGGGTTTCCGTCGAAGCGCGGCACACAGCAGGGTGCTGGTTCAGGGACCGGATCCAGCAAGTCGATTCCCGGTTCGCGAAACGGCCGGGCCATGCCCGCGGCGACGCCCCAGAAGATCCCGTTCGACAGCGCGCTGGCGGTGGACTCAGTGCGCCGGCCTCCCGTGGGCGCGACTACGGCGAGCGCATCGACGCGGACCCGCATCCCCTCCCAATGTTCAGCGGCGAACTCGGTGATCCGCGCGGTTTCCGGCAATGGCACGCCACGGGCCAGGACTTCAAATCCACGGGCGTCGCGGATCTGGGTCAGCGTCGGACTGTTCGGATCGGTTGCGGGACGGAACTCGTCCACGATGCCGGTGAACTCGATCCGGTTGCCCGGGGTGGCGGCTTCGGGAGCGGCCATTGACGTAAAAACAAAAATTCCCTCGGATGTTCTCGGGTCGAAGTCCGTCTCTTCGTCCGGAGTTTGAAGGAAGAATCCATTGAACTTGCGCGCGGTGACGATGCCGCGCAGGCGCACGGTCTGGCGGTTGAACGGAGAAGTGTCGCCGGGGCCTTGAATCTCGGAGATGGACCGCAGCGGCACTTCGGCGGCTGTGTCGAGCGGCGTGACGGCAAGATCGTCGATAGCGAGTCCATCGTCGGCGCCGGTGGCGTCGGTGTCGGTCCAACGGATGTGGAGGGTCGCGCCCGGGGCAATGTTGAGTCCCGAGGCTTCTCCCGCGATCTGCGCGGATGCGGGCGGGCTGATGCGGCCCACCGCGCCGGACTGGACCGGAGAGCTGAACTCGAGCGCCGCGAGGGCGGCCCAGGATCCGCTAGCCAGGCTCGTGGCGTCCGCGCTGATCTCGAACCGCAGCCGGTCCGCGCGTGCGGCAGCGCCTAGGCGGTACTGCTCGCCCTGGTAGCGGATGGCGAGTCCGCGGATGGTGACGGCGGTCTGATTGATGAAGCAGGCGCCGAAGGAGGGCGACAGACTCCCGCTGAGAAGCGAACCGAGAGCGCGTTCGCCGGAAGCTTCCGCGCCGTAGCTGTACGTGTCTCCAGTTCCGCTCGATCCGTCGTCGGCGGCGTAGGCGGAATCGGCTCGGGCGCTCGTGCCGGTTTCGCGAACCATCCATCCGGGCGGCAAAGCGCGGTTCTCGATGCCTGAGGTCGCGAGGGTGTTGAAGTCCTGCGTGTAAGCCTGATTGATCGCGGTGAGCGGGATGCACTGGGCGTTGGCCACGGCCGCCGCGCACAACAAAATCAAGACCCGCATCGGGCCGAGTATAGCGCGCTATGTGGGCTATCCTGATGAATTGGTTTTGCTTCAGTCATCAACACGGTGGAAGGTGTGCGAATCGTCAAGGAGAGCCTGTGATGGAGTACGCGTTTGTTCCGAGTCCAGTGGGAGAACTGCTGCTGGCGGGCGACCGCGGAGCGCTCCGCGTGCTGCACTTCACGCGCGGGTCCAAAGCGGGGAGGGTCCGCCCAGGTTGGGTGGAGAACGCGCCGGTGTTCCGTGAGACAGCGCGGCAGCTCCGGTTGTATTTCGACCGCAAGCTCCGCGAATTCGACCTGCCGCTCGCTCCGGACGGTACTGTGTTCCAGCAGGCCGTGTGGGCCGAGTTGCGCAGGATTCCGTACGGGGAGACAATCAGCTACGGCGAGCTGGCGCGCAGGATCGGGAATCCTGCGGCGTCACGCGCTGTGGGTTTGGCGAATGGCGCGAACCCAATCGCGATCGTGATTCCGTGCCACCGGGTGATTGGAGCAAGCGGCAAGTTGACGGGCTTCGGTGGCGGACTGGATGTGAAGAGGAAGCTGCTGGAGCTGGAGGGCCCGGCTACTTCTTTCGAGTGGGAGTCCGGCGGGGAACTGCCGGTGCAGGCTTCGGCTGAACCACCGGTTTCGGCACGGGGGCAACGGTGACCTTGCGCTCGCCATAAATGCGCCGGTACATGTCCGCATTGCGCAGCACGACCTGAACGTAGTTGCGAGTCTCGTGGAACGGAATGGTTTCGATGAACTCGGTGGGCTCGCGGAATTCGCCCCACTTCATCCACATGTCGGCGCGCGACTTTCCGGCGTTGTAGGCGGCGAGGACGGCGGCCCAGTTGCGGTCCATGCTGTCGAGCAGCATCCGCAAGTAGAACGAGCCGAGGCGCAGGTTGAGATCGGCGGTGTGAAGCTGCGCCGGATAGAATCCGCGAATCCCCAGGCGCTGGCAGAGTTCACGTCCGGTGGCAGGCATGATTTGCGTGAGCCCCATCGCTTTCGAGCGGGAAAGGGCTTTCACATCGAACTCCGACTCCTGCCGGATCAGCCCTGCGACCACGTTGGGATCGAGGCCGCGCTCGGCGGCGTGGCGGTCGACTTGCTGCTGGAAGGGGAGAGGGAAGGCCGCCTTCCAGTATTCGCGCGGCGCCTGTTCGAAGGGCCACGAGAGATATCCGTTGGTCAACGACTTGACGTAGCGCAGGCCCTGATCGGGCCGCCCGGCGCGCGTCATCACGTTGTTCAACTCGACGGCGACGGGGTGTGGCTTGGCATCCGCTTTGGCGGCGAAGCGGAGCTCGGTCTCGCCCCAGTCCGGGAGTCCCGCTGACTCGAGGAGTTTCGCCCGCTCGATCCGGACCCGCGTGGGCTCGTCGATCTGGAAATCGGGCTTCGGAGCGTTCGGGTTCACTGGCAGGTTGGCGACGGCGGCTTCACTGGCTGCGACGCCGCGCATGCGTGGCTCGTTCAAGCGCTCGGTCGCAACGAGTGCGTAGTAAAAGTTGGGGAATCGCTTGACGACGGTTTCGTAGTAGGCACGCGCGGCGCCGGGGTCAGTGGATTCCGACAGCCGGCCCAGGAAGTACATCGCGCCCGCGGCATCATCAGAGGTGGGATAGGTTTCGATGTGCTCGCGCAGCAGCGCGGCCGCGTCCGTGCGCCTCTGGATGTAGTGCGCCCAGGCCACGCGGAAATGGCAGAATGCGGCTTTCGGATCGCCACGAAAACTCTCGTGGCAGGCGCGGTAGAGCGGCTCGTAGACGTCCACTTGATTGGTGGTCAGCGGCTGATTGGCGGCGTCCACGAGGGCTTGGAGCCGGCGCTGCGACTTGGGCTGGCGCGTTTCGAACTCACGCAACGCCGCGCGGACTTCCACACTGTCGTCGATCCGGCGGGCGGCGCTGAACCAATAATGGATGCGCTCGGAATCGGCGTCGGCGGACTGGGGCGCGAGTCCCTTCAGGTAGACCATCGTCCCGCGGAAGTCGCGGAGGTGGTAACGGGCGCCGCCCACGAGCACCTTGACCATCTCCTTGTCGGCGCCGCCAACGTGGGCTTCCATTCCCATCAGCTCTTCAAGGGCGCGCCTCGGGTCGCCACCTTCCATCAGTTTCCGCGCGCGTAGAATCATGGTCTTGCCGAGGGCCGGGGGATAAGCAGATCCGAGCACCGGCTTGATCTTGCGTAGCAGCGTTTCCGCCTGAGCCGCCTCCTCCGAGCGTGGATATTCGTAGTAGACCCTCTGCAGCTCCATGACCGCGGCGGGCAGCTTGCCGGCGGCTTCGAGGTTCGACCCGTAGACGAGCCAGCCCTTGGGAGCAGGTAAGGCCGTGCTGTGCGGCCGGATCAGGTCCACGGCCTGTTGCGGCTTGGCCGACATCAGCAGGAGCTCGCCCGCCATAACGAGCGCCCACGGCTTTTGGGGCGACGCGGGACTTGCGTTGATCACGCGTTCGAGCCTCGTCACCGCTTCTTCCTTGCGTCCCAAAGCGACCAGCGCCCGCGCCTCAGCGAACAGGATGTGGTCGGCTACTTGCGGCAGCTTGGCGCCCGCGGCTTCGAGATTCGTCTGGGCCTCGGCATGATTGCCCCGCGTGAGCGCGGACGCTCCGGCGGTGAGGAGCACGACCGGACTCCGCTGTTCAGCCGCGGCGCACAGCGCCCCGGACAGCAGGCTAAGCCAGAGGCCCCGGATACTCAGCGCCCAGTAGTTCCGCGTCGTTGTTCGCAAGGTTTTTCACCAGCTCCACGTGAAAATAATCGGTCATGCCGCGAGGACCCTGAAGGAACTGCTGCTTGAACAGGTCCCGGCCGCGGTCGATATCGTCCCTCAGACGCTGATAGAGGTCGGAAGAAATCCGTCCCTGGCGCACCGATTCGGACTTGTACAAGCGCATCTCCGCCACTTGAACGCGGGCGAAACGTTGGGCGCGCATGTGCAGGTCCTGCTCCTCGGGTGGCAGGTCGGTCCATGGCGGGGCAGGCAGAGCGGCGGGCGCGGCGTTGATCTGGACGATGCCGGCTCCCTCCTTCTTCGCGTTGGCGGCCGAGCGGATCTCGAAGATCCACGACGCCATGGAACAGACCAGCTCGAGCGCGTTCGGATCGATGTTGACCTCGTCGCCTTCGGCGGTGAGCACACCGATCGCGCGATTCTGGCTGATCACGGGGAACACATACAGCTTCGCGGCGAGTTGTCCGAGCGCGTCGGCCAGGGCGGGCGAGAGCTGGCTGGGGCTGTAGGCGGCCACGAGCGGTTCCAGAGTTTCGACAGCCTGGGCCAGCGCCGGGGCGTCGGACAGCGGAGCTTCCCAGGCGCCGATGGGCTGTGAGCAACGCTCAAGGCGGAGCATCGCGCCCTGAACGGAGAACACAGCGGCGCGGTCGCAGAATCCAAGCGCGGCGTCGATGATGGCGGCGCTCCATTCCTCCTGCCGTTCCGCGGAACGCAGCCGGCGCGCGGCGAGATTCAGATGTTCGCTGACCTTGCGGATGGTGGCGCGGCGCTCGATAGTAGATGCCGCCTCGACTTCGTCCTTGAGCCGCGCGGCGACCGACGCCTCGACGCCCGGAACCATCTTCTGGCTCAACTCGATGAACCGCTCGTTCAGCAGCGCTTCGAGGTGCGCTCCCCACCGCGACCGGAGTTCGTCCTCGACGCGGGAGATGTGAAGCTGCCAGGCAGCCGCCAATTGTTCGCGAGCCTGCTGGCGGGCGCCATCAAGGGCTGCCTGCATCTGGGCGGTTACGCTCGAGACCGCTTCACCTGAGTTCATTCACTTGTCTGGATTCTACCATTTCGCCGAAACAAGTTTGGGCGGCTCTGTTTGGACCATTGCGTGTTAATCTAGTGGGTCAGGCTCCGGGCTCCGTGCAACTGTCGGCTGCAAACCCCGCCAGATCCGGAAGGAAGCAACGGTAGTGGCTTAGCTGGTGTGCCGCGGATCACCCGGAGTCTGGCATTCGCGCCCCGCATGTATCAGGTCATCGCGCGCAAGTACCGGCCGCAAACCTTCGGCGAACTGGCTGGCCAGGAACACGTTCGCGCGACTCTCGGCAACGCGATCTCGTCCAGCCGGATTGCGCACGGCTATATCTTCGCCGGACAGCGCGGGACCGGGAAGACCACCGTCGCGCGGATCCTCGCGCGCTGCCTCAATTGCGAGAAAGGGCCCACGCCGGAGCCATGCATGCAGTGCCCGGCCTGCATCGAGACCGGGGCCGGATCGTGTCCGGATGTGATCGAGATCGACGCGGCGTCAAACCGCGGCATCAATGAGATGCGCGAGCTGCGGGAGAATGTCCGGTACCGTCCGGTCCGCGACCGCTTCAAGGTGTTCATCATCGACGAAGCGCATCAGATCACGAACGAGGCCTTCAACGCGCTGCTGAAGACCTTGGAGGAGCCGCCGGAGTGGGTGGTGTTCCTGCTGTGCACGACCGAGTCGCACAAAATCCCGACGACGATCGTCTCGCGCTGCCAGCAGTTCAGTTTCCGGTCGGTGGACTACGCGGAACTGGTGGATCGTATGCGGTGGATCTGTGGGCAGGAAGGAATCACGGCGGACGACGAGACCCTCGGCGTGATCGCACAGGTGGGCGAAGGCAGCGTGCGCGATTCGCTGTCGGCGCTCGACCAGGCGATCGCCTGTTGCGGGTCGTCGCTCGAGGCGGCGCAGGTCCGCGAACTGCTCGGGCAGTTTTCGCTCGACTTGATGGGACAGGTGGCTGATGCTCTGGCGGCGGGTGATGGGCGGCGAATGCTCGAGATCGTGCAGGAACTCGAAAGCAATGGCCGCAATCTGCAGCATTTTTGCCGCGAGCTGGCGCGGTTTCTGCGGAACCTGCTGGTGGTGCGCCTGGTGGGCGCGGGCTCGCGGTTGATCGCGGCGTCCGGGCCGGAACAGGAGCGGTTGCTGGAGACGGCTGGGTGGTTTTCCGAGCCGGATCTGACGCGCTATCTGCAGATCGCGCTCGACATGTACAAGGATCTGCAGTACTCGCTGCAGCCGCGACTGCACTTGGAGATCGGGATGCTGCGGCTGATCCATGCGGGCAGGATGACCACGGTGGAGCAGGCGCTGTCGGCTCTGGGACCGGCGCCGAAGTCCGTGCCACCGGGTCCAGCAGCGCCACCCGCGCCACGGACGCCGGTAACGGGTGCAGGGGTTCCGCCAGCGCCGCCGCCACGGCAGCAAAGTGCACCGCCGGAACCGGCCCGGGTTCCCGAATCGGGTCCGCTGCGCGACCGGCTGCTCGGGTTCCTCAAGGCAAGCCAACTAACGATGCTTGCGGACGCGGTGGAGCACTCGGAAATCGTGGAGGCGCCGGGCGAGATCAAGTTCACGGGTCCGCCGGAGTTCACCCTCGCGTTCCGCGATGCGGCGATGCGCAATGCGGTCCAGAAGGTCGTGGGCCGGGCAGTGAAGGTGTCGTTCGTGGCTGGCGGCCAGCGGCCAGCTCCGGCTCCCGCGGCGAATGCGGCTCCGGGCGAAGACCTCTCGGGCAGGGTGATGGACCACCCGGAGGTGCAGCGCTTCCGCGAGATGTTTCCCGGCGCCCAGGTCCGCAACATCAGAAACCTGAGAGACTGAGAGGATCCATGAAACTACCCGGCAATATGCAAGGAATGATGGCGCAGGCGCAGAAGATGCAGGCGCGCCTGCAGGAAGAGATCGCCGCGATTCGCGTTGAAGCGGGCGCGGGCGGCGGCACGGTGTCGGTGAAGATGGACGGCAACAAGCGGGTGCTGGCGGTGAAGATCGACCCGGAAGCCGCGGGCGACGCCGAGATGTTGCAGGACCTGGTTCTTGCCGCTTGCACCGAAGCTTTCAACAGGGCCGAAGAAGAGTCCAAGAAGAAGATGAGCGGGATGCTGGGCGGAATGGGACTGCCGCCAGGGCTGTTCTAGGCCGCGGCCATGGACTTTGCCGAACCGCTGGCGCGGCTGATCACGGAGTTCAAGCGGCTCCCGGGGATCGGGCAGAAGTCAGCGCAGCGGCTCGCGTTCCACGTGTTGCGGGCGAAGACCGAGGATGCCGAGCGGTTCGCACAGGCGATCCTGGACGTGAAGACGAACCTGCGGCTGTGCGTGGTCTGTAACAACGTCAGCGACGGCGAGATGTGTCCGTACTGCCGGGATCTGGGGCGCGACCGGTCCGTGATCTGCGTGGTGGACGAACCGCACAACATCCTGCCGGTCGAGGTGACGCGCACGTTTCACGGCCTGTACCACGTACTGCACGGGGCGCTGTCGCCGCTGCGCGGGATCGGACCGGAGCAGTTGAGGATCAAGAGCCTGCTGGACCGGCTGGCGAGCGGAGAGGTGCAGGAGTTGATCCTGGCGACGAGTCCGAATGTGGAAGGCGAGGCAACGGCGGTTTACCTGTCGCGGTTGATCAAGCCGTTGGGCGTGCGGGTAACGCGGATCGCGATGGGGATTCCGGTGGGCACGGATCTCGAGTACGCTGACGAGGTGACGATGTCGAAGTCGTTGGAAAACCGGAGGGAGATGTGATGACCCGAAGAACCATGCTTGGCGCCGCAGGCGCGGTGGCGCTCGCGCAGCAACCGCCGGCGCGGCGTCTGAACGTGCTGTTCATCATCGCCGACGACCTGAATACCGAGGCTGGGTGCTATGGCGCGCCGGTCCGCACGCCGAACCTTGACCAGTTGGCGGCACGGGGCGTTCGTTTCGACCGCGCGTATTGCCAGTATCCTTTGTGCAATCCGTCCCGGACCTCGTTCCTGAGCGGGCTGCGGCCGGAGTCCACGGGCGTGGTGACGCAAAACCGGATCTTGCGGACAGAGAATCCGCGCGTCGAGTTCAT
>VFZX01000143.1 GCA_016871015.1 Acidobacteriota bacterium | reverse complement strand
GCGAAGAAGTCGAGGAATTTCTGTCGGATGTCGTGACCGGTCACCGTCATATTGTAGCGAAGGCGTGGTAGCATCTCGGCTTGAGCGTCATGAAATGGAGGAGGAGGCGGGCGCGGGTAATGGGTGGGAAAGTGGCCTGAAGCCGCAGGACCACGGGCCTCTATACTAGGGGGTGGCATGAGACCCGTTGTCATTCTCATCTTGGCGGCGGGAGTTCTTCCCGCCCAAACCTCCACATCGCAGATCTCCGGCGCGATCACGGATCCCTCCGGCGCCACGGTTCCCGGTGCAGCAGTCACGCTTACCAACGAGGCCACGGGCGTGGCGCAAAAGCAGTTGGCCACCGCCGCGGGCGTCTACGCCTTTCCGTCCATCCCTGTTGGCGCCTACTCGCTCCGCGTGGAGGCGGCCGGATTCCGATCGGTGGTCCGCACGGGAATTCCGGTCCAGGTCTCCACACCGTCGGTGCTCGACGTACGCCTCGAAGTCGGCGCGGCGGCGGAGAGCATCCAGGTAGTGGCGTCCTCGGAGCTGCTTCAGACCGCATCCGCGACACTCGGAAACGTGGTGGAGCAGAAGTCGATCGTGTCGCTGCCCCTCAACGGGCGGAATCCTCTCAACCTGCTTTTCTACGAGCCGGGTGTGACGCAGCGCTCGGGCAACACGGTCAACGTGAACGGCGCGCGGTCCACTGCGGTGAATATCACCATCGACGGCATTGAGGCGAACGAGTCGACCAATCCCAATCCGACGAACAACATTTTCCGCCTGAACCCGGACAACGTTCAAGAGTTCAAGGTCACCACCAACAACGCGACCGCCGAGGAAGGACGCAACTCCGGCGCCAACGTCTCAATTGCCACGCGCTCCGGAACCAACCAGTTTCACGGAACGGCCTTCGAGTTCTTCCGCAACACGGCGCTCAACTCCGGCGAACTCTATACCAAGGCACAAGGCGGGCTCAAGCCGGTGATCCAGCTCAATCAGTATGGATTCGAACTCGGCGGCCCCATCCGCAAGAACCGCACGTTCTTCTTCGGAAGCTGGCAAGGGCAGAAGGTGAACTTCGCCGACCCGATCGACAAAGCGTTCGGCGAGTCGGTGGACCTCTACACCCCAACGGCGCTCGGCGGAGTTTTCCGCTATTGGGTCAGCGACCCGCGCAATCCGTTCGTGCTCAACGGCCAGACCATTACACAGAATTCTCAATTGCTCGTTGACGGCTCGGGCAACCTTGCGCCCGGGATCCGCAACTGTACCGGAGCGGGTGATGCCAATTGTGTCGCGGCATTCAATGTCTTCGCCAACGACCCGGCCCGGACCGGCCTCGACTCAGCGGTCAAGGGCGTCCTCGGACGTTACCCTGCGCCCAACTCGGTCAGTGGAGGCGACGGGTTCAACACCGGGATCTACGTGTGGAACACTCCGTTCCGGGTCCGCGGCCCGCAGTACATGCTGCGGATCGACCATTCGGTCAGCCAGAATCACTCGGTCTTTTTCCGATTTCTTGGCGCCAGGCAAAGCACGCTCGGGGGTGACCCGAACAATGACCGGCCGGCAGTGCTTCCGGGGTTCCCGCCGCGCGGAGAGGTCCACCGGCCGGCGCGCAATTATGCGTTGGGATTCCGGAGCGTGCTGTCGCCCCGGCTGGTCAACGAACTCACCCTCGGCTATTCGCGCTGGAGGTTCCTGTTCACGCAGGGTGAGGCGAATCCGGTGTTCCCGAATGGTCCGCGATTCACCTTCAACAACTCCGACGTCGACTACACGAACAACCCGCGCACGTTCCGCGCGGTCAACACGCCGCAGATCGTCGAGAACCTGAGTTTTCTCGCGGGCAAGCACGTGATGCGGTTCGGCGCGAACTTCCGTTTCTACCAGCACAACGACCAGCGCGGCGACGTCGGAGGCACCTCCCTGACGCCGGCGATTTCGCTCTCACGGACTACCCGTGTCCCGGTGGGATTCACGTTTCCCGCGCTCGCATCGGCCAACGGACCTGGCATCTCGGCAAACGACCTGAACCGGCTTCAGGGCATGGTGAACGACCTGCTCGGAATTCCCGCCAGCCTCACCCAGGTGTTCCTCGGCGACCTCAACAGCGACACGTTCCTGCCCTTCAAGACCGGCGAGAAGTCGGTGACGTTATGGGCGCAGGGCCAGCGTGCCAAGCAGTATCACTTTTACGCGCAGGACGAGTGGAAGTTCCGGCGCAATATGACGGTGAGCGTTGGACTCCGGTGGGAGGTCAACACCGCGCCGACTGAAGCGGGCAACCGGGTCCGCGTGCCGGACAAGAATGTCGATGGATCGGAAGGCCCGGTGAGCTTCGTCCGCGCCGGACGCTGGTACCGGAACAACAATCTCGGCGCGTTCTCGCCCCGCCTTGGAATCACCTGGTCGCCGGGGAGTTCGCAGAAGATGGTGATCCGCGCCGGGTACGGCCAGGCTTTCGACGCGCTGAACACGTTCCAGGTGACGTCGGTGGCAGCGGCGGTGCCGGGCCAGAATTTCCGCTGCAGTTCGGCGTTCTCGGGCGCCAACGGCGCCCTCGTGACCACGCCCGGGTGCAGCGCGGTGCCGAACATCCGCCTGGGGGCCGGGTTCCCCAACGAACTGCCTCCCCCCACGGTGAAGCCGTCGTCTTTCCTCACGCCGCCGGCGCAGGTGCGCAGCAACGCTCCTCCGGCCCGCATCTTCGACCCGAACCTGAAGCTGCCCACGGTCCACATGTGGAACTTCAACGTGCAGCGCGAGCTTCCCGGTGGATTCCTGGCGTCGGCGGCCTACGTCGGACGCCGTGGGACCCGGCTTTACCGCGCCTGGGATGTGAACCAGAACGATGTCCGCCCGCTACTGCCCTCCTTTCTCGCCATGCAGCGCAACGTGGCTCTCGGCGGGGGCTGCCGTCCGGACGGAACACTTGCCAACGGCAACCGGTGCACGGGTGCGAGCGAAGTTCCGTTCATCCAGCAGGGGCACTTCAACGCGGCGTTTGCCAATTCGGCGGCGTCGCTCACGGACTTGAACCAGAACGCGGCGGGCAACATGGCTCTGCGCGTCGAGAATACGACGCGGGCGGCCAACCTCAGTCCCAACCCGCAGTTTGCGCAGATCCTGCTGATCGACAACGGCGGGGACTCCAACTATCATGCGGGCCAATTTACGCTTCGGAAGCGCTTTGATTCCGGCGTGCTGTTGAACGCCGCCTACACATGGGCGAAGTCGATCGACGTGCTCTCGCTCGACCCCGTGCTGGCCTCGGTCGGAGGCGGGCTGACAACGACGAGCGCGCGGACTCCCGCCGACGGCCGCAACTACCGCAACGAGCGCGCCCGCAGCGACTTCGACCAGCGGAACGTGATCAACGCCACTGGCATCTACGAGCTTCCTTTCGGCAAGGGCAAGAGGTTTTTCGGAAGCGCCACCGGAATCGCCAACACCCTTCTCGGAGGCTGGAGCCTGAACGGGATCTACACCTACCAGATGGGCGAGCCCTTCACCGTGCGCAGCGGGGTGTTCACGCACAACGCCACGGCGCAGTCCCGCGCGGCGCTGAAGCCCGGTGCCGCGCTTCCGAAAGCCCAGCTTCAGTCCAAGGCGGGCGTGGTGGGCCCAGCGCTTTTTCCGAACGCGGACGCGTTCACGTTTCCGAATCCGGGCGAGGTGGGCCTCGGCCGGAACATGTTCCAGGGGCCGAGCTTCTGGAACGTAGATGCGAGCGTTGCCAAGGCGTTCCAGGTCACCGAGCGGGTGAAGGCCGTTTTCCGGGCTGAGTTCTTCAACGCATTCAACCATGCGAACTTCCGGAATCCGCGCGACGCCTCGGTTGGCTCACCGGCGATCAATTCAGCGGTTTTTGCCCAGGCGTGCTGCGTGACGCTCTCGACGGCGAGCTCGGCGACCACCAACCAGAACGGGGAGAGCTGGAGGGTGGTCCAGCTCGCGCTCAAACTCAGTTTTTAGGGATCACGCCCGCAACGGAAGCGCCTTCGCGCGGCCTGTGCGCTTGTGAGCTACCATCTCCAACATGTCCGGATCCACCGGCCGCCCGGCCGAGCTTACGTTTAAGGCCGTCGCGCTGGGCCTTTTCCTGTCGCTGATCTTCGGTGCCGCGAATGCCTATCTCGGGATGAAGACCGGACAGACGGTGGCCGCGACGATTCCGGCTGCCGTGATCGCCATGGCCCTGTTCCGCCTGCCGCGGTTCCACGGCACGATTCTCGAACAGAACATTGTCCGCACAGCCGGAAGCGTAGGTGAGGCGCTGGTCGCTGGCGCGATCTTCACGATCCCGGCGTTCATGCTCGCCGAGACCGGCGGCCACAAGCTTTGGACCGATCTCCGCTCCCATTATTGGGAAGCGGCACTCATTCTGCTCGTCGGCGGACTCACGGGAGTGTTCTTCATCATCGCCCTCCGGCGCCCGCTGTGCGTCGATGCCGGACTTCCGTGGCCGGAGAGCGTCGCCAGTGTCGAGATCGTCAAGGCTGGCTCGGACACCTCGGCCAGCAGCGACGCACCGAAGCTGATCTTTGGCGCGATGGCGCTCGGAGGACTGATCCAATTTCTGCGCAGCGACAAGGGGATTCAAATCTTCACCGACTACATCGAAGGCTTCTGGCACTTTCCGCAGTCGCTCATCGGACCGATGCAGGCCACCGGCGGGATTCCCTGGTCAACACCGGCGCTCTCCCCCGCCCTGATCGGCATCGGGTTCATTCTCGGCGCCAGGACCGCCTCGATCAACGTCGCCGGAGGAGTGCTGGCCTGGTGGGTGCTGATCCCATTGCTGCTGGTCATCAATCCGGGCCTGAGCCACTCGAATCCCGCGGGACCGGACCTGTGGCGCCAGGTCGTGCGTCCGGTGGCCGTCGGTGCGATGCTGGTCGCCGCCGCGAGCACTCTGTACGGGATGCGGCACTCGATGATCGCCTCGATCCGGGGCGCGTGGCGGGCGTCCAGTGGAACCAGCCAGGCCACCGCGGATCCCACGGAACAGGATCTCCCGCCACGCTGGGTATTCGGATCGCTGGCGGTGCTGCTGATCCCAACGGCGCTTATTTATCTCTGGTTCACCGGCTCCTGGGTTGCGGCGATCGTGGCGGCAGGGGTAATGATGGTCACCGGATTCCTGCTGTCGGCGGTGGGCGGATACCTCGTCGGGCTGGTGGGGAGCTCCAACCAGCCGGTATCGGGGCTCACACTCGCCGCGCTGCTCATTTCCGCATTCTTCCTGCTTGCCTCCGGAGTCTCTGGGCGGGAGGGTATCGCCGCTGTGCTGGGAGTAGCAGCCGTGGTCTGTTGTGCCTGCTGTGTGAGCGGATCGCTGATCCAGGATCTCAAAGCCGGACACCTCCTTGGTGGGACGCCCTGGAAGATGCAGGTGGTCGAGATTGCCGCGGTAGTCATCCTCGCGTTCTTCCTGATGATCCCGATCCTGGTGTTGCACGAGGCAAACCTGGCCGACGGCGGGATCGGCGGCAGGGCCCTCCCTGCCCCCCAGGCCGGACTCATGGCGCAGCTCGCAAAGGGCATCGTCAGCGGGGAGCTCGCCTGGGGACTGCTGGCGATCGGCGCCGCGATGGCTCTGGCGTTCCTACTGAGCGGCGCGCGGTCGGTGATGCTCATCGCCGTGGGGATGTATCTGCCGTTCGACACCACCGCCGCGATCTTCGTGGGTGGGGCGATTCAGTGGTTCGCCGCCCGGCGTCTCGCGGGTGCCGCTGAGGCGCGGCAAAAGGCGGCCGAGGAGCGCGGGACGCTGATCGCAAGCGGACTGATCGCCGGTGAGGCCATCGTCGGAATTCTGCTTGCCGCAACGGTAGTGATGGGCGTTCCCTCGTTCACGCAGGCGCTGCTCGGAGTAGAACGGGCCGGATTTGCGGACGCATGGGGCAAAGTGTTCACCGCTGGCGGCTTCGTGCTTCTGGCCTGGGTACTAGTACGTACTTCGAGCACGAGTCGCGTTGATAAAACGTGATTTGGCATACTGGGAGGGGGGGAGATCCTTGAGAATCACGGGTGTGCATAGCGGGTGTTGAAACAGTTGGTGCCTTCGACCGTTCTGGCGCTGCTGGTGTCGGAGGCGGTGCTGCTGGCGGCGGTCTACGTCCTGTTCGCGTACTACCTGCTGGATATTGATCCGCTGGTTTGGCTACGGTATGAGAATGGAATGCTGCGCGTCGGCGTAACGGTCGGCGTGATCCTGGTCGGGATGTACTTTCAGGACATGTACGATGACCTCAGCGTCCGGTCTCATTTCGCGCTATTCCAGCAGATCTGCCTTGCGGTCGGCGCGGCCTTCCTGGTGCAGGCGCTGCTGAGCTACGCTTCCCCGGACCTCGTTCTGCCCAAGTGGATCATGATGGGCGGATCTGCCGCGCTGCTGGTCCTGCTGCTGGCTTGGCGCTCATTGTACGCCTCGCGGTTGATGCATGCGATCGGCTCGGAGCGTGTGCTGTTCCTGGGCGCCAGCGAGGTGGGCCGGCAGGTGGCGCAGCGATACACCGAGCGCCCGGAGCTTAACCGGACCGTCATGGGTTTCATCGTCGAGCCCGAGGATTCGGGCAAGGTGACAGAAGGGCCGGTCGTCGGTGGAGTCGAGCAGTTTAAGCAGATCGTCGACGAGCGCAAGCCGGACCGGGTGGTGGTCGGCATGACCGGCGGAGGCAGCGGATGCCGGTCGTCGACCTGCTGGACGTCAACTTCTCGGGAACGCCGGTTGAGGACGCGGCCGTTGCCTTTGAGTCCGCCTTTGGACGGGTTTGCTCGCAGCAGTTGCGGCCTTCGCAACTCATCTTCTCGCGGGAGCTGGGGCCACGGCCGTATATTCTAAAAATTCAGACGGTTTATTCCGCGCTCATCGCCGGAATTCTGCTCGTGGCGGTGAGTCCCGTGATGCTTCTCGTGGCGATCGCGGTGCGCGCCACATCAAAGGGGCCAGCGCTCTACCGGCAGCGGCGGATGGGGCTGCACGGGCGGGTGTTCAGCATTTTCAAGTTCCGGTCCATGCGCCAGGATGCTGAGGCAGCCAGTGGCGCCGTTTGGGCCTCCCGTGGCGATCCCCGGATCACCCCGGTGGGCCGGTTCATCCGCCGCACCAGACTGGACGAGTTGCCGCAGTTGATCAACGTCCTGCGAGGCGAGATGTCGCTGGTGGGTCCGCGCCCCGAGCAGCCGGAGTTCGTCAACACCCTGACGGAGAAGATTCCCTACTACCGGCAGCGCCTGTGCGTGAAGCCCGGCATCACCGGGTGGGCGCAGATCAACCACAAATACGGCGACACGCTTGAGGACACCGTCGCCAAGATCGAGTACGATTTGTATTACATTAAGAATCTGTCGCCGCCGCTGGACTTCTATATCATGTTCCACACGGTGAAGGTGATGCTGCTGACGCGGGGCGCTCAATAGGGCCAGCACGCTAATTCTGCCTGAGCTATAAACCTTAGGGACTCCCGGTGCCGATGGTAGCGTATGAAGGCGGCCGGCACTCATCCCGCACTCGACCTCGTGTTCCTGGGCCACAACTGGCGCGAGCCGGCCAGGGCCCTGCTACGCGGGCTGGCGGTTGCGGCGTCGGCAGTCTTTATCACCGGCACACCGGCCAGCGGCTGGACTCCGGCCGCGTGTGCCCTGGCCGCCTGGTCCGGGTTCGCCGGCGGGCTGATCGCGGCGGCAGCCCGCGTTGAGGCAGCCTGGGCGTCAAAGATGAGAATCGTGACACTTGGATTCGGATACCTGGCGTTGGCCTGGACGCCGCAAGGGTGGCGTTTCACGGCGCAACCGCGTCCAAGGTTCGGAATGCTGTACGTGCCCTCGGGACGCCAGCTCAAGTCGAAAGCGTTCATCATGAGCCTGAATCCGCTGCTGTGGATATTCACTGCCGCCTGTGCCTTTGCGGCAATCCGGTTCGGTGGAGGCCCCTGGTGGACCCTGGTTCTGGCGGTGGCGCTGGGAGTCGACTGGTTGCTCCGTATATTGCCATACCGGTTTATCGGGTCGCCCACGGAAGGTGCCGCGATGGGCGCGCTGATCGGCGGCGAGACGAGCCCGATCGAATCTCCGGTCTTGGCAGCGGTGGCATTCGCTGAAAGCGGCGTCCGGCCCAGGGACTGGGACCCCGCCCTTGTCGACCGGCTTCGCACCGATTCCTTGTCACCGGACGGCATGTCCCGTTCGTCATTTCTGCTCTACCTGCACTATTTGGACCAGGGGGATCCCGGCCGGGCCCAAGGGTTCCTGGCCGAATTGATCGGCAGTGCCGACCGGCATCCGCTCACGCCCGCACAGGTGGTGGAGGTCGCCTATTTCCAGGCCCGCTACCGCGGCCGTCCCGAATCGAGCCGCAGGTGGCTGGCCACCATTTCTGGAGCTTCGGGCGTCCCTCCCATGCCGTACCTGCGGGCGCTGGCCGCAATCCACTGGGCGGAAGGCGAGCCGAGCTGCTCCAGTGCGCATTTGAACCGCATCGAGGCCTTTCTCAAGCGGGAGCGCCAGACAGGCTTCACCGCAATGGAACGTGACTTGGCCGACAGCTTCAGGGCTGATCTGGAGCCACCGGCACCCGCTTCAGTTCCGCTTCCCGAGATAGCCGCGAACAGCGCCGTAGCCAAGCACCAGGGTCACCGCGGCCAGAATCGCCGCAACCGGAATCCAGACCGCGGGGCGGAGTTGGTATCGCTCTGGCGATACCAACTTCACAAGCGCCAGAATCGCGAGTGTGAGTCCGGCGGTTCCGGGAATCACCATTCCGGGACGGCAGAGCTCCCAGTACACGGCTAGCACTCCAGCCGCGAACAGCACCAGCGCCGTGTTCGGTCCGACTGGGATCAGGTCGAGGCGCATGTTTGGCGGAAAAGAAATCCGAGCACGAGTTCCGCGGTCCGCGCCGGTTGGTCGGTGGGCATCACGTGGCAGCAGTCATCCACGACATGGAATTCGGCGCCAGGAATCCTGTCTGCAATCTGCCGGCCGTTCTCGACCGGAATCAGAGGATCACCCGCTCCATGCAGGATCATCACCGGCTTGCGGATTTCCCCGAGCCTCCAATAGGATCCCCACCAGGCCAGCACCGCGAGGATCTGGTTGCGGTACCCATGCGGCGGAGGCAGGCTCGCCAAACGGATGCGGCGGTCCTCTTCGACAAGTTCCGGGGGCGTCGCCGCGTGATAGAGACTGCGGTCGAGCACTGCGAGCGCCTGCTCCGGCGGAAGGCCACGAGTCCGCATTGCCGCGCGTAGTACGCGCCATCGTGGAAGCCGGCTCCACAACCATCCGGCATGCGTACAGCCGAGTGTGAGGGATAGCACCCGGTCCGGATGCCGCAGCACCAGTTCCTGCGCGATCATCCCGCCCATGGACGCTCCCAGCACATGCGCGGCCTCGACGCCCGCCGCCTGCATCACGGCCAACGCGTCGTCGGCCATGCCGCGAATCGAGTAGGCGTGGCGTGGGGCCTCGCTCCGCCCTGCCCCGCGATTGTCGAACAGGATCAGCTTGAAATGCGGCTCGGCCCAGCGGACAACGCGGAACCACATCTCGTGGGAAAACGCCATACCCATGATCAGCAAGACGGGCGGGCCCTCCCCGCGAACCTCGTAGTAGAGCCGGACGCCCTGGTTCTCCGTGTAAGGCATCCGCGCGTCAACCGAGCTCCACGCGGTCAAATTCGCTGATCCGCCGCAGATCGAACCAGACCTTGCTGTCGCCGGTCCGGTTGATGATGTCACGGAACTTGGCGCCCCATACGAACTCGTGCGCGCGGTAGGACGAGCGTGTGTTCACGATCTGGGAAAACGTGTCGTCCGTCGCGCTGAGCAGAACCAGGATCTCGGGCTCGCCCGCATGGAACTGTTCCTCGGCGATTCCCCAAAGCGGACTCGCCTCGTCAATCGGATGCACGATCACCCACTGAGTGGCCAGGAACATGATCTTGCTGCGTTCGAGTGGAAGCTGATGGAACTTCCGTGTCCGGCCCGATGCGCCGCTCTCCAGCCGGCTCAACGTCACCGATGCCTCGACCTCAATCAGTTCGCTGCGCCGGCCATTGGCGATCCGGAGCATCAACGCCGTCCGGCCGTTGTAGGGAGCCACGATCGCCTGCTCGCTGAACACAATGTTGGCGGTCGGGCGCGACACGCGGGCGAACAGCAGTCCGGTGGCCAGGGCGAACCCGAGCAGTCCTGTGAGAGCTTCAACCGACACGAGCAGGTTCGCGCCGATTCCCTCCGGCGTCATCTTGCCGTAGCCGATGGTCGCAAGCGTCTGGACGCTGAAAAAGAACGCATCCAAGAACCGGCGCCACGAGCCATCGCCGGTGGCGCCGGACAACGCCCCTGTTCCGCACGCGAGGTACCCGAGCGCGAACACTACGTTCGTTGCCAGGTACACTGCGAGAACGGCGGCGAAAAACCTCGGCCAGGACAGCGTCAGCAGCCACTGGTAGGGATGGACAAAGCTCCAGAACGGCAATCCAGCGCGCACGACGTTGAACGTGCCGTCCCGGTTCATCATCCGGCCCGGATTGATCTGGGCGAGGCGCCCTCCCAGGCCGAGGTCTTTATTGAGTTCTTCTTCTCTGCTCTCCACTACTCCACAATGATCTTACCGCGCATCGACGGGTGAATATCGCAGTGGAAGTTGAACTCACCAGGCGAGTCGAACCGCAACGTGAGCGACTTGCCTCCGCGCATCCGGCCGGAGTTCCCGCCGCCCGCAACGTCGTCGCTAATGGTATGCTCGATCTCGTCGTTGTTGTGGAAGGTGACAAACGACCCCGCGCGGACCCGCAGCTCACGCGGAATGAACCGGTAGTTGTAGATCACGCCTTCCGCGGTGGGACCCTCGCCGTTGTTGACGAAGTGAAGGTTCGACCGGAACACCCAGTCCACCGCCTGGTTCGCGACGCGGTGGCAGATCGCGCAGCCAGCGGAGTTCTGCGGCGTGGTTTGATAAGTGCCGTCGGGCCGGTAGGCGACGTACTCCCACTCGCCGGTGCGGTTGGGTCCATAGGCTTCACCGAGGCCGCGATCCTTCTTCATCACGAAAATGGTCGGGGTGGCGGCTGGGTTCTTCTGGTAGCGGCCGTTGGCGTCAAGGACCGGGTTGCCCTGGGCGTCCTGAAGCGCCGTCCAGGTCTCCATGACGAGCACGGAACCATAGGGGTAGTTGTTCTGGGTGGGCTCCGTGACGGTATCGGCGATGTCGTTCGCGTAGATCGTCCGGACCTGTTTGGTGTCCGGCCGGTCGTACACGAACCACCGGGCGAACTGGGTCGCATAGCCCTCGGGGAATCCGACCCGGTCGGTGGTGGGCGCCGGGGGAGTCTGCGTCAGGGCGGCGAACGGCAAAATCATCAGGGATGCAAAAGAGAGGGAAATGACTTTCCTCAAGAGACTAACCTCCTGTTCATTCGGGGGGGTGGCGTACTGCATTCTATGTACGCTACCATGCTCGAAATCGGATTGGCCATGGATTGTGAATTGAATCAAATAACTTGGTATGTAATTGATTCCAAGCTACTTCCATCCCTCGGCCAGGAACAGTTCAGACAGAATCCGGCGGTAGGAGAACCCCCAATGGAGGGCATCAGGAGCGATGACGATCCGGGTCACGGCGTTCACGCCGAATCCGTCCCGCGGCCCAACTTGGGCGAAAGGCTCAACGCGCCCCGACACCGGATCCACCCACGACACGGTCGCAGGGACGTGGGTGTAGTTCCGGGTGTGTTGAACCAGAATTCCGCGGGCGGTCCACAGAAGCGGCGCGAGCGGCTCGGAGGCGGGGACGGTCCGGATGGCGCCTCCTCCCAGCGAGTGGATCTCCAGCTTTCCGTCCGCACTGAGCGCAGCGACCTGGCGGCTGCCGGGTGACACGGCGGAGTTCCGGACCATCCCGGGTGGAGCCAACTCCGCGGCGGCTCCGGTGGCGGAGTCGACCACGTGGAGCTGGAGCGGCCGGCCGGGCTTCGATCCGAGCGCGACGAGTTTCGCCCCTCCGGGGAAGAACCGCGCCCACTGATAGTGGAGCCCGGACGCGGGAAGGTCGCGCGGCGAGCCAGGGCCTACCGGCAGGATCCGGAGCCGGGTGCGGTCCTTGTCGTCAAGCACCAGGGCTCCCTTGAGGTCCTGGGTAAGGGCCATCGCGGATCCCTCACCCAACCGGAAGGTCGATCCGTCCTCGCGCCGGTAGAGGTATGTGACGAACTTCCCTGCCACGCCCTCGCCATTCTCCTCGAAAAGCACCAGCGAACCGCCGGGAGAAACGTCCTTTACCGACGACCAGTCGAGCCAGCTCAGGTTGCGTGGTTCCGGATCCGCGAGTGAACTCACCGCCATCTCGAGCCGCGTGCTGCCGCGGCTCACGAGGACCTCACCGCGCCGCGAAACATCGTGCACGTAGAGCGAACCAGGAGCCTGGGCTACGTTCCGCAGTCCCGCGCCGTCCGGACGCACCGCGTGCAAAGCGCGCAACGCCCCGGCACGGGCCGCGGTGAACCAGATCTCGCCGTTTGGGTGCCAGGCGAGTCCGATGGCGCTGGTCCAGTCCTTGGAGACCACGCGGTGCTTGCCGTCGAGACTCGTGACTTCGACCGATCCGGCGTCGTCATGCCGGACCGGGTGGTGGATGAAAGCGATCTGATCTCCCGCTGGACTAAAACGGACGTTCGTGATGTAGCCGGAAGTGCGGTAGAGCACCTTGCCGCGCGGATACTCGAGGGTGCACACGCCGCCCTCCGCCCGGACCACGGCGAGTTCGCGTCCGTCCGGCGCCCAATCGGCTGAGAAGATTGACCGGTCCAGTTCGATCGCGCCGCCGCCGTTCACCGCCATGCGCCAGAGGGTGCTGCCGCCAAGTGGCGTGAGACCGCTCGATCGCAGGATCGCCATCTCACCGTCTTTGGATATGGAGACCAGGCTCCCTCCGGGACCCGGAATCTCCCTTGCCTCCGAAGCCGCGGAACCACCAACGTAGAGATGCGAGACTCCGTTCCGCGAAATCGAGTACGTGATGTAGTCCCCGTCCGGACTGAACCGCGCGGAGCCTGCCTGGCCCTGCTGAAAGCTCACCTGCCGGATCCGGACTTGCGGCGGACCGGGACGCAGCCAGGCCCATCCCGCCGCCAGAATCACCAGCGCCGCGAGAGCCGGGATCCAGACTGGGAAGGGCTGGGGAGCAGGGGCCAGTGACGCGTGCTGCGGCGGCGTGGCGCGTGCGAATGGTTCGATCGATCCTTTGAACCGGTAACCCTCGCGCGGCACGGTCTCGATGTAGCGTGGCTCGTCGGCCGAATCGCTCAGCGCGTCACGGAGACGCTTGGCCGCTGTGTTGAGTCCGGACTCGACATCGACGAACGGCTCCTGCGGCCAGAGCCGCTGGCGCAGGTCCTCGCGGGACACAACCCGGCCGGGAGATTCGAGCAACGCGGCGAGCATTTCACGCGGCTTGCCTTGCAGGCGGATGCGCAAACCATGCTTCCGCAGCTCACCGGAGTCCGCGGAATATTCGTAGGGACCGAACTTGACCTTGCCTTCCACCTCAACAAGATCCTATCAAGTTGCCGGATAATCGTAGGCGATGAAGATTCGCGAAGTCCGCGCCTTCGGTCTCCGGGGGTGCACACCTGAAGGAGGCTGGTCCAATGAGATTCAGCCGGAAGATTGCGTCCACACACTGATCCGTGTCGAGACGGATGGAGGCATCACCGGCTGGGGCAGCGTGTTCACGAGCGAGGACCTGGTGAACGGATCGCTCAAGGTTCTCAAGCCGCTCTATCACGGTGAGAACGCGCTCGAGCCGGAACGCGTGAGCGAGAAACTCCATCAGAACACGTTCTGGCAGGGGCGCGGCGGCGCGATCACGCACACGATCAGCGGCATCGACATTGCGCTGTGGGACATTCTGGGCAAAGCCTGCGGACAGCCGGTTGGCCGCCTGCTCGGAGGCCGCTACCGCGAGCGTGTGCAGCCCTATGCCTCCGTCCTGATGCGGGAGCCGGAGCAGATGCACGATGTGCTCGCGCCGCTGCGTGAGCACGGTTTCCGGGCGTTCAAGATCGGCTGGGGTCCGTTCGGACGGCGGTCGGTGGCGGTCGACGAGGCGATTGTCCGCGCCGCGCGCGATGCCATCGGACCGGACTGCCACCTCATGGTCGACGCGGGCGCCAGCGACGCCTTCTGGCCCGCGAACTACAAGTGGGCTGTGCGCGCCGCCGAAATGCTGCTCGACTACGGTGTCTATTGGTTTGAAGAAGCACTGCCTCCCGACGCCCTCGACGACTTCGTGGCGCTGCGGCGCGCAGTGAAAATCCAGATCGCGGGCGGCGAGGTGCTCACGCGGCGGCAGTCATTTGAGCCGTGGCTCCGGGCGGGAGCATTCGACATCGTGCAGCCGGACGTCACCAAGGTCGGCGGCATCAGCGAGGAGCGGCGGATCGCGAACATGGCGCGCGACCACGGAGTGCGCTTCATTCCGCACGGCTGGAATACGTGCGCGGGGCTGGCGGCGGACCTGCAGCTTTCCTCCGCGTTCCCGGACACGATCTTGGTCGAGTACCTGACTGGTTCGCCCTTCATCGACGAGCTCGCCGCCGGAGGCTGGCAGTTGGATGCCGACGGGATGCTCGCGATTCCGGACCGGCCCGGGCTGGGGCTCGAAATCAATCTCGATGCGCTCGAGCGGTTCTCCGGTCAGTCGACCCGCCCGGCGTAGGACTCGGCGATCCTCATCCTCGTCACGCGTCCGTCGCGCTCCTCGAACCGCACGAGCTCGCCGACGGCGCTGCCGCCGGTCCGGCCTTCAAGCCTGAATACGCCGCCACCCACCGGCGTGAGCTGCTGGTGCTCGGCCGGATCATCGACAGTGGGATCCACGAGCACGAGCCGCTGGTTAAGCTCGACGACTTCGGAGTCGCCCCAAATGGTCCGGTAGAGTCCGGCGAAGCGGCTCCAGGCCGGATCCCACATCGGCGCCTTCGACACGGGCTGGGCGGCCTTCGCCACTGCCTCGCCGGCCGTCTGCATCAGCTTCTCGGCGATATGACTCGGACGGCTGTCGTCGCCATTGGTCAGCACCACCACTCCGGTGCGCATTTCGAGATCGATGTAGGTGTGCGTCTTGTATCCGGCGAGCGAGCCGCCATGGCCAACGTAGGTCTTCCCGTTGATGCGGCTCACCGCGAATCCGAGTCCGTTACCGCGCGTCCAGTTGTTTTCGAGCACGCGGACGCGGTGCATTTCGCGAAGAGTGGCGCCGCTCAGCAGCGGTCCCGCTTTGCCCTGATGGAACTGCGCCGAGACGAAGCGTGCCATATCCTCGACCGTTGAGGTGAGTCCGGCGGCGGGGGCGATCCCCTTGGTGTCCATGAACGCCATCTTCATCCGCGATCCGTCGGGCATGCGGCGTCCATAACCAGTGGCAAGATCCGCGACCTGCTTGTCGATCGACGTGTTGTTCATGCCGAGCGGCTTGAGGATGTGCTTTTCGACGTACTGCGCCCAAGGCTCGCCGGACGCGGCCTCGACCACCATGCCAGCGAGCGTGAACGCGAGGTTCGAGTACTTCCACCGGACCTCGGGCGAGTACGCGGCCTGCTGGTTGACCACCGCCTGGCGGACCTGTTCATAGCTTGGAAACTCGAACGTGTTCCAGTAGGGCGAGGCCGCTTCACGCGGAAGTCCGGAGCTGTGCGTAATGAGATGTTCGATCGTGATGGGCGGATCGTCCGCGGCGCCGGGCTTCACCTGGAACCAGGGCAAGTGGCGCGACACCGGATCATCGAGCCGCAGCTTGCCCGCGTCGCGAAGATGCAGGATCGCGGTGGCGGTGAACAGCTTGGTGTGCGACGCCATGCGGAACTTGGTCTGCGGCGTGACGGGCGTCCGCTGGGCGGTATCGGCGAATCCGAATCCGCGGGACCACACCAGATCGTTTCCCTGGATCACGCCCACGGCAACGCCTGGAAGTCCACGGTAGGTCATCTGGCCGTCGAGCCAACGTTCGAACAAGCGAATCGATGCGGCCACATCGGCGTTCGCGGCCAGCGGGTGAGGCGCGCCTGCCACCTGGAGTCCGTCGACGATGACATAGCCATCGGCCCGGGCGTTGGTGACCGTCACCGTGAACAGGCGCGGCAGGTCGTAGGGTCCGAGCCAATCCGGCTCCTTGCGCTGGTTCACGACGGCGTCGAACGTCTTGCCCGCGGCTTCAATGCGCACGGGGGTGTTCGATGCGCGATTACCGAGCGGCGGGGCGAGCAGCTTGATGCGATACGGTCCCTCTTGCGGCATCGAGACACTGAACCGCACGCGGGCGGTTCCGCTCGCATCACCGTCGTCGCGCAGATAGCCGTGGTCGAGGAACGGATGCGAGGCGCGGCTCACCGAGAACCCGGTGTTCTCCTGTGCCTGCTCGTCGTCAAGCACCAGCCCTTCGAGCTTTGAGCGGTTGAGCGCTGGAGCCGCGGTGCGGCGGGTGGAGGAGGGTGCTTCGAGGATCTGCTTGTCCGCCATCAGCCGTTCGCGGAGGACGGCGTATGGCAGGTCCTGGAGCGCGGATCCCGAGTTAAGCGCGAGCACCGCGGCGGTAGCGGCAGACTGTCCCATCACCATGAAGACGGGCTCCATGCGGATGGATCCGTACGCGATGTGCGAAGCGGCAAGGCACACCGGGACAGCGAGATTCTCCGCCTCTTGTTTGGCGGGCACGATTGAGCGGTAGCTGATGGGATAGGGAGAGAATCCGCCGACCTGCACATTGCCTTCGTTGCGTACAAATCCTTCGGACGTGATGTAGCGCTGGACGTTGTGCGAGTCCATGCCGTAGGCGCCCATACCGACGGAGTCCACCGCGAGTTCGCGTCCGGTGACGTGATGCTCAGTCATCACCACGGGACTGACCATGCGCCGCGCCTCGCGGATATAGAGCTGCGTGGGCCAGTGTCCGTTGCTGGTGAACTCGTCCTTCGGGAGTCCCCACTGGCCGTACCATTCGCGCAGCCCGGCGGGCACGCGCGGGTGATTCTGCAGGGTCCACATGTAGCCCTTGGTATAGATCTCGTGGCGGCGGATGATCCGTTCGCGGGTTGCGTAGTCTCCTTCCGGATAACCGTAGTTGGCACCCATGTAGTCGGTCGATACGGCGCCGTGGTTGTTGGTGTCGGTCTTGGCGTTGGGAAGCGGGTCGTACTTGCTGGACGGCTTGTGGTACTTGCCGGTCTCGATCAAGCGGAGCAGCAGCTCATGGTCGCGCTCGTCGTATCCGGCGGGCTTGGCGATGGGGACACGGTTCGACGGGGCGTTGGTGAGGCACATGCGGAAGCAGTAGGCCTGAATCCGCTGGTCGCCCTCGCCGCGCTTGCCGGGACCGGCGGGATCGATCAGGGGTAGCAGTCCGCTGGATGGGTCGCCGGCCTTGACATAGGGCGAGACGTTAGCGCCCGCGGGGAACTGGTGCGCATGGCGGTGCTCGGCCTGGACGCCGTTGTAGGACTCCTTGTAGAGGCTGTTGGCTTCGCGTCCGATGGTGTAGCGGACTCCGGCTTTGGCCATCAGGTCGCCCTCATAGGTGGCGTCGATGAACATGGATCCTTCGAGGACGGTGCCATCTTCCATGACGATGGCCGTGATCCGCGCGCCGTTCTTACGGACTCCGCGGCCGGGGCGCAGGTCGAGCCGCGCACGCTGGAGGACGCGGATCTTGGACTCCGCCAGCATGCCGGCGTAGACCGCCGAAGCAATTTTGGGTTCGAAAGTCCACATCGAGTCCTCATCCGGCGTGGTCGACGAGCGGCGGGCCTTGAAGTAGGCTTCGCGCGTTTCCGCGGTCCAGGCGGAGGGCGCATCGTACTTGGTCTTGACGCGCCGGTAGAACTCGCGTGCGATGCCGCCGACGGCCTGCTTGTTGCCGATGTCGGTCCAGCCGAGTCCGCCGGTGGTGAGTCCACCGATATGGGTTCCGGGATCGGCGAGGATCACCGTCTTGCCCATGCGGGCGGTCTGGACGGCGGCCGCGATACCTGCGGAAGTGGCTCCGTAGATGACGACGTCAGCGCGGCGGGTGGCGGCGGAGGCGGTGGTGAGTGCGGCGAGGAGGAGGATCCAGCGTGACACGGGGCAGGATACCACGGACTCAGGCGCGGACCGGAGGGATTCCGCGCTTCGCCTCGAGGCGGTACTCACCGCGCAGCCATTCCGACAGCGGCCGTGTCCCGACACGGATCTGCGCGCGCCGCAACATGGCGCTGAGGAACTCGACTTCGGCGAGGAGGTTCCGTTCCGGGAAGCCCCGGGCTTCGCGTTGAACGGTGATGCGTCCCTTGGCGGCCCAGAGGAGTCCCCACTTGGGCGGCAGGTCCGGGGGCTGGATGACTCCTGCGGGGCAGAGATAGTAGCGGCGGTGGGCCATGCCTTTTTGCGGATCGGCGCGCGTTGCTTTGGCGGAGTCGCGCAGGTAGTCGGCGCGGGTCACTTTGCATTCGATGAGGACGGCGCGGGGACCAGCCCATCCGATGACGTCGGGGATTTCCTTTTTGACGGCGGCGGCTTCGTAGAGCACGACCGGGCATTGGCGGGAGAGCCAGCGGACTCCAAGTTGGACCAGCGTGGCGTGCTGCATGGTGTCGCTCCAAAACATTGTATCGCCTTCATGTTTGGATCGTTGCCGGTACCGATCGGTCGTTGTTCGAGGAGTTCCGAGCGCTGGAGGAGGAGGATCTCCAGCAGGCTCTGGTCTAACCTCAATACTGTTCACTTAACGTTTCTTGATCCGCAATACGATCTTGACGCGGCGGGTCTGGCATCGTCCGCGTGGCCTCAGGTTGTAGTTGCTCATCTTCCGTTTGA
>VFZX01000142.1 GCA_016871015.1 Acidobacteriota bacterium | reverse complement strand
AGGTGAGGATCGTCAGACACTCCCCGAATGACGCGGAGCAACACAGGCCCCATTTTCTCCGAAAATGGGGCGTTCAGGAAACCAAGAAATCCGGAATATCGAGGTATTGACAATCGCGCGGAGAGGGTGTAAGGTGAAGATCGAGCCGCACCCGCCCTTGATAAGTGTCAAGCAAGAATCCAGGCTAAAGTGTCAAGGATGTGTCCGGTCGCGCAACTCCGATTCCGAACAGTACACCCCGCGCATCGCGATCAACGGCGAATACAACAACCTCCGCCCGCGCGGGGGCGTCGCCAGTTGGACCCGGCTGATCGGCGCGGCCATGATCAACGAAGCCCGCTTCAGCGCCTACATCTACAACTTCGAATTCCTGCCCGACGCCGTGGGAACCGATTTCTCCGCCGATCTCGGGCTGCCCAGCTTCGCACTCAACGACATCACGCGCCGCCATCCGACGATCAGTGTCCGCAACTATCCTGCCATGGGCGGCGGTGACAACATCCCACTGCTGCGCAAGGAAATCAACTACCAATGGACGGACCAGTTCACCTGGATCCGCGGGCGCAATTCGATGAAGTTCGGCGTGGACATGCGGCGCTACCAGACCAACAATTTCCAGCCCCAGTCCTCGGCCGGACAGTATACGTTCAACGGTCCGTTCACCGGCGTCCTGAACAGCCAGTACACGAGCGGGCTGCCGGATTTCCTGTTGGGACTCCCGAATCAACAGCGGATCCTCGATCCCAGCACCTACGATTCCCAGCGGCTTCGCAATACGCGCCTGAACCTGTTCGCGCAAAACGATGTCGCCGTCACCCAGCGGCTGACATTGAACCTCGGCCTTCGGTGGGAGCGCGACGGCAACTGGTATGAAGCCAACGACCGCTGGGGCTGGTTCGATTACGCCACCGGGCAGACGGTCTATCCGAAGACACTGAGGCTCCCGGTGACGCTGCCGTTCTCGCACAGGTTCGACGAGCGGCGGTCGATGAAGGACCCCACGGACAGGGCGTTCGCGCCGCGGTTTGGATTCGCGTGGCGGCCTACCGGATCGAACAAGAGCGTGGTGCGCGGCGGATATGGAATCTCGTGGGGACAGCCGACTGTGTTCGTGCTGCTGAACTCGGCGCTCACTCCGCCTCCGTTCCTGCTGCGGACCGACCAGGTGAGCAGCAACGCAACGCCCCAATTGCGTTTTGGCGATTTCGGCGCGGTCAATAGCTCGCAGCTTGTACCGCGGAATCCTTCCTACTTCACGCACCAGCCCGGCAACTATTCGAACGGCTACGTGCAGCAGTGGAACCTGGGCGTCGAGCGCGAGCTGCTGGGCGGAATCGCCGGCCGGATTTCCTATGTTGGCGCGCGTGGGGTGCATCTCGAGCGCCGCTATCAGGGGAATGCCGCGCTGCCGCCGGCCGCTGGGAATCTGAACGCCCGCCGCCGCTATCCGGAATACCTGGGCATGACGCAGCAGGAGACCTCGGCATCGTCCAGCTACAACTCACTGCAGTTGTCGGGCGAGAAGCGGTTCGCGAGAGGCCTGATGTTCCTCGGCGGATACACGTGGGCGAAGTCGCTCGACGACAGCTCGAGCTGGAGCCCGAACGGCGACAGCTCACCGTTTGCGCAGAATCCCGCCGACCTGCTTGCGGAAAAGGGGCGCTCGGCATTTGATGTCCGGCAGCGCTTCACGCTGTCGTTCGTCTATGAGCTTCCCTTGCGCAGCCGTTCGCGGGCGCTGAACCTCGTGGTGGGGGGCTGGCAGGCCGCCGGAATCGCGACGCTGCAAACCGGATTCCCGACCACCGTCACCGTGGGCGGCGACATTCCGAACGCCGGCACAGGATCCACCCGCGGCAATCTGAACGGCGTGGGCAACCTGCCCAACAGCGAGCGGACCCTGGAACGCTGGTTCAACACCGCTGCTTTCTCCCGCCCTCTCGCGTTCACCTTCGGCACCTCGTCGCGGACCAATATCGACCGGCCTGGCACGCGCGCCTTCGACTTCTCCGCGCAGAAGTTCTTCGCCATCACCGAGCGCTGGCGCCTGCAGTTCCGGGCCGAGTTCTTCAACTTCTTCAACCATCCCAACTTCGGATCGCCGGGCACGGGCGTCGACAATCCCGCGGCGTTCGGCGTCATCCGCAGCGCGATGGGTGGCCGCGAAGGCCAATTGGCGCTGAAGCTGATTTTCTAGCTGAAGAAACTCAGCGCGGGCTTTCGCCACCCACCCACACCGGCGAGGACCAGGCCTGCGAACCGTCCCGTTGAGTCACGCGCACATAGTAGTAGTCGCCCGGCCGGGGCTGATCCTGATCGGAGTAGTCGAACGTTGCATCCTTGGGCGCGTTGGGATCGAGGACTTGCAGCGTGATCCGGTCTTTGAACTGTTCAACCGGAACCGCCAGCTCGGTCCAACCCCCGTTCAACCGGCTGAAATCCAGTTCGACCCGCGATGCCGGAATGCGAGCCATGGGCCGGACGCTCACCGGACTCACGCCAGTCTCGTTGGCCGCCTCAAGTTGAATCGCGATCCGTGTTCCGGGACTCGCCGACTCCAGGCTCAACTCGATGTGGTCCGCCCGGCCGCGCGTGAGTGTGGCGAAATGAATCCGTGACGGATTGGCCGGATCCAGGCGCGCGAACTCGGTATGGCGGTTGTCGAGGCCGGAACCGTCCACAGCAGTGACGCGTGCTCCGGCGACCTCCATCACACCGCGCCAGGTCCGGTATCCCCGCGGATTGTCGCGGATGTAAGGTTCGCTGTCGGATTCAAAGCCGATCCGCACGCGTACCTTGTCCGTGAGCGGCGCGCCGGACTGGAAACGCCGGGCGTGAACGATACCACCGTTCTTGATCACGTGCACCGCGTCCAGATGCTGGGTGCCCGAGATGCGGGCCTGGATCCGGCGCTGTGCGCTCATGGCGAGCCGGCGTCCGTTGGCGGCCTCGCCGTTCATGGTGACTTCGAGGAGGATGCGCTCCGAGTTCGACGCCGCGTAAGTCGACCGGGCGCGAAGCGCGTCGAAGACCGCCGGTGCCGTGTTCTCGCCCGCGGTAACCGCAACCAGGCCCCCAAACTGCATCAGCGATCCGAGCGCGGTGGTTCCGCTGAGTCCCGGACGCGTGCGGTGATCGTCGGAAGCGGCGACAAACCCGACGTCATGTCCGAGCTTGAGGTAGTAGTTGCCGAACCACTCGAAGGTCCCGTGCATGGACATGATTTCGACGAGCCGCTCCATGCCGGGGTCGTTGCGGCGCCAGTCTCCGGCCTGATGGGCGTGTGGAATGATGAGCACGTCGTTGGTGTCGTAGAGCGAACGCAGGCCTTGATAGAGACGGGACAGGTTCCAGGCCTTGGCCACTGGGACACGGGTCCGGCCAGGCGAGCGGAAGAAGACGTTATGGTGTCCACCGCCGGGGCGCAGGTTGGTCCACTCGTATCCGAGGAATGCGACGAACTTTCCCGGTTCGGTGTAACGGCGCACCGCGTTCTCCATCTGGCGCCATTCGTTGTCGTCGAGCCAGATGTCGTGCTCGGAAAGCCCGATAAAATCGAGCCGCGCGTCCTCACGGCCATAGCGGTAGAATCCTTCGATCGATCCCTGTCCTTCGGCCATTCCGGTGTGTGCGTGGGTCTCGCCCCAATAGATCCGGCGTTGTGGACTGGCTTCGGCCCAGATGGGATTGCTCTCCGCGGTAATGCGGCCATCGGGCGTGCGGGCTTGAATCCGGTAGGTCCCTGGCGTGGGGAGGGTGATTGAGTCGAGCTCCGCTACTCCCGCTACCTGGGCGACGCTGCGCAGGCGCTGTCCATTAATCGTGATCTCGACCGGACCAACGGTTCCGGACGCCCGGTTCAAGAGGCGGTCCTCGGCGCGGATCCCGGCAGTGAACGGTTCATTCACGCGGACCACCGACGGCGCGATCACGCGCAGACCAGTTGCGGGTCCGCCAGTGACCTGGTAGCCGGTCCACTCGAGTGTGAGCGGGAATCCCTTCGCTTCCGGATCCACATAGACCGGCAGCAGGACGCGGTCGTTGGCGAAGGTCTGCATGCGCAGCCCTTGTGATCCGCGCGACTTGTCACCATAGACCAGCCGGATGGTGTCGCCCGGCTCAATGGTCCCTTTGACGAGCTTGAACGCAGGCATGTCGACTGCACCACGGAACCCGCCGTGCATTCCCGCCAAAGACATCGATGTAGGCTCGAATACCGCACCCGCGCGCGATGTGTGAATCGAGACGTAGCCCGGGCCCGCCGGATTGCCCACCTGGAATGGGGAGGAGTCTGACGAGAACTGCTTCCCGATTAGAATCGTGCTGCCAGTCACGAACGGCTGTTCACCGGTGGTGATCACTTGCTCGATGCTCTGCCAAGTGCCCGTCTCGAACGGACCCGGGTTGACCAGCCGGACCCGCGGCAGCGCCCCCGGCCGCTCGTCCTTAAGCCGGAACTCGTACACTAGCGCGTCGAGGGCCCGGCCGATCCCCGCCGCTCCAGCGGCCAGCGCGTCTTGCGTCTCGCCCGCGGCGATCGCGAAGGCGGGCGAAAGCTGCTGCGTCGCGTTCACCGGCACCGGTCCACCGGTGAGCGAGTATGCGTTGATCCAATCGAACAGGACCATCGCCCGTTGCGCCAGGTTGTCCCGTGTGGCAGGCTCGCGCTTCAGCTTCTCAACCGCGGCACGCAACTCTGGCGTCAGGTAGTCCCGGGTCTGCCGCTGTTGAAACGCCGCGATAGCCGACACCGAGGCCACGGCCGCCGCACCGGCGCCCAGAACTTGTCTGAATGTCACGGTTCATTCTAAAACAGGAACCGCAGTGCCGCCTGATAGATTCTCGGATTGAAAAGATTGCCCCGATCCCCTCCCACCGGCACCAGAGACCCGAAGTTGGTAACCGACGCGTTGAACACCGGGTACAAGCTCTGGTAGTAAGGACTCGCCAGCAGATTGAAGGCCTCGGCGCGGAACTGCAATCCCATCCGTTCTCCGAAGCGGAAGTTCTTGAACAGCGACAGGTCGGTTGCCTTCTGCGAAGGTCCGCGCATCGTGTTGCGGCCCACGGACCCCAGCTCACCCAGTGCCGGCAGCCGGAACACGGACGTGTCGAATTGGCGAGTGATCGTTTTCTCGAATCCGTCAGGCAGTGGATTGCCCACCACATTCATGCGATGGACGTCGCGATCGTTGCCGATCTGCGCCCGGTCGCCGCAGAAGCAACCGATGGTGAACGGCAGCCCGTCCGCCAGCGTGATGATCGTGTTCGCCTGCCAGCCGCCGAGAGTCCAGTCCAGCACTCCGCCACGGTTGAGGAACTTCTTCCCCTTGCCGAATGGAATCTCATAGAGCACGCTGGTGACGAACCGGCGCGTCTGATCGTAGTTCGACACACCCCGCTCGAGGTCGCGGCGGCGGTTGTACTGCGGATACAGGCGGGGAGTTCCACCCTGGGTCTGGATTTCCGACACCATGTCGATCGTGCGGCTCCAGGTGAACGCGGTGAGCAGTTGGAGACCCGCGTTGAAGCGCTGTTCAAGCTTCAAAGTCATCGCGTGATAGATCGACTGGTTGTCGTTGACATAGGTGTTCAACTGCGGGACGAAGTTCGAGTACGTCACGCGGTCCTGCACTGGCGAACATGTGGCCGGATACGTTCCGGGCGGGCATTGCGAGCGGAACCGGAACCCGTTGTTCGGATTTCCGGTCTGCGACGGCAGCGTGGCTTGATTGGCCTGGAGGAACGACTGTGCCCGGAGTCCGTGGCTGCCTTGGTAGCCGATCTCGAACAGCATCCGCTGGCGCGGCTCCAACTGGACGTTAAGGCCCCAATTCTGCGTGTACGGGGTGCGGTTGTTGGGCATCACGTAGGACAGCCCCTGTCCAAAGCATTGGTTGCGGACCACGATCCGGCCAGTCTGTGGGTTGAACGTTTCGCTCGGAGGAGCCTCGCAGTAGGGCGCGGCGAACTCGCGCTGTGCGACCGGAATCGGCGCGGGGAACAGCGTCCGCATGTCGAGCGGCGGCTGGCTCTCGAGTCCGTTCACGGCGGGCAACGGCGCGAGCACGAACGGCACGTTGATGCTGAGCGGCGACGTGTCGTAGAAGCGGTGGAGCACGTCGTAATAGATGCCGTATCCCGTGCGGACCACAAGGCGGTTGCTGCCGGTGGGACGCCACGCGAGTCCAAACCGGGGCGCGAAATTGCGGTAGTCGGGATTGTAGATCGAGTCTCGCGAGCAGCAGCTCGCGAAGATCGGATTGTTCACCTGCTTGACGAACTCTTCGTCGCGGTAGAGCGCCCGTCCGCCCGCGAAGTTGAAATCGAAAATCTTGCCCGCCTTGGTCTTCTCATACCACGGACCGCGGTATTCCCAACGCAGGCCCACGTTTAGCGTCAGCCGCTGCGACACCCGGATGTCGTCGTGGAAGAACAGATTGGCGTCGGTGTTCCAATAGCGTCCGGCCGACGAATCAAATGGAGTTCCCTGCGCGAGGCTTGAGTAGCCCATGAGGAAGTCGGCGAATCCATTGCCGGTGTCCGGCCGTCCGGCCACCTGGGCGAGAGTCGGATTGCGCGCCGAGTATCCGCCGTTAAACGAAATGATGCCGTTGCCCTGGAATCCGGTGACCGTCCAGTAGCGGCCGCGCCGGTAGTCGGCGCCAAACTTCATGCTGTGCCGGCCCTTGGTCCAGGTGAGGTGCTCGACGTAGTGCTGGACATCGGCACCGTTGTTAAACGGCACGGAGCCCGCGTAGCCGATGCTCGAATACTGCGTGCCCGGCAGGATCGCCGGAAGCGCGGCGTAGGAATCATTCAGGTTCTTGAGACCCGCTTCGCGCCAGAACACCGAGCCGCGGTCCTGCGTGTCGAAGCTTTGCAGGAACACGAAGTGGTTGTAGGCGGCGCGCGCCTCGTTGATCAGCGTCGGCGAGAAGACGTGCGTCCACTGCAGCGACGCCAGCCAGCCGCGCTGCGCTGTAACGACTCCCGAAAGCGGCACCAACGACGGAATCGGCGCGGTATCGGTGGAATGCAGGTACTGCACAAACACGCGGTCCTTCTGCGAGAAATTGTGGTCGCCGCGGATGGTGTACTGGTTCAACACAACCTTGGTATTCAGGGCAGCCTGGTAGTTGTTGCACGGCAACTGGCACGCCTGCCCCGGCTCTGGCCAGTACTTGATCAGGTTCGAGCTCTGCGGCGCGAACCGGCTTGACGGGATCCGGTTGCCGGAAAATGGCGCCCGCGTCACCGGCGGATTCGCGCCTGGCGCCAGCACGCCACTCAGTGGATCGAACAACTGCGTCGGCCACGAGCTGAAGTCGCCCTGGCGCTCGGCGGCCGAGGGCATCTGCGTCACGCCGAAGTTTCCGATGACACGGCGCCCGCCCTGGTAGCTGGTGAAAAAGAACGTCCGGTTGCGGCCGTCGTAGATCTTGGGCAGGTACACCGGACCGCCCACCACGTATCCGAACTGATTCTGCTTGAGCGGCGTGCGGGTGCGGAATCGCGGATGGAATTTCTGGAGCGCATCGTTGCGCAGGAAGTCCCACAGAGATCCATGAACTTCGTTCGTACCGGACCGGAGCGCGATGCTCACCTGGCCCACGCCCGCGCCGAACTCCGCTGAGTACAGCGCGTTCTGCAGCTTGAATTCCTCCACCGCTTCGATGGGCGGAATCTGGCTTGGGAACTGGAACATCGCCTCGTTGATCGACACGCCGTCGATCAGGTAGGTCACCGACGAGGGCCGCGCGCCGTTCACGCTCACGTTGCGGATGCTGTCGTTGAAGCCTTGCCGGCGGATCGACGGAGTCACGCTGATGCCGCCCGCGGGCTCGGTGACGCCGGGATTCAGCCGCAACAGGCTGCGGAAGTCGCGTCCGTTGAGCGGCAGTTCGGTGAGCTGGCGCTTGGTGATCACCTGTCCAATGGTCGAATTGTCGGTCTGGACAAGGGAAGCGAACTCCTGGACCGTGATCGACTCAACCGTTTCGCCAACCTGCAGATTCAAATCCACGCGCACGGTCTGGTTGACGTTCACGACCACGGGCTCGACTGTGATCTTCTTGAATCCGGACTGCTCGCACACGATCGAGTACGTCCCGGGAATCAAGCTCGGTACGAAGTAGTTGCCAGTCGAATCAGTCTGTGTGCGGAAGGCGATGTTGGTCTGGGTATTGGTGACGGTGACTGGGGCCGCAGGCACAGCCGCGCCTGCCGGATCGCGGACCAGTCCGACCAGTGCGCCGGCCGACGTCTGGCCCAGCAGACTGGCGGCAGTGAAAAGAATTGCAATAAGGTGTCTCACGCGAAGACCTCCTGGGAGTGTTTGGATGAATGAATTATATCATCAACGAGGAGGGGCTGTTGCGCGCGACTTGGCGTACGGCTGGCCGCGGCGGCGTGTTGCGCTGATCGAGCTCGGAGCGCCCACACGGAAACTCCCTCGACGATGGCTGCGCCCGGAAGTCAGAACCGGTTTGCACGTAATCGATGCCGTTGTCAGCGCTAGAAAGGATGTCGTAACTCGTTACCCTCCATGATCACAAAGGGAACCGGCGGGCGACTGCAGCCACGATATAGGCTATGCCCTTGAGGTTGCGCCGCACCTCCGGCTGCGTTAGCATCGCATCATGCTGTCGCGATTTCTTCGAAACACACTCAACCGCCGCGATCTGTTCAAGGGCGGCGCCCTGGCTGCCGCTTTCCAAAGTCTCACCGGGCGCGCCCAAGCCGCGGGCCTGAACATCGGGCCCGACATCTACGAGTCGATCGGTGTCACGCCCATCATCAATTGCAAGGGCACGTTCACGATCATTTCCGGCTCCCAGTCGCTGCCCGAAGTGAAGGCCGCGATGGACCAAGCCTCGCGCCACTACGTCCATCTCGACGAACTCATGGAAGGCGTCGGCAAGCGCCTCGCTGAGCTGACCAAGGCCGAGTGGGGCATGGTCTCCGCCGGATGCGCCGCCGCCCTGAGCCACGCCACCGCCGCCTGCATCGCGGGCGCGGATCCGGAAAAGCTCCAGCGCCTGCCCGACTCACGCGGCATGAAGAACGAGGTCATCGCGCCTGCTTATTCGCGCAACGTATATGATCACGCCGTGCGCGGCGCGGGCGCGCACTTCATCACTGTCCGCACCAAGGAGGAGTTCATCAACGCCTTTAGTCCCAAGACCGCGATGGTGATGATCCTTGCCGGCGGTGGCGACAATGGCCCTCTGGGACTGCCGGCGCTCGCGCCGATCGCCAAGCAGCACGACGTGCCCGTGCTGGTCGACGCGGCCGCCGAGCGGCTCACGATCCCAAATCTCCATCTCAACCGCGGCGCGACTCTGGTCGCTTACTCCGGCGGTAAGTGCCTCCGCGGACCACAAACCGCGGGTCTGTTGCTCGGCCGCAAGGACCTGGTGCAGGCCGCCTGGATCCACAGCGCGCCCCATCACGCCATCGGACGTCCGATGAAGTGCGGCAAGGAAGAGATCATGGGCATGCTGGCCGCCGTCGAGGCCTGGGTCAAGCGCGACCATGACGCCGAGTGGCAGGCGTGGGAGCGGTGGCTGGAGACGATCCACACGGAAGTTATGAAGGTGGAGGGTGTCACCACCGAAGTCCTGCAGCCGGAAGGTTTGTCGAATAACTCACCGCGCCTCGCGATCCGGTGGGATGGCGAAAAAATGGGACTTACAGGCCAGGAAGTCGAAAAGCTCCTGCTCGAGGGATCCCCGCGCATCATCTTGGGAGGCGCGTCCGGAAACCGCGGGGCTGGGGCGGCGTCGAGTTCCCTGACGATCATGCCATACATGATGATGCCCGGCGACGACAAGATCGCCGCCACGCGCATCCGCGAGGTGCTCGAGACCGCGCCGAGGAAGCCAATCACCCCGCCTGCCGCACCCGCCGTTACCATCAACGGCCAATGGGACATCGAGATCGAGTATCTGGCCGGTAAGGCGCGACATACGATGTTCTTCGAACAGGACGGCGCCACGCTCTCCGGATCGCACATGGGCGAGTTCCTCCAGGGCGATGTCCGTGGATCCGTGCACGGCAAGGAAATCTCCGTGCGAAGCTCCCATCAGTATGAAGGCACCCGCGTCGGCTACGAGTTCTCGGGGATGGCCGATGGCGATAAAATCGTCGGGACGGTCGATGTCGGCGAGTACGGCAAGGGTAAGTTCACCGCCCGGCGGCATAAGTATGGGCAGCCCGGTGGTCCGGTCCGGCCGGTGAAGAACGTCTAGGCTGCAGCGGGCGGGTCGAGCAGCAGCTTGGCCCGCACTTCGATCATCTGCCGTTCAAGGATTCGCAATCGCTTGCATGAATGAAATTTGCGATCATTCTCGCCGTCCTATCCTCCCCGCTTCTCCCTCAATGGCCAACCTGGGGCGGACCGGACCGTAACTTCGCCGTCCGAGACAGTCCGCCACTTGCCAACCAGTGGCCCAAGCAAGGACCCCGCCGCTTGTGGACCCGCCCCCTCGGTGACGGTTACTCCGCCATCGCCATCGACCGCGGCACCCTCTACACCGGCTACCGCCACGGAACCGAGGACCGCGTCGTCGCCATCGATGCCGCCACCGGCGCCACGCGCTGGGAAGCCGGTTATCCCAGCCGTTTTGTTAATGCTTACTCCGAGGGCGTCGGGCCGGGACCTTACGTCATGCCCCAGGCCGCCGGCGACCGCCTCGTCATGGTCACGGGCACCGGCAAGCTGGTCTCCATCGACCGCAATACCGGCCGCGCCGTCTGGCACCGCGAGCTTTGGTCGGATCTCGGTGGTGAGCGCCTCCCCTACGGCTACACCTCCCACCCGCTCCTCTATAAGGACACGCTCATCTGCCTCGTCGGTGCGGACTGGTGGAGCGGCGCCGCGGCATTCCGGCAGTCCGACGGCGAGTTACTCTGGAAGCGGATCAAGTTCAAGAATGCTTACTCATCGCCCCTCCTGATCCAGGCCGGAGGCAAGGAACAAGTGGTCGCCCTCGGCGGCGAAGAGGTAATCGCATTCGAGCCGGCAGGCGGCGGACTCCTCTGGCGCCTTCCCCACCAGACCCCGTACGGAATCGCCGTCAGCACTCCCGTGTGGAACGGCGTGGACATGCTGTTCACCGCCTCCGCGTACGGCAAGGGCGCGCAGGGCATCCGCGTCACCGCCACCGGCGCATCCGCCTGGTCCGACCCGAAAATCCAGTCCCATTTCGGCAACGGAGTCATCCGCAACGGGGTCCTCTATCTGACCTCCGGCTACAACGGACCCGCTTTCCTCAGCGCGGTGGACCCGGAATCGGGCAAGATCCGCTGGCAGGAGCGCGGATTCAGCAAGGGCCAGATCGTGCTGGCTGACGGCAAGCTGATCGTCTTGGACCAGGAAGGAGTGCTCGGCCGGGTACGCGCCAATCCGGACAAGTTCGAGGAGCTGTCGCGCGCCCAGGTCCTCGAAAAGTTCTCCTGGACCCCGCCCACCTCGCCGGAACCCACCTCTACCTCCGCGACCGCAAGACAATCCTCGCGCTCGATCTGGCGCCGTGAAACCTTTCCGCCCCTGGTTCGTATACCCTGCGAACTGAGCCTTGGAAGGCGGCAACGGACTGGACCTCGATTCCCTCATCCCCAAGCATCAGGACCGGCTCTACGGATACCTGATGCGGCTGGTCCGCAATGAAGCCGCCGCCCAGGACCTGTTCCAAGCGGTATGGATTCGCGTGATGGAAAAGGAACACAGCTTTGACCCGGCACGGAGCAGCTTTGACCCATGGCTGTACGCGATTGCCCACAACCTGGCGATGGACTTCTTGAGGAGATCAAAGTTCGAGACCACCGGCGCGGAGGCTCCGGAGCCCACCCAGCCGCCGGACGCGGAATCGGGCTTGGCCCACGCCTCTCGAATGGCCCAGGTGCGCGGTGCGATCGCCCGTATGGACGCGCCACAGCGCGAGCTGCTGGCCTTGCGGTTCGACCAGGAGATGAGCCTCGCCGAGATCGCCCAGGTGACCGGAACCCCGGTCGCCACGGTCAAGACCCGGCTGCATCGCACGCTCGCGGCGGTAAGGAGGTTGGTCCAATGAACACGGACCACGAGCGGATCCGGAAGCTTCTGCCGTTGATCGCGGCCGGCGTGGAGCCGGAACCGCCGCATCTGGCTGAGTGCGCCGGATGCCGCACGGAACTTGAATCCTGGCGGGAAGCCGCGCACTTACTAAGGACTCAGCCCCCGATCGCCGCCCCACCCGGACTCGCGCTACGCACCCGGATGGCGGTGGCCGAAGCCCGCCTCCAACGCGAGAACCGCTGGCTCACCGGACTCGCGGTGATGTTGGGAGTCTCGGCGTGGCTGCTCTTCCTCGCCACCGCCTGGTTGATACACCGGACTTCCGGTACCAGCATTTGGTCCGCCTGCCTTATGGCGTCGGTGCTAGGCTCCTTGACGTCACTGATGGCGGCGGGAGTTGTGGCGGCTCACCGCCGCGGAAAGGAAACGCTATGAATTGGCTGAAACGCGAGTGGAAAACCGTGCCCGTCTGGTCGATGTGGCTTGCGGCCGCCGTATCAGGGGCGATTTGGATACTGATGATGCTGCTGTTCGCCGGACCGCTGCTTTCGAGTGGCGGTGTGCCGGTACCAATGGTTGCCCTCTATGGCCTGCTGGCCGGGCTGTTCGCCCTGCTTCCCGCCACCTACGTGCTGACGATCGGATACGTTAACGCCGACGCGCGCCGGCGCGGCATGCGGTCTGGAGTCTGGACGGCGATCGCCGCCCTGATCCCGAACGCCGTGGGGATTCTGCTGTACTTTCTCTTCCGGGAGCCACTTCCCGTGGCGTGCCCGCGATGCGCGTCCCCAGCCGATCAACGGCTCCGATTTTGCCCCCAGTGCGGCCAGACGCTCGGTCCGCAGTGTGCCGCTTGCGGCCGCCCTACGGAGATCTCATGGTCCAACTGCGGACACTGCGGCGCGAAGCTGGCCCGCCGGGATCTTACCGCCGCGTGATAACCACGGACTTCCAGCTTGCATTCCCAGACGCGTCAAATGCTGTAATCTTGATGTAATTCGTGCCCTTCATCAGTGGCAGGCTCGCGACGCTCCATTCGGTAGTCCCTGCCGCCACCCCCACGCCCGCGGTATTGGACCACCAAGTCACCAGGCTTACTCCCTGATTGTCCTTGGCCGTCCCGCGCAGTGTAACCGACTCCGCCGTAACCACCACCGCGGTCTGAGCGGGACTGCTGATGGTGACGGTGGGCGCCACCCGGTCCGGCGTGCCCGCCGGTGGCGGTGCAGATGGCACCGTGGGTGGTGGATTCGGCGTGGGCGTGGGCGCTGGCGCTGGCGGTGGATCCGTGCCCGCCGTCCGCGCCGCGTACATCCCCTGGATTTCGCGGATATCCTCCTCCGACAGTTTCTCCGCGCGCCGGTAGTACGGATACATCACCGCGCCCGGCGTATCCGAATGCCCCAGCCCGAGCGCATGCCCCAGCTCATGCAGGACGACACTGTAAATGTCGGTGTCGGTGCCAATCTGCCAATTCTCGTCATCGTCAAAGTGCATGTCGCCCGCGACCGGCTCGGCGTTCACCGGTGCCGGATAGAACGGTGTGCGCCAGCGTCCGTCCCGTCCGTCAAATGGAAACGGATCCCCATGCGCACCCCCCGCAAACAGCAGATTCAGGTGGCGCGCCGCCGACGGATTCCCGCTCTGCCGGAAATCCACCCGCACCCAGCGCGACCACTCCGCCAGTGCAGCCTCGACAGCTTGGAGCGCTTCGTCCGCAGGCACACGCGACGGATACCGGGACAGCGTCCAGCCCAGCTCCACCGCTCCCTTCCCTGCACCGTCCCACCCCTGCCCGATCCGCAAGATCGCCTGGCCGATGCTCCCCCCGCACCCCCGCACCGGGTTCCCCCGTACGAGGTCATCCGAGGCCGGCCATAGGTAGGAGGTCTCCTCCCTCCGGGCCAGCGCCTCCAGTTGGTCCAAGGTCCCCTCGAGCAACAGGTGCGGGAGCGCCAGATCCGGATGCTCACGGATCAGCAGCCCCTGGAACGTCGCCGCCGCGCGCATCTCTCCCGGTCCCGTCCCGGGCCGGAATTCGGCAAGGAAAACGATTGTATTGCGCACGCCCGGATCATCAAACACCAGCTCGGCCCCACGGATCCGTAACGCCGGACTGACCTTATCCTCCGAGTCCTTTCGCTCCATCTCCGGTTCCTGCGCCCGGACGCTGGCACGACCACCAGCGAGGACCAGAAGGGCTATGCCAAGCCACCGTCGCATGATTTACTTATCGAGCACACCGCCTCTCCCGGAAGCAAAATTTCCCCGTAGTCACCCCCCTATTCCCTCTCCCGCCCCCAGGGCCAAGAAAAAACCGTCAAATTCAGTGAGATTTTTCGCCCCCTCAGCCCACTATTTCATAGGGGGACTATCCGCTCATGTTTTACACCCGTCTGACAAGCGTATTGCTCACGCCCGTCCTGGCCTTCTGCCAGAACTCGTTTACGGTCTCCACGATCGCGGGTGCCAACTCGTCCGGCGACGGCGGCCGTGCAACAAACGCCAACTTTTCCTCGATAGAAGGAATCGCCGCCGACGCGCAGGGAAATCTCTACATCGCCGATGCCGGTGCCCACCGCATCCGGCGGGTTTCGCCAGAAGGGATTATCACCACCCTGGCCGGAACCTCAACCGCCGGGTATTCACCTGATGACACACCCGCGGACAAAAGTCTTCTCAACTCCCCGTACAGCGTCGCCGCCGGGACCAACGGCCACCTCTTCATCGCGGATCTCGGAAACGCCCTGGTCCGTTGCATTTCCCCGGCCGGACTCCTCCGGACCGTCCCCGGTCCCACGCCCGCCATAGAGTTCCGCAAGCCCCGCAGCCTCGCCGTCGACTTTGGTGGCAGCGTTTACGTATCCGACTTCGACGGACATCGCGTGTATAGGATCACCCCCAACGGCGCCATCGAAGTGGCTGCCGGAACCGGTACCGCCGGATTCGACAACAACTCTGCCGCCCCCAACTCCCGCCTGCGCGCCCCCGCCGGACTCGCGCTCGACCTCAGCGGATCGCTCTACATCGCCGACTCCGGCAACGGCGCCATCCGGCGCGTCTTCGCCGGCCAGATCCAAACCGTGGCGGGCGGCTTCCAGACTCCCAGCTCCATAACAGTCGACCCCGCCGGCGCGCTCTACACCGTTGAGCCTCAGGCCAAGCGCATCACCCGCATCACGCGCCTTGGCGAGCGGCGCACCTTTGCGCCTGAAATCAAGCAGCCCCGCGATATCGCCGCTGCCCCCAATGGCGACCTGTTCGCCGCTGAGTCCACCCGTGTTTGGCGCATCACGCCCTCAGGCTCGATCGTCCTCCATGCTGGAGCCGCCGAGAACGCTCCTGTGCCCGAAGACGTCCCCTCGGAGACAGCCAGCCTCGCGAGCCCGATCCACCTTTCGTTCGACACCGCAGGAAACCTCTATGTCACCGAGCAGAGCAACCGGCGCGTGCGGCGGATCTCCACCACAGGATTCATCCGCACCGTGGCCGACTCGAAGCTGCTTGCCGATCCCGTGGCCGCCGTCATGGACTCGCGCGGTGTCCTGCGGGTGGCCGAATTCGCCTCCAGCCGCGTCGTGGCCATCGCGCCCAACGGATCGCTGACCGTCGTCGCGGGGGACGGGCGTCTCGGCTTCGGCGGCGACAACTCGCTCGCCACGGGAGCCCGCCTCAACCGTCCGCGAGACATCGCGCTGGACCGCCAGGGCAACCTGTATATCGCCGACTCCCTCAACCACCGGATCCGCCGCGTGGGTGTCAACGGCATCATAACCACCGTGGCGGGAAACGGCACGCGCGGATTCGCGGGCGACGGCCGTCTGGCGACCCAGGCGCAGCTCAACTCGCCTCAGGGGATGCTGGTGGATCCCGCGGGCGCGCTCTACATCGCCGACACCGGCAATCACCGCATCCGAAAAATGCTGCCCAACGGCGTGATGACCACCGTGGCCGGGAACGGCGCCGCGGGCGACGAGGGCGATGGCGGACTCGCTATTCAGGCAGCCCTCAATACCCCATCGTCGCTGGCGATGGACGCCGCCGGTGGACTGCTGATCGCCGATTCGTTCAATCACAAGATCCGCCGGGTGGATAAGGAAGGCGTGATCCAAACCCTCGCGGGCGATGGCACCCCAGGGTCGGAAGGCGACGGCGAGGATGCGCAGGCAGCGCGGTTCCGGATCCCGGTCTCGGTGGCTGCCGATGCGGCCGGCGTCGTGTACGTGGCCGATCACGAGAACCACCGGATCCGCAAGCTCACACCGGTAGCTGCCCCGGTGGCCGAACTACCCGAGGTCCTGTTGATCCACGCCGCGACCCGTCTGGCGGGACCGTTCGCCGCGGGCCAGTTAGTGATCGCCCCGGCCCCGCCCGCCGCGGGGATCTTTGTTGGAGGCGCGCCCATAAACCCGCTCTCCGTAACTGGCGGCCAGGTGTTGTTCCGTCTGCCGGAAACCACGGCTGCGGAGTTGGCCGTCAACGGGCGTCCGCTGCGGCTTCAGCCCGCGTCGCCCGGGATTTTTGCGCAGGACGGCAAGGGCCAGGCGGCCGCTTTGAATGAGGATGGCTCGTTCAATTCCGAGTCGAACCCGGCGGCGCGGGGAACGCCGCTGACGTTCTTTCTCACGGGAGAGGGCCGGGCGGGGCTGGCATCACTGGAGGTACGGGTCGGCGCGGCGCAGGCGGAGGTGCTGTTCGCGGGTCCCGCGCCGGGGCTCCCCGGGGTCGCGCAGGTGAACGCTCAGTTACCGGGGATCTTCACTCCCCCGGGAGTCCGGGCGTTGACGGTGGTGATCGGCGGAGCGCCCTCGCCGGCGGGCGTGACCGTAGCCGTGAAGTGATGTGAGCCGGAGGAGCAAAGCGGTGAACTCGAGAATCTGAAGCGGTCCGCTCACCGCTTGAAGGTGACCGCCCGCAGCCGCGGACGGTTCATCCACCGGAAATCTGTCGGGCCTTGTCCTGCCTGCTGTTAAACAGGAGATTGCCCATGAAGATGAAATCAGCTCTCCTACTCGCCGCCTGTCTGGGTGCGGCACCGCTTGCGGCCAGTGAACCACCCGGTGTTTGGACGGGCTTCCGCGGCGCCGGAGATTCCCATTCGGGCGCCAAGCTGCCACTGTCCTGGTCGGACCGGCACAACATCGCCTGGAAGATTCAGACGCCCGGATTCGGCCAGTCCACGCCCGTGGTGCGGGCGGGACGGATCTTCCTGACCGCCGTTGAGGGCGCCAAGAAAGGGAAGTTGCTCGTGCTGTCTCTCGACGCCAAAACCGGCAAGGAAATCTGGCAAAAATCCTTCGATTCCTCGAGACCGCAGGAGGCGGGGGACCGCGTGGCGCGCGCCGCTTCCACGCCCGCTCTCGACGGCGAGGGGTTGTTTGCGCTGTTCGACAGCGGCGATCTGTATGCCCTGGACCATGACGGCGCGGTCAGGTGGAAGAAGAACTTCAACGCCGAGTATGGGCCGATCAACAACGGCCACGACTTCGGCAGTTCGTTGCGGCAATCGGCCGATACGCTGTTTGCTTTCGTTAATCACGTGGGTCCTTCCTATCTGGTGGCCATCGCCAAGAAAGACGGCACGACGCGCTGGAAGGTGGACCTTCCATCGGAAGGCGGTTGGAACACTCCGGTGCTGGCCGAAGCGGGCGGCAAGCCCGTTTTGCTGGTGCAGCGGCAAGGCGGCGTCTCGGCCTACGATCCGGCCACCGGCAAAGTGCTGTGGGAGGACCTTCGGCAGTTCTCGCGCGAGAACGCAATCCCGTCGATGTCGGTTTCGCGGGGCATTGCCGTGGTTCCTTCACTGGGCAAGGGCGGCACGTGGGCGTTCAGACTGGAGTCGCCCAAACAGCCGCTTTGGACGGCCAAAGCCGCCACGAACGCGTTCAGTTCGCCGCTGCTAACCGACAAGCGTGCCTACTTCGTCAACTCGGTCGGCGCGCTGTTTGCCGTGGACCTCGAGGCGGGCCGCGATCTCTGGTCGACGCGATTGCCGGCGACGGCCTGGGCCTCCGCGCTGCGGTCCGGCGACCGTGTCTACTTCTTCACAGGCGATGGAGCCACGTTGATTTTCCGTGACAGCGACACGATTGAGAAACTCGGCGAGAACTACCTGGACGCCAAATCGCTGGTGTACGCGGCGACGCCGCTGGAGGGCGCCCTGCTGCTGCGCACCGGCAACACGCTATGGAAGGTCGCCGACCTGGGCGAGAAGGACCCGAACCCGGAACTGTCGCGACGTGCGCCTCCGCCCGCGGCGGCGAAAGAGGAGCCTCCGTTGCCCGCTGCCCCCGCCGGGCAACCCGGCGATGTGCGCACCAATGCGGCCGATCGCTTGAAGCTGGCCTGGATACCGGCCGGCCGCTTCCGCATGGGTTGTTCGCCGGGCGACAGCGAATGCGAGGGAGATGAGTCGCCGGTGCACGAGGTCACGCTCTCGCGCGGGTTCTGGCTCAACACCACGGAGGTGACTGACGGAGCCTACAGAACGTTCGCCGAAGCCACCAAACGCGCCATGCCGGCGCTCGCGCCCACCTGGACCGATGACGCACAACCGATGGTGCGCGTCAGCTACGCCGACGCCCGCGCCTATTGCCGCTGGGCCGGAGGCCGCCTGCCGACTGAAGCCGAGTGGGAATACGCGGCGCGCGCCGGATCGGAGGCCAAGACGTACGGCGCCGTCGATGAGGTCGCCTGGTTTGCCAACAACTGGGTATCCCCTTGACTCAGCCGACCCCAACCTGTAGATTTGGACTGTGGAGGACTACCCGCGAACCATCCAGGAGTTCGAGGAGCGGTTTTCGACCGAGGGCGACTGCCGCG
>VFZX01000141.1 GCA_016871015.1 Acidobacteriota bacterium | reverse complement strand
CGCCTACCTTTCTATCGCGACCAACTGGGGCTGGTTCTCGCGGCGCTGTTCCCGGAGCGGCAGGCCGCCTTCTTCTGGCTCGGCCCTCCAGGGCACACGATGCTGGGGCTCTGGGGCACCGGACCGGGTCCGCAGACGATGTCCCTGCACACAGCGTTCCGGGTCAGTCTGAAAGACATCCTCGGCGCGCCTGCAGCGCTGGAAGCCGCAGGGATACAAGCGCTTGATTTCGACGGGGCGCCGACGCGCGAGCCCGTGGTTCTGGCATGGATGCCGGCGGCGGCGGTTTACTTCCGGGATCCCGACGGGCACATGATCGAGTACATTGCGATGCTTCCGGAGGAGCCGCGGCCCGGACGGGGAGTTGTCCGCTGGAGCGAATGGTGATCGTTATTGCCGGACGCGCGAGATCCGTGCCACGGTGCCGCCGGTCAAGCCCGCCAAACGCGCCGGATCGATCGCAAACACCGCGAACGGCGTGCCAGCAGCGGCCCACACTTCGGTGAACACCAACAGGTCTTCGTCGATCCAAGTCTCGAGGCGCTCTTCGAATCCCACCGGCGGGACCCCGCCGATCACGAAGCCTGTTGCCGCTCTCACAAAGTCCGGCTTGGCCTGCGCCGCTGGTTCACCGCACAAGCCTTCGAGCATTGCGGGATCCACGCGATTCACACCACTGGCAACCACGAGCACCGGTCTTCCCGAGTTCACGCGTTTGAACACCACCGTCTTGGCGATCTCCGCCACACTGCAGCCGATCGCGGCCGCGGCTTCCTGCGCGGACCGGGTCGTCACCGGCATCTCGCGCACTTTCACCTCCAAGCCCGCCGCTGCCAGGGCAGCCTGGACACGCGCCGCGCTTCGGGTTAATTCTTGATCCACTACCACTCGAACCGGATCTGCGCCTGGAGTTCGCGCGGCACGGCGGAATCGAACTTGGCGTTGCGGTCCATGGTCGCCGTGAGGACTCCCACGACGCCCGCCTGGCTGATGTTCAGGTTCGGGTTCATGTAGTTGGGGTGGTTGAAGGTGTTGTTGGCGAGCAGCTCGATCCGCAGATGAGCCCGCTCACGGATGGGGATCAGCTTGGCGATGCTATTGTGCAGTACGTTCACCGGAGTCCCCCAGAGGATGCCGGTGCCGGCGCTGCCGAAGCGTCCGACCGGTGGGGCGGCGAACGCGGCGACGTCGAACCAGCGGGTGTTCGTGGGATTGGACAGGCGGCCATCGGCGATGCGGTCCGGACGGAGTGTCACCTGCGGACGCGTGCGGTTGGCGGTAAAGCGGGTGCCGGTGGGATCCGGGCCGGTCCACTGGGGAGTGATAGCGTTTCCAGTTTCGTAGATATAGATGCCGGAAAGCTGCCAGTTGCCGATGATGAAGTTGGCGGCGCGGCCGAGGCTGTTGGCGAATGGCTTGCCCTTGCCGAAGGGGAGATCGTAGATCATGTTCGCGCTGAAGCGGTGGCGCGGGAGGGCGCCCCAGGTGCCGCGCTCGCGGTTCCGGTTGTAGGCGTCTTCGGGCTGCTCGTTGATTTCGAGGTCCTGGATGTCCTTGGCGAAGGTGTAATAGAACTGGTAGTGCAGTCCGTTGAGCATGCGGCGCTCGGCTTCGAAGGATACACCGTGGTACTGGTGTCCGGCGCCGTTGTCCGTGTAGGCGATGCCGGGATAGCGAGGGAAGCGGCGCGGCTTGTCCACATAGAGCTGGGCGTCGGCGAGCGGCTGGTTGGCATCCCAGCGGTAGACACCCTGGCGCGTGTTGGTTCCGGTGTAGGTCATGCGCACGCCCATGTTCGCGATCTGGCGCTCGAGGGTGAGCGAGTATTGCATGCTGAAAGGGATCCGCAGATCGGGCCGGATGGCGGTGGGCAGGCCGACCGTGGAGGGTCCGCCTGATCCTGCCGCGGGGAAGACCGTGGGCAGGGTGATCGGGTTGTCGGTGGGATTGGTGAAGTCGGGCTCGCTGATGACGAAGGGGACGGTGGAGCCGGCGCTCGGGCCTTGGGGCGCAGCGTCAAAGTAGATTCCATAGCCGCCGCGGATGACGGTGCGGGAATCGAGCGGCCGCCACGCGAATCCGAACCGGGGGGAGAAGTTTTCTTGTCCCCGCGGATCAGCGTGGCGGTATCATATCCGGCGCGCGAGGCTTCGACGACGGGGACGTATCCCGTCGGCAGAAGCGGGCTCACCTTGTCAAGCGCACCGTCCGGCACGACGATCGAGCCGCTGCCGAGATCGAATAAAGCCTGGCGTCCGTTGGCTTCTCTCCATCCAGGGAAATATTGATATCTCATTCCCAAATTGACCGTGAGCTTAGGGGACAACTTCCAGTCGTCCTGGACGAATCCGGCGTAGGTGTAGTTGAAGCGCTTTGGCTCGATGGCGCCGAAATCGCGCCGTGTCGTGGTCGGGATCCCGAGCAGGAAGTCGCCGTAGGTGTGGCCGGTGAAGGTAGTGCCAAAGGTGGTGCTTCCGTAGAGTCCGGCCCGCTGGCGGATTTCGTTGGTCTGGCCCCAGAACATTTGGAATCCGGCCTTGATGTTGTGGTTGCCACGGAACAGGCTCACGTGGTCGACGAACTGGTGGATCAGGTCGCGGCCGCAGGGGACGCAGGTGCCGATGACGGCGATGGGCGAGAGTCCGGTGCCGACGAAGTTGACGTTGAAGATGCCGCCGGTGTCGGGAAGGTCGGGCGCGAGTCCGCGGAGTCCGAGCTCGCGGGAGAGGGCAAGACCCGACATCTTGGTCTGGTTGGGAAGGTCGTCGAACGAAGTTCCCCAGCGGAATTCGTTCAACAGATTCGACTTGATCGTGTGCGTGTAGGCGATGGTGGCCGCGCGGAGGGTCCGCCACCGGCGGAAGCGCTCCTTGATGGTCGGCAGGCTCTCGAAGTTGTCCAGGTTCCAGTCGACCTTGGTGAGGCGGCCGTAGACGAACACGCGGTCGTTGAAGCGGTGGTCGCCGCGGAGAGTGAGCGTGGGTTGATGCGTCACCTGGTTGACGCGCAGCTCGCGGTAGTTGAGAGCCTGGAAGGCTTCGCCCGATCCGAAGTTGGGCAGAGCGAGGAACCGGTCCTGCAGGATCCTCGACACCGGATTGATGCGGCTTGCGGGGATCCGGTTGCTGGCGAACGGTTGATTGCCGCCGGAGGGGTCGCGCACAACCGTGGATCCGAAGTCGCCGTTGCGCCACGCGGGAATCGGAACGGACTGGTTGAGCTGGGTCCGGCCAGGGCTTCCAAATCCAATTTCGAGCGTCGTGAAGAAGAACGTCTTGTTCTTGCCGTTGTAGATCCTGGGGATGAGCACGGGACCTCCGGCGGCGAAGGTCATCCTGTGACTGACGCCGCTGGCGCGCTCGGTGGCAAAGGGATTGCGGACGCGGAACGCCGTCGTCGAATAGTAGTCGGAATAGGTTCCGTGGAAGTCGTTGGTGCCGGCGCGCGAGATGAGAGTCACCTGGCCGACGGTGCCGAACTCAGCGGCCGTGCCGGAGATATCCATGCGCAGTTCCTGGAACGATTCCGAGCGGTCGAGAAGCGGACCACTGGCAAAGCCTCCGCCCGAGCGGGCGATGGTGGTCCCGTCGATGTTGGCGGCGCCCTGATTCTGGCGGCTGCCGGCGAACGATACCTGGAATCCGCGGGCAGTCTTGTTGATCTGCGGCGACAGCGTGAAGTAGTCCCAGGCGCGGCGGAGCGTGAGGGGAAGGGCGCGGAGCACCACGCGGTCCTTGGTATCCGCGATGCGCGCGGTCTCGGTTTCGATGAGCGTCGCTCCGCCGGTGACTTCGACGATGGTGTCGACTGAGCCGAGCGCGAGGCGGACGTCAATGCGGCGGATGTCGAGTCCAGTCAGCACGATGTTGTCGACGGCGAATTCCTGAAAGCCGGCCGCACGGGCGCGCAGCACGTAGGTCCCGTCGCGGAGGTTGGCGATCGTGTACTGTCCCTGCTCGTTGGTGAGGGCGTTGTAGACGTAATTGGTGGCGGTGGCGCGCGCTTCGATGTTCACGGCGGCGACCGGTGCGCCGGACGGATCAGTGGCGGTTCCAGTGATCGTGGCGAACGTGGACTGGGCGAGGAGGCGGCCACCCAGCAAGGTAATTGCGAGGAGATTTCTCATCTTGGATGAACCCCTATTTCACAATCACTCTAACAGATTGGGCTCCTCGCGCCAGAGGACCCGGCGCAGGGCGCGGAAGTGCTGGTCACCCTCCTGGATTGCCTTGGCGCGGACAGAGTCCATCATGGAGGTGATGACGGATGGCGCGACGGTACGCAGCGGACGGCCGGAGGCGTGAGCGAGAAGCTGCACCTGGCAGGCGCGGTCGAGCATATAGAGGTCGTCGAAAGCCTGGGAGACGTTCGGTCCGCAGACCGTCACGCCGTGGTTGGCCATCATCAGAATGTCGCGGCTTCCGATCGCGTCGAGGATGGCGCCGCCGATGGAGGATTCGGTCGCCAGTCCGTATTCGTTCAGATAAGCGATCCGGCCGGGGAAGTGGAGCGAGGGCTGATTGCAGATGTCGAAGCTCTGATCCACGAGACAGGTGAACGCAGTGATGTGAGGCTGGTGGGTGTGCAGGATCACCTGGGCACGCGGGAGTGCGCGGTGCATCGCGCCGTGGATCATGAGCGAAGTGAGCTCGATTTCGCCGTCGCCTTCGACAATGCTGCCGTCGAGGGAGACGGTGAGGAAGTCGCGTGGCCGGACTTCGGTCCAGTGAACGCCGTAGGGGATGGCGTAGAAGCGGTCCGGATGGCCGGGGACCACGGCGGTGAAATGGTTCACCACGCCTTCATTCCAGTTCCAGCGCGCGGCCCAGCGGTGTGCAACCGTGAGGTCGAGGCGGATTTGGGTGCATGGGTCGAGGTTGGCGAAGGCCTCGTCGTAGGCACGCATGGTTTGCACTGCGGTCATATGGTTAGTCAAGCTCCTTGATCCGGACGCTGCGGAACCGCACGCGATTGCCGCCTTTCCATAGCGTCAGCTTGCCGGCATCGGGATGGACCTGGAGCGCGATTCCACCCGAGGCCGGCACCCCCTTGGTGGTTGCCTCCGTGTGCAGGAAGTCGGTCAGCAGATATCCGTTGAGCCACAGCCGGATGCGCGCGGGCTCACCTTCAACGCGGATGGCGATATCATTCCACTCATCCTTGCGGAGGGCGCGGACTCCTTCGGGATTGCGGGCGACGTAGCCCTGGGTCCAAGGCAGGTAGATGGCGCCGATGTCGGAACCGGGGCGGTAGTCGAGGGTGATCTGGTGGCTCTTGCCGTCGGGACCAACACGGACGAAGACGCCGCTGTCGACGGGGTAGTCGAGCTTGGCTTCCATCTTGAGGATGAAGTTGCCGTACTTGCGGTCGAGCCAGAGGAAGCCGCCCTTGCCGGGCGGGTCCTGCGTGCCGTTCAACACACCGTCCTCGACCCACCACTTGCCGCCTTGGTGCTCCTTGGGAAGTCCGTCGTGGACCTTCCAGCCCGACAATGTCTGGCCGTCAAACAGCGGCGTGAAGCCGTCGTCCTTCGCGTTCAGGATCTCACGTAGCACAGGCGCCATGCCTTGGGCCATGCGCAGGAATCCGAGATCGGTGGGATGGACGCCGTCGACCGTGTCCTCGCCGTCGCCGCCGAAGAGCTGCCAGGCGCCAACGTAGTAGATATTGCTGTCGCCCGCCTTCTTGCGGCTGTTGAAGATCGAGCGCAGGGCTGCGTTTGCGCCCGCGGGTTTCACGCGCCGCTCGCTGACCGGGCCCGAGTCCGTGTACTGGACATGTTCGACGAGTATGATTGGCGTGGCCGGATGGCGCTCGCGCAGGACTTGAATAAAAGGCGGGACGCGCTCGGCTGTTTCGGCGACGGTGAGGTTCGGCAGGCTGTCAAGAACGTACGCCGCTGGATCGAGTTCGGCGAGCAGGCGCGCAATTTCGGGTTCGGACTTGCCGTTGCCTGAGAAGCCGAGGTTGATCGTGGGCCAATCGAGCATCCGTCCGAGGATCGATGGGTAGGCCATGCCGGGCCGCGATGCGCAGCCGCCCTGGAGGATGGACGTTCCGTAGAAGACGATGGGACGGCGATTGGCCGGCCGGGCGGGCGGAGTGTCCAATGTGTCGCCGGGAGGGAGTCCGATTTCGAGAGTGTCGAGGCTGTTGTAGAGGGGCAGGTAGAGCAGGAATTCGCGTTTGCGCCTGTCGAGTCCGTGGACGAGGATCTTCTCTTGAACGCCCTGTTGATCGGGGCGGCCATAGCCGGTCCAGCGCCACTCGCCGGCGTCGCGGACATAGAGGTCGAGACCGCTGACTCCGGTTGCTGGCATGTGGGGAAGCGCCATCGCGCCGCCAGGGCGGAGTTTCCAACGGGCGTGGATCCGGGTGGCGGAGGTGGTGAAGCGATAGGCGAGTCCGGCCGAGTTGCGGCCGAGGGACCAGACGGGAGAGCGGACGGTTCCTTCGGCGTTGGTGGGAAGGCGGTCGTAGAGGTGCTTGGTCTGGGTCCAGCCTTTGCCTTCGAGGGGCAGGTTGGTGACCGGGTGCCAGCGGGTTTCGAGAGGCGGAGTCTGGGCCATCGCCAGGGTGGCGAGGAGGAGCAGTCGCATGATTCGATCAGTCTACACCGGGCAGACTTGGTGCGCGGAACCGCTATTGGAAGACTTCTTCGACCGTGCCTGCTGAGAGGATGGCCGCGGCCCACCGGGTGAGGTCGGCCTCAGAGGCGGACTCGAGGCGCTGTTCAGCGCCTGGCGATAGCTTGCCGAACCGCTGCTCGATCAGCGTCCTTAGGATTCTCCGCTCCCCGGCTTCCCGGCCCTGCTGGCGCGCCTTCTTTTCCCGGACCCGGACTGCCGGACCGAGCACCTTGTTTCGCAAGATGTCCTGCATCGTGAACATATGCTTGATCCTCTCCATTATCTCCTTCCAGATCCCGAGTGCGCCCAGCAGGAGCAGCAACGTGGCTGTATCCGCTTCCTGGTCTGGTTCCAGCCTTGCCTTCGAGGGGCGGAGTCTGGGCCATCGCCAGGGTGGCGAGGCGGAGCAAGCGCATGACTCGATCAGTCTGCAACGGGCAGACTGGGTGCGCGGGAACGGCTATTGGAAGACTTCTTCGACCGTGCCCGCTGACAGGATGGCGGCGGCCCACCGGGTGAGGTCAGCCTCAGAGGCGGACTCGAGGCGTTGTTCAGCGCCTGGCGATAGCTTGCCGAACCGCTGCTCGATCTGCGTCCTTAGGATTCTCCGCTCCCCCTGCTGGCGCGCCTTCTTTTCCCGGACCCGGACTGCCGGACCGAGCACCTTGTTTCGCAAGATGTCCTGCATCGTGAACATATGCTTGATCCTCTCCATTATCTCTCCTTCCAGATCCCGAAGTGCGCCCAGCAGGAGCAGCAACGTGGCCGCGTCCTCCCGATCTTGCGATTCCATCCGTTCCATCTGCTCCTGGACACGGTCCAACGCCCGGTCTTTGAACTCGGCTGGCCCCAACAGCGCCAGCAAGTTGTCGCGGAAGTCCGTGGAATCGATGAGTGGGCCTACATCGACCTTGCTCATGTCGACTCGTTTGTAGCGGAATGTGCCGAACTCGGTTTCATAGGTCTCCGGAAGGGTCATCGGCTCCCTCCCGATGTAGTACACCACTGGGCAGATCAGGCTCTTCTGCCGGCGCTCCTTCAGGGTGTAGCAGTTGCGGGCCATGCGCGACAGCAGCTTGACCCGGTTCTGAGCATCAATCTCGATATAGACCAGGCGGCGTTCCGCGCATTGAGCCAGCAGGTCCAGCCGGCGGTTCTCCACCTTCGGCAGCTCGATGTTGAGCCACCGGATCACCGGGCCATCGAAGATTTCAGGGAATATCGCGCCGTCCAGCCGCTCGAATAGAAGCTTCACACTGACGTCGAACTGTTGTGCCATCTTGGCGGAATTGGGCCTCCATAGATAGAGTGCGTTTCACCCGCCAAAAATATTTTGCTGAGGAGGCATTTCGTGTTACTTCAGGTAAGGAGCCAAGTTCGTCTCGATCCGCCGGACTTCTTCGGCGGCCAACGGCAATTTGCGGAATCCGCTCACGGCCTCCATCGTTGGACCGTCGGATCCATAGAGCACGCGGCCCAGGCCCAGTGCGCGCAAACGCTCGACGATGCGTTGTGCGTGCCGGTCCCATCGTCCGGCAAAGACTCCCGAAACGTCGATGAACACCCGCTTCATGCGGGCGTCGTTGGCCGCGGCAGCGGCGGCGAAAACGCCGAGGGCCGCATCCGCTTCCGTACCGTAGCCTCCGGCGTCCGCCAAATGCGCGATCTGCACGGGGACGCGGCGGGCCGCGGGCAGCACCTGGTTCAGGAACACGACTGCCTGCTGGGCGCCCCACGGACGCTTCCTGGACACGGTCGAGCGGATGTGCGCCACGATCGCCATCCGATGCCGGTCCGCCTCCTTGAAGACCCGCCGGATTTGCGCAACATGCGCGGGGTTGTCCAGGTCCACATCGGAGTTGCCGAAGTGCAGCTTGAGTCCGGCACGGAGGAGGCGGTCCTTCGAGCAGCGCCTGATCTCGGCGATCGCGTAATCTTTCAAGGGATTCACCGAGCAGAACGCAATCAAGCGTTTGGGATAGAGTGCCGCTTGTTGGCTGGTCCAGTCGTTCTCCGCCTTGACGCGATCGTATTCGTTTTCCACTGGCGGGCGGTTCGGATTGCCGAACTGGTAGGCAATGGACAGTACTACCGCACGTTGAATTCCCGCCTGATCCAACTGCGCTACGAGATCCTTCGCAGTCAGTGCGAATCCCTGCGGGGGTTGGGCCGCGGACTGGAGCAGGTGTTGATGGTGATCGGCGACGGGCTGGGCGAGCAACAGGCGGCAGGCGAGGAAAGCGAACGGAGTCAACCTCATTCCGCGAAGATAGCATTCCCCACCGAAATTTGATATAGCTGTATCATGTTGAGACTGGCCTTGTTGGGAGTACTCGCGACGGCGGCCGCGCTTGCGCAAAACAGTTCTTTGGCCGGCCGCGTGACAGACGCATCGGGCGCCGTGGTTCCAGGCGCCGTGGTGACGGTCAAGGCCGCTAAGCACAGGCCTCCAGCAGCGGACCGAGTCCAATCAGGAAGGCTTCTATGTCTTGCCGCAGTTGCTGCCTGGACAGTACGAGGTGAACATCGTCAAGGAGGGCTTCGTGGCCGTCCGGCAGGACCGCGTGGAACTCGTCGTCCAGCAGCAGGCGCGGTTTGACGTGATGCTCCGGCCAGCTTCGGTGAGCGAGTCAATCGAGGTTTCGGCGCGGCAATTCGTGCTCGACACCGATTCGGCGACCGTGGGCCAGGTGGTTGGCACGCGGCAGGTGCGCGAACTGCCTCTCCTGGGACGCAACACGTACGCGCTCGCGATGCTGGTGCCCGGGGTCCGCGCGGCGCCAGGCGTGAACAATCTGCCGGTCGACCAGATCAGCACGATCTCCTATTCGATCAACGGAATGCGTGGAAACGCGAACGAATTCCTGCTCGACGGTGCGCCCAATAGCGCCGCGTCGTCGAATCAGCCGGTGGTGAACTTGAATCCCGATGCGGTCCAGGAGTTCAAGGTGGAGACCAACAACTTCAGCGCCGAGTATGGGCGCGCGGCGGGCGGTGTGTTTAACGTCGTCTCGCGCACCGGGACCAATGAACTGCATTTTTCCGCGTACGAATTCCTGCGCAACGACAAGCTGAATGCCAACGACTGGTTCGCTAATTTGGGCGGCAAGGACCGTCCGCCGTTCCGGTTCAACCAGTTCGGCGGCACCATCGGCGCGCCGGTGGTGATCCCCAAGCTGTACAACGGCCGCAACCGGACTTTCGTGTTCACGAGCGTCGAGATGGTCCGGTTCATTCAGGGCATGACGTTCACCGGCACCGTTCCTCAACCGGATCAGCTCGCCGGAGACTTCAGCAACACGCGCAATGCCGCCGGTGCGCTGATCAACATCTATGATCCGGCGACCACTGTCCCGAACACCGCGGGCGCCGGATTCGTGCGGACTCCGTTCGCGGGCAACCGGATTCCGGCGGCGCGCATCCATCCGGTGTCGCGGCGCATGATACAGTTTTTTCCCGCGCCGAATGCACCGGGGAATCCCTTTACGGGAGTCAACAACTACGCCCGGACCGATGGCAACCGCGTGAACAAGGACACGGTGAGCGTCCGGCTGGATCACAATTTCAACGACCGCAACCGCGCGTTCTTCCGCTATTCCTACGACGACACGCCGTTCGTGCGCGCCTCGCCCTATGGAGCCGATAACGTGGGATCACCGGCGATTGGTCCGCAGGTGTTCACGCGCCAGAATGGGATCATTGAGGACACTCACACGTTCAGTCCGACACTGCTTGCGTCGGTGCGGTATTCGGTGACCCGTCTGGTGAACAACCGCAAGCCATTCTCGTTCGGATTCGATCTGACAACGCTTGGCCTTCCCGCGCTGGTGCGGGATGTCGGCGGAATCTATTCGTCCTTTCCGTCGGTCAATATCATCGGGATCGGCGTCACTGGATCGCTGCCCAACGTCGCGGGTGCCACGGCCCTCGGATTGACCGACGGGATCGACCTGGGCGATACGCCGCACGCGATTCAGGGCAACGTCACGAAGAACTTCGCCAAGCATACGCTCAAGTTCGGCGGCGAATACCGGGCACTTTTCTTCAACAACCTGCAAGGGAACACGCGGGACTTCACGTTCGCGCCGCAGTGGACTCAAGGACCCAACCCGGCACAGACCACCGCTGTCGCAGGGTCCGGACTGGCGACATTCCTGCTTGGCGTGCCAGCCGGAAATCTCGGCACGGTTCCGGCCGTGGCCCAAAAAATCTCGTACTGGAGCCTGTTCCTCCAGGACACCTTCCGGGCCAGCAGCCGGCTCACTCTTAACCTCGGCCTGCGCTACGACGTTGAGGCGCCGCGCACGGACCGCTACAACCAGCTCACGAACTTCGGCTACGACGTCCGGCCGCCGTTGAACGCGCCCGGACTGGAGCTGCGGGGCGCGCTCGTGTTCCCCGGCGTAGGCGGGCTTCCGCGCACCAACGCCAACGTCGACCGGAACAACTTCGCGCCACGCGCCGGAATCAGCTTCCGGTTGACACCGAAGACCCTGATCCGTACCGGCGGTGGCATCTTCTACGCGGCTTCGACCGGAATCGGGACCGGCGCCGCGGCGTTCGGGACGAGCGGATTCGGCGCGACAACCTCGATCGTCACGAGCCTTGACGGGGTGACGCCCATCGCCGACTTTGGTAATCCGTATCCGAACGGACGCGTGCTGCCCACAGGCAACTCGCTCGGCGCGGCGACGCTGCTGGGCCAGGCCGTCAACTACTTTGACCGTGGCACAAGGATTGGATACTCTGGCCAGTGGAATTTCAATGTCCAGCGCGAACTGCCTTCGAACTCCGTGTTCGAGATCGGTTATGCCGCCAGCCGCGGTTTGAAGTTGACCCAGAACCGCGTGTTCAACCAACTTGTTGAAGAGCATCTCGCCTTGGGTGATGCGCTGCGCCAGCAGGTCCCGAATCCGTTCCTGGGCCAGATCGCCGTCGGGGCGCTTGCGCAACGCACGGTGTCGCGCGCGCAGCTTCTGCGTCCGTATCCGCATTTCGAGGCGGTGACGGCGCAGAATTCCGCGTTTGCCACGTCGTCGTATCATGCGATGGAAGCCCGGCTGGAGAAGCGCTATTCGCGAGGTTTTTCGCTGCTCGTCTCCTACACCTTTTCGAAGCTCATGGACCTTGCCACCGGTGGCTTCTCCGGCGAGATTCTCGGGGGCGGCGGATTCCAGAACACGCACAACCTGCATCCGGAGTGGGCCAGCTCTGGACTCGATCAGACCCATCGCGTGGCGGTGAACGCCATCTATGAGCTACCGGTGGCGCGCGGATCCTCGGGTGTCAAGAATACGCTGCTGGCCGGCTGGCAGGTTGGCGGCATCTGGATGGCATTCAGCGGCGGACCCATCGGAGTGACGTCGAACGTGAACAACACGTTCTCACAAGGCGGCGGACAGCGGCCCAACTGGACGGGTGTGAATCCGCGCCTCGGCAACCCGACGCCCGCAAGGTGGATCGATGGAACCCAGTTCAGCAATCCGCCTCCCTACCGGTTCGGAAACGCACCACGCACCTACAACGGGACGCGCAACAACGCGGCGAGCCAGGTAGACGTCACGGTGAGCAAGAATTTCAAGCCTGTTGAGAAGTTCGAGCTGCAATTCCGGGCGGAATTCTTCAACCTGAGCAACACGCCGCGGTTCGGGACTCCGAACGAGACGTTTGGGAATCCGCAGTTTGGAGTCGTGAGCGCGCAGTCGAACCAGTCGAGGATCGTGCAGTTTGCACTGAAGCTGTCGCGATAGAATCGTTGAGTCGATTCATTCCAGGGGGCTTCCATGTTTCTTCGCGGACTCAGTCTGTCCACCGCTTTGGCGGCGGCGTTACTATCCGAGGACCGGGGGACGATCCGTGGCACCGTCACCGATCCTTCCTCTTCAGCAGTGCCGGGGGCAAGCGTCACGGCACGGAACACAGGCACGGGACTGGTTCGCGCGGCAACCACCAGTTCCGACGGCGCCTACACGATCCCCTACCTTCCGGTGGGTGACTACTCGGTCACGGTGGAGCACGCCGGGTTCCGGAAGTCGGAAACCAGCGGGATCCGCGTCAATATCGCGAGCGTGACCGACGTCAATGTCGCGCTCACGGTAGGCGCGGTGGATCAGACGGTGGAAGTGACGGCGGCGGCTCCGCTTCTGGAAACGCAAGGGACCAACCTCGGCAAGGTTGTGCCCACGCGCGCGATCCGCGATCTGCCACTGTTCATCAGCGGAGGCGTGCGAAGCAACCTCGCGTTCGTGATCCTGACGCCGGGCGTGATCGGTCCGGCGAACAATCCACGGATCGGCGGCGGACTCCTGGACGGCCAGAGCGAGCAGCTTGACGGCGCGGAGGCACAGAGCGAGCGGCGCAATGATCCAGCGATGAACGGGGTCAGCGTCGAGGGCATGGAAGAGTTCAAGGTGCAGAGCTCGTCGTTCTCAGCCGAGTATGGGCGGACCTCAAATGGCGTGATCAACTGGGTCACCAAGTCGGGAACCAACCAGATCCATGGCAGCGCGTTCATGTTCAACCGCAACGAAGTGTTCAATGCGCGCGGATTCACGTTTGTGCCGACGCGGCGGCCGATCGTGCGCCAATGGAATCCGGGCGGGAGCTTCGGCGGACCCCTGTACATTCCCAAGCTGATCGACGGCCGCAACAAGGCGTTCTTCTTTTTTGCTTACGAACGCGCCTCGACGCGGAACGGCCAGTCGACGGCGCTGGTCAATGCGCCCGTGGACGAGTACAAAGTTGGCGACATGCGGCGCAATGTGGACAACGCGGGCCGCACGGTGCCGCTGTATGATCCGTTCGACGGGCAGGGGCGGATCATTGCCAACGCCGCGGACCGTCCGCGGATGCAGTGCCGCGGGGTGCTCGACGTGATTTGTCCGGAGCGGATCGATCCGACGGCGCGGCTGCTGGTGGCGATGCTGCCCCGGCCGGATGATCCAACGCGCATTGTCAACAACTACCGGTCCCGCAGCTTCTCCCGTTCGCAGCAGGCGCTGCCGTCGATCAAGGTGGACTACGTGTTCACGGAGAAGCACCGCGCGAGTTATCTGTACAGCCATTTCCACGCGCCGGCGTTTCCGAGCATCAACGCGCTTGAGGGGCTGCCGGGAACAGGCTTCCCGTCGGAGTCAAACACCGACTACCACCGGCTGAACGACGACTACGTGATCCGGCCGAATCTGCTCAATCACCTCACGATCGGGTTCAACCGGCGCCACGTGATTGAGGCTCCCGGCTACGTGAGCCGGTTCCCGGCCGACATCGCGCGGGCCACCTACATTCCCGGAACGGTGACGCCGCTTGCACCCGGAACATCGAGCACCTACGGGACATCGCTCGCCACCTGGGGCAACAGCGTGTTCACGGATTCGCGGTCGCGCACCACGAACATCAAGGAGCAACTGGCCTGGATCCGCGCGCGGCACAGCCTGAAGTTCGGCATGGAGTACCTGCGCGGACAGTACCGGAGGCTGGACTTCAACAACGCCTACGGGACCGTTAACTTCAACGCGGCGGGTACGGGAAATCCAAATGTTCCGAACTCAGGATCCGACTGGGCGTCGTTCCTTCTGGGAGTGGCGAGCGGCGGCGGATTCCGGTATCCGGGCGATACGACGTTCCAGTGGCCGTATTATGCGTGGTACGTTCAGGACGATTTCAAAGTGAACCGCAAGCTCACGCTCAATATCGGGCTGCGGTATGAGATCCCGGTTCCGAAACGGGAACGGAATCTCAAGAACAGCAACTTCTGCCCGGTTTGTCCGAACGCGGCGGCGGGCGGAATTCTTGGGGCGATGGTGTACGCGGGGCGCGATGGAGTGCCGGAGCGGTTTGGCGAGACGCGGTTGAACGCCTGGGGTCCGCGGTTGGGGCTGGCCTATCAAGTGGATTCGAAGACCGTGGTCCGCACCGGCGGGGCGATTTACTTCCAACCTTCGCGTGAGGACGGCAACGCCGACAACGGGATCCAGGGGTTCGGCGGGACTTTCGGCGCGGTGGCCAACACGCTGTCGAACGGAATCTCGTATCAGGTGCGCGATGGGTTCACGCCGTTCGCCGCGACGGTCAACGCGTTGCGTCCGCCAATCGCGGATCCGGCGACGTTGAGCCGGAATCTGCTGCAGCAGACGCCGTTCTACTACAACCCGAAGGCAGGGCGCGCGCCGTATTTCGGCGACTGGAACTTCACCATCGAGCGGACGCTGACTTCGAACTCCGTATTGAGGACCAGCTATCACGGAGTCGTGGGAGTCAAGCTGCTGTCGCGCCAGCAGGCGCAGAACCAGCTCGATCCGCGCTACTGGCAGACTTACGGCAGCCTTCTCGCGACACCGTTGAGCCAGGCGTTGAACAATCCGGTGGTGATCGCGAGCGGCTTCCGGCTGCCGTATCCGGGGTATCCGGTGAACCTGCAGTTGCAGCAGGCATTGCGCCCGTTCCCGCAGCATTCTGACATCAACAGCAACGCGGGTGGCCAAAATGATGGGCACTCGACGTTCCACGCGCTCGAGGCGAGCTTTGAACACCGGTTCTCGAAGGGGCTGTTCCTGCTGGCGTCCTACACGTTTTGCAAGTTGATCTCGACGTCGAACGGCGAGGACGCAAACCGCGCCTCCGATGGCGCGGTGCAGAACCAGTACAACCGGAGCCTCGACAAGGCGGTGGCAAGCCAGGACACCCCGCACAACCTGCGCATCAGCTACGTGTACGATCTCCCGGTCGGACGCGGCCAGCGGTTCGGGGCGCGGATGAATCCGGTGCTGAACGGGATCATCGGGAATTGGAAGATCTCGGCGATCCATACCTACGTCGCCGGGGTTCCGCTGGTGATCAACTGCAACCAGAACTTCTTCGGCGCAGGCAATAACGCGCGGTGCAGTTTCGCGCCGGGCGTGGCGGATGGCTCGATTCCGCTGATCAATCCGCAGTGGAGCAAAGACAAGAGCGTCGCGTTCAGCGGTCCGCAGTTGAACCGGGCGGCGTTCGTGCTGCCGCCGAACATGGTTTATGGCGACACGCCGAGGCGGATGTCCTACCTGCGGTCGCCGTGGTCGGTAAACGAGGATGTGGCGGTGCTGAAGAACTTCGGCCTGACGGAGAAGGTGGGCCTTGAGGTCCGGGCGTCGGCATCGAACGTATTCAACCGGGCATTGCTTGCGGCGCCGGTGACCGGGTTCGTGGCGGTGAATTTCGGGTCGATCGCGACGGCACAGGGGAACGGGCCGAGGAATGTGCAATTGGGGGCGAGAGTATCGTTCTGATGATCAGTCTCTGATGTAGTGCGGATCCACGTTCAGGTGCGCTCAGTACAATAGGTCAGATGATTCCCCTCCTCATCCTCGCGGCTTCGGCGATTCTTGCCGCGCCGCCTGACTTCTCCAAGGATGTCGAGCCGGTGCTTCGCCGGTACTGCCTTCAGTGCCACGGCGAGACTGTCCGGATGGGCGATCTGGATCTTCGCTCGCCAGCGGCGATGCAGAAGGGTGGATCCAAAGGTCCGGCGATTCAGAAGGGCGCGGCGGCTGGCAGCCGACTCTATCAGCGCATCTTGGACCAGTCGATGCCAATGGGTCCGAACAAGGTCACGGCGGCGGAAGCAGCGGTAATCGCCGCATGGATTGACGGCGGCGCCAAAGGAACAGGGGAGTTGGCGGACACCCGTCCGGCGGAGAAACATTGGGCTTTCCGGCCGGTTGCCGCACCCCAGGTTCCGCAGGTCCGGGACACGGCGTGGGTGCGTACGCCGGTGGACGCGTTCGTGTTGAGCGCGTTGGAGCGGCGGGGCATACGTCCAGCGCCGCCCGCCAGCCGCGCGACGCTGGCGCGGCGGATTCACCTGACGCTCACCGGGCTTCCTCCGGCTCCGGGAGAGGCTTCGCCGGACGACCTCGTGGACACGCTCCTTGCTCAGCCACAATACGGCGAACGTTGGGCGCGGCACTGGCTGGACGTGGTGCGCTATGCGGAGTCCAATGGATATGAGCGGGATGGCGTCAAGCCTTCCGCCTGGCGGTACCGCGACTGGGTCATCAAGGCGTTCAACTCCAACATGCCGTATGACCGGTTCATTGCCGAGCAGCTTGCGGGCGACGAGATCGAGGGCTCCAATGCCAGCTCTCAGATCGCGACGACATTCCTCCGGCTGGGCGTTTGGGACGACGAACCCGCCGACGAGCTGATGGACCGCTACGATCAACTCGACGACCTCGCCGCCACCACCTCCACCGCATTTCTCGGGCTGACTCTTCGCTGCGCGCGCTGCCACGATCACAAGTTCGAGCCGCTGACTCAAAAGGATTACTACAAGATGCTCGCGGTCTTCGAGCCGCTGAAGCGGCCGGTGAAAGGGCGGACGGAACTCGATCGCGAAGTGGGAACGGCGGCGGAACTCAAGTCCTACCACGACGCGCTGCGGCAGGCGGACTCCGAGATCACGCCTCTACGAAGACTGATCACGAACCTGAAGCGCGGATTGCTCGGACGTGTGCAGGACGGGGACTGGAAGGAAGATCTGCCCACCGTGCTCGCGCTGCGGACCGCCGCCGAGCAGCGTAGCGCGGCCCAGAAGCGGCTCGCGGACGCCTTCGAGAACAAGCTCGATGCGAGGATGCTCGCACTGGCTCGGCCAGATGAACGCGAACAATGGGAGGGCTGGACCCGGCGCATCGCGGAGATCGAGGCGGCACGTCCGAAGCCTCCGCCGCGCGCCTACACCTGGCAGGAGGATGCGAAGCGTCCGGCGTCAACCCGCGTGTTCCATCGTGGCGATCCCACACAGCCGCGCGAGACCGTGCAGCCCGGAGTTCCCACCGTGATCGCGGGCGATTTTCCGTTCGATCCACCCAAGACTGCCGCGGGCACCAGCGGACGCCGCCTGTGGCTCGCCCGCTGGCTCACCGGACCCGGCGCGGATCTCACCGCGCGGGTCTTCGTCAACCGTGTCTGGCAGTGGCACTTCGGCGAGGGGCTGGTGGCATCCGCCAACGACTTCGGCGTGATGGGCCAGCGGCCATCGCACCCGGAGCTGCTCGATTATCTGGCATCGGAGTTCATCCGGTCCGGTTGGAATGTGCGCGAGTTGCAGAAGCTGATCCTGCGGTCGAACACATTCCGGCAGTCGCCGGAGTGGAACACGCAGGCAGCGAGGCTCGACCCCGGCCAGACACTGTTGTGGCGCTGGAAGCCGCGGCGTCTGGAGGCGGAAGTGGTGCGAGACTCGATCCTGGCGGTGACGGGACGGCTCAATCCGAAGATGCACGGGCCAAGTATTTATCCGGCGCTACCTGAGCCGGTGCTTGCGCAGCAATCCCGGCCCGGTGACGGATGGGGAGAGTCCAGTACATCGGAAGCTTCGCGGCGCAGCATATATATATTCGCCAAGCGCGGACTGCCGGTGCCGGAGATCGATCTGCTCGACGCGCCGGACACGACCGTGAGCTGTGAGCGGCGGCGCGTGTCCGTGACGGGTCCGCAGGCGTTGACGCTGTTCAACGGAGCCTTCGCGCAGGAACAGGCGGGACATTTGGCCGCGCGGATCCGCGGTGAGGGCGGTCCTGCGGGGCAAGTGAAGCGTGCGTTCGAGCTGGTGCTGGGGCGGGATCCGCATCCGCGGGAAATGGATGACGCGGTGAGTTTCCTGGCAAAGGCGGATCCGCGGAAGGCGCTCGAGCAGTTCTGCCTGGTGATGCTCAACACGAACGAGTTTTTCTATCTGAACTAAGGGGGCCACACGAATGCCGCAATGCGGAAAGACAAGGCGCGAGCTGCTGTGGGAAGCAGGCGGCGGATTCGCGGGCACGGCGTTGACGTTCCTATTGGCGAAGACCGGATTCTTCGCGGGCGCAGCTCAGGCGGCCCCGTTGAAGAAGCCGCACTTTGCGCCGAAAGCCAAGTCGTGCATCTTCCTGTTTATGTACGGCGGACCGAGCCAGGTGGACACGTTCGATCCGAAGCCGGAACTGGTGAAGCGCCACGGCCAGCCGATGCCCAGTATGGAAACCGATCCGCTGCTGAAGCTGCGGTCTTCGCGGCTGGGCGCGTTGCTGGGCAGCCGGCGGAAGTTCACGCGATACGGGCAGTCGGGCATCGAGATCTCTGATTTCTATCCGCAGGTGGGCAAGTGCGCCGACAAGATCGCGGTGGTCCGCAGCATGTACACCGACAGCTTCGCGCACGGGTCGGGGCTGCTGCAGATGAACACCGGGTTCATCCGGCAGGGGTATCCGAGCATCGGGTCGTGGCTCAACTACGGACTGGGTACGG
>VFZX01000140.1 GCA_016871015.1 Acidobacteriota bacterium | reverse complement strand
CACCCGGTTGAACCGGACCTCGTGAATCCGCCCCACGCCGCTTTGGGTCTCAATCCCGGCGCCGTGCTCGTCACCTGGCTCAGACATTGCAAACGTGACCCCGGAGACCTGAGGCTCGTTCTCCAGGCGGCGCATCAGCTCCCTCTGCCGAGCTGGGAACAAGTTGGCCCCGGACTCCATTCCGATTCGCGCGGAGAGAAACTCGCTTGCCGCGAATCCAGGACCCGCAAGTGCGGCGCGCGCCGTGTCCCAGGCGTGCAACACGGATGGAGGCAGCACCGCGACCGCGAAACCAGCCTGACCGGCGATCAGGATGGTCCAGGTCTTGCCGAGCCTTAAGCCAGCGCGGACTTGGCGTCGCGTTGCCCGAAGCGCGGGGACGGCACCGGCCACGGCCGCGGCCAGCACACTGAGCGCTCCGGCGTAGAGCACGCCTTCGGGCCGCAGCTCGAACGATATCCAGAACGGGAGATCGGCGGCGATGTGCCGCGTGGCCGCTGTCATTTGGTTGAGCGCGAACGCGGCGATCGCGACACCGGCTAGAGACGCCACAAATGATAGGATCAGCGCCTCCAGGAAGAGCTGCATGACGATGCGGCCGCGGCTCGCACCGAGAGCGGTCCGGAGTCCGATCTCGGCCTGGCGCATGGCCGTCCGTGTGTACACGAGAATCGCGACGTTCAGGCAGACAAGGACGAGCAGCGACACGGCAAGACCCTGCATGACGACGATACCCGCCCAGTCGCTGGGGCTGTCCAGCTTGAGTACGGGGAATGTGTAGGGCGCCACACGGGGCAGCACCTGCCCGTAGATGCCGGGAAACTCCGCCGCCGTGCGCTGTCCGATCGCGGCAAGCTCGGCCTGCGCCCGCTCCAGAGCCACTCCCTGCGCCAGCCGGCCGAACACACTCAGGCCCGGCCCCGTCAGTGGCAGCGCCGGCGCAGGGTTTGCTCGCAATGGCACCCAGAAGTGATGGTTGACCGGGAAGGCGAAACCCTTCGGCATCACGCCAACAATGGAGTGGGGAGTGGCGCCCAACCGAATCACCCGTCCCACGATGGCAGGATCACCCGCAAACCGGTTCCGCCACACATCCTCGGCGATCACTGCTACCGCTGGCGCCCCTTCGCGTTCATCGCTCTCTGAGAGGTAACGGCCAAGCAGCGGCCGGACCCGCGCGACGCCGAATCCGGAAGCGCTCATGGCGGCCACACGGACGCTCTCCGGCGGGGCCCCGGGAGCGAGGAGATTCGGGGTGACCGTGCGAAACGCACTGATCTCCTGAACGGACGTCAGCGCCCCGCGCCAGACGTGATAGTCGTAGAGGCTTCGATGTTCAGGCTTGCTCGCCGCCGGGTCCCAAAGCTCGATTGCGACGATCCTGTCGCCCTCGTCGAGCGGCAGCGGAGCGAGGATATTGGAATACGTGAAACTGAACCCCCCGGCCGCGATTGCTATGGCCACCGCGATGCCGGCACCTCCGGCGAGCGCGAGCCCGGGCTGTTTGGCCAGCATTCGGACGCCGAGCTTCGCGTCCAACAACCAAGAGCCACCGTGAGGAAACGCCATGGCGGCCGTAAATCTAGGCGAGGATCTCGTTGGCAGGATCGGCGACGATGAGGAGCAGGTTCCCCCGCACGGTTGAGACGGCCGGGTCCACGCTGCCCGCTTCGCCCCAGATGAAATCGCCCGTCCCGAAAACGTTGTCCGGGTGCCGGAGGTCGCCTTCGAGGATGAGGCACTGCTCTGCCCTTGTGTGCAGATGGCTGGGATAAACCGCGCCAGGATCCATCTTCACAAGCATCGTGATGAATCCGGTGGACTCGTCGAAGTAGAGCTTGCGGTAGCGTACTCCGGGAGATCCTGTTGCCTCCCAGCTCCCTTCGTCCGCGCGAAGGATACCGAGTCCGGGGCGTGGGGGCGCTGCGATCCGCGCCATGAGGCGCTGCTTCAGACCAGGTGGCGGCGCGGCCGGTAGAGCCGTAAACGCCAGTGCCCAGGAGCCGGCTTCCAAAATTTCGTCGTTGCCGTCGATAGGCCGGGGCATTACTCCAGATCCTCCAGGTAGGCTCGAAGCCGGGTCAGCCCAAGCCGCACCCGGGTCTTCACTGTTCCTAACGGTACCCCCAACCTCTCCGACAATTCAGAATGGCTGTAGCCTCCAAAAAACGCCATCTCCACGGCCTGGCACTGCTCGGCGGGCAATCGGCCCAGCGCCTCCAGGACACGTTCCCGCTGCTGCCGGAACAGAGCGTTCAACTCCGGATCCGGGCCCTCGGCGGGAGCCTGATGATACGGCTCGTCGAGCGTTTCCGTGCGGTCGTCGCGGGTGGCCCGCGACCGCAAGCGGTCAATCGCGATACTGCGAGTCATCATAACCAGCCAGGTCATCACGGATCCGCGGCTGGAATCGAATCCCTTCGCCAGCCTCCAGGCGCGGCTGTAGGCGTCGAGGACCGCTTCCTCGGCGTCCTCCTTGTTGCGCAGGATTCGCAACGCCAGACCGTACGCAACTCCGCTGGTTTCGTCGTAGAGCCGGCTCAGAGCCTCCTGGCTCCCGGCCGCCATTCCCCCAACCAGATCCAGCCAGATGCTCTCGCGGTACGCGAGTGCTGCTGCCGGAGCCGAGGAAGCCAGCATGCCCTTAGGTACGTTGAACTGTCCCGGATCGGATTCCATATCGCATCTTGATGTGTGCTTTTCATTCTAGCCGAACCCACAGATCCCCCGAACGGGGCAATCGGGGCTATAATTTCGCTTAGTATCCAGAATGCGCATCCTCTTGCCTGTCCTGATCCTGGCCCTTCAGGTCCGCGCGGACTTTGCCAGTGCCATGCGCGCCTACGAGAACGGCGATTTCGGCTCCGCCATCCGCGAACTGACCCGGGTCGCCGAGGAGGGGCACGCCGCGGCGGCCTTCACACTGGGATTTATCTACAGCTCCGGGCGCGGCGCGGCGGTCAACGATCCGGAGGCAATTCGCTGGTACAGGATCGCGGCGCAGAAGAACCACGCGGACGCCCAATACGCGCTGGGTGTCCTGTTATCGAGAGAAAATTCTCGAAATGAGCGGGAGGCTTTCCAGTGGCTCCAACCCGCCGCGAGCAAGGGGCATACTCCCGCCCAGCACGCTCTCGGAATGTTGCTCGCCTATGGGACTCAGATCCAGCGAGACCCCGACACCGCGCTCAACTACTTCTCCTCCGCCGCCGACCGGGGACACCCAGGCGCCCAGTACGAGGCCGGCAAAATGCTGCTCGATCCCAAGCGCGATCCGGGCCGCGCCGTCTCGTATCTGACGGCGGCGGCCGACAACGGAATCGCAGCCGCGCAGCTCGATCTCGGGAAACTGCACCGTGAAGGGAAGCTGGTGCCCAAGGACGAGGCGGCAGGTGCCCAGTGGATCGCCAAGGCTGCGGCGCAAGGGGGCGCGGATGCGCAGTACCTGATGGGCACGCTGCTCGCGAACGGATCAGGCGCCGCGGTGAATGACGCCGAAGCGGTCCGATGGTTCCAGCGGGCCGCCGACCAGGGACATACCGAAGCGCAGTACAGTCTGGGATTCCATCATGCCAACGGCCGTGGCACCGCGCGCAACGACGCGGAAGCAGTCCGGTGGTACCGTGAAGCGGCGCTCAAGAACCACGCGGGTGCGTTCTTCAATCTCCGCCTGTTGCAGCAAAGCGGACGGGCGCCCGCGTTCGACGGTCCGGATGCGCTCAAGTTGTTTCAGGTTCCCGCAACCCAGGGTAACGCTGACGCGCAATACGAGCTCGCCCTGGTGTATGCGGGCGGACGCGGCGTAACGCGCAACGACGCGGAATCGATGAAGTGGCTGCGTCTCGCCGCCGATCAAGGTCACTCCGACGCGCAATTCCGGCTCGCGGACCTGCTGGCGAGCGGACGCGCGGGGAAGGCAGTCCCGGAAGAGGTGGCTGCGCTCTACCTGAAGGCCGGCGAGCAGGGACACGCGGAGGCGCAATTCCTGACGGCGCGGAACTACGCGCAAGGGACCGGAGTCGCCAAGGATCCCGCGGCGGCCGCTGCCTGGTATAAGCGCGCCGCGGAGTCCGGCGTCGTTGCGTCTCAGTACGAGCTCGGCGTGGCGCACCTCAGAGGGATCGGCGTGGGAATCGATCTGCCCGAAGCCAGCCGCTGGTTCCGCGAGGCCGCGGACGCTGGGTACGCTCCCGCGCAAGCCCAGCTCGGCCGGCTGTACGCGGCGGGGCGCGGAGTGCGGCAGGATTTCCTGCAAGCGCATCTGTGGTTGAATCTGGCCGCGGCGGAAGGCGACGCGGAGGCTCTCGCCGAGCGCGACAAGGTGGCCGCGATCATGAGCCGCGAGCAGTTGGCGCAAGCTCAGGAATTGGCTCGCGTGTGGAAGCCGAAGGCGAAGTAGACGCCGCCCATACAGCTCCCGCCCAGGCGAAGTAAAACGCGCCAAACGCCGGCCGCTGCTGGAAGTGATACTCCGCGATGCAATGGATCAGGACCGCGGCCAGCCCGAGCCCGTAGAGCGTCTTCCATCCGGCACGGGCGAACATCAGCGCGATTACAACCATTGCGGCGAGCATCGGCAATCCGCCTTCCGCGGTCCACTGCGCCCAGTCATTGTGCGTCTGGTTGTCGTGCAGCGCGTCGTCAAAGGTGGCGTAGCGGGGATAAACCAGATCCCAGGTTCCGAGACCCCATCCGGTGATGGGGCGGCTGGCCGCCATGGCGATGGTGGACTTGGTCAGCACCACGCGTTCGGGCCAGGATAGCCCGCGGAAGAACTTTTCCTCGAGAATCTCCCATCCCGTGACCAGCGCGAACGCCGCGACGAGCGCGCCCAAACCTGCCGCTCCACGGAATGCACGCGATCGCGACTCCCGCGCACGCCACGACGTCAACGCCCACACGGCGATCATCTCCGCGAACACGATGATCGTGCCGCCGACGGATCCGCTCGCGACAACGGACACCGCGAGCACTGCCGCGGTCACGATTCCCGCGGTGGACATTCCGGCGAGAGCCGCGGGAACCGCAAGCTCCACGAACGCGGCGAATTGATTCGGGTACTCGAACGGACCCATGATGCGCGATTCATAGCGCGTGGCGAACAGTCCGAACGCCTTGCCCGGCGCGATGAAATTTGTCACGGTGGCTACGGCGGCGACCGCCGTCGCGAAGATCACCAGCGCGCGGACCGCGGTCCGCGGCGGGATGCGCGCCCCCAGCCAGGCCGCCGCGCACCAACTCAGCCAGGTGACGATGGCGTTGCGTGTCGCCCATGGATACACAGTGTTCCCCGTAGCCAGTTGAATCGCGGCGATGGCGGCGGGAGCGAGCAGAATCAGCAATGGCCGCTGCCATCGGCCCGTGTGTTGCCACATAGCCACGGCGGCGCAGCCCAGCAGGACAATCTGTTCCAGCCGCCAGGGCCACTGGTACTGCGGCCAGGCCATCAGGATTCCGAAAGCGAGCGCCGCCATCACGACGCGGTTCATGGTCCGGCCTCGAATACTGGACTCCGGATCACCACCTCTCCCTCGGCGCGCATGTTGCCCCGCAGCCGCTGGTATTCGAGCACGGCCGCGACGCCGCCGTCGAATGCTGATACCGCGGTCAACTGTCCACCATTAGAGCCAGTGGCTGGAATGAGCTCAGACTCCGCGAGCGGCTCCTGTTTGGGGCTCCAGCGCGTCAGCCGCCAACGGACACCGGACTGGCGCAGCGGTCCCGCCGGGCTGCGCAGGTTCATCTCCGCCGTCCATCGCAACGTCAGTAGCTGGCCGGACCGCACTGGGATCAGCTTGCGCAGCAGGATCGCGCTTTCAGCCTGGCCGCCGTCCAGTTCGACGCGCAATGCCGTTCCTGCCTGGCGGGCGTATTGGCCGTGCCACTGGAATCCACCAAAGCGCTCATAGGCGGGATTGCGCAGGGATTTCCAAAGCAGGTATGCGGCTTCGGTCTGGTAGGCAACGGCAAGGTGATCGGTGAGCACAGCCGCGCGTTGTTCTTCCGCCGGATGCGTTGCAATTTGCATCGCCACCGGGCGGACCACTTCGGCGGCCCCCGCGGGATCCTTGCGGGAAACCAGATACTGAGCGAAGGCGAGGCGGACCGTGCGCCGCTCCGGCAACACGCGGCGGGCGATGTCTGGTCCATCCGGCGAGACTTGCCAGCAAAGATCGAACACCAGCGACGGCTCGATGGGCGCCATCACGAGTGTCTCGCGCGCCCACTTCCAGAAGTCCTCCGTGCGGCCCGCACGGAAGTAGAAGTTGGCGAGCGCCCAGGCCGGATCGTGTTTGCGGCTGAGGGCTGCGGCGGCGAGAAGGTGGCGCTCGGCTTCGGATGTGTTGCCTGCCAGCTCGTGTGCGAGACCGAGTTCCCGTGCGATCGATTCGTCCGAAGGGGAAGCGGCTTGCGCACGCGAAAGCCAGCCAGTGCTGCCACCGCCTTCGCGCTGCTCGACGATCCCCGCCGCCGTGAGATAACGGGCGTTGGCGGGGTCGAGTTCAGCCGCGCGCAGCAGGCCCTCCCGCGTCTGCTGGTGGAAGTGGTAGTCGGCTGTCCCCTTGTTTGCGGATTCGTACATCGCCCAGACGAGGACAGTACTGCTCAGGGCACGTACAAAGGCTTTCAACACGATGGCGAGCTTTCTTACTACAATGAACCCATGCTCATCTCTAGGGCAAGCGTGATTGCTCCGGTTCTGTTTCCGTTATTCGCCTCTGCCGCGATCGCGGCGTCCGCAGGTATGGCTGTGTCCAACGGCGCCTTTGTCCTCAACGGAGTGCAGGTGCGCGGCACGGCGACACTGGCAGAGGGCGCGGTGATCGAGTCGCGGGATGGCGCCTCGCTTTCGCTGACCGGAGGCGGGCGCATGTCTCTCAGCCCCGGCGCGCAAGTCAAGGTGTACTCGGGCCGGGTGGTACTGGACAAGGGAGCGATCGACGTCAACTCCGCCGCCGGACTCCGGGTGGAGGCGGTGAGCCTGCTGATGTCCGGAGCGGAGGGAACCCGGGCCACGATCGCGATGCGGGGGCCGCGCAGTGTCCAGGTGGCGCCGAGCGCCGGCCGCGTCCAGGTGCGTGGATCCATGGGAATGCTGATCGCCAATGTCGACGCGGGTTCGGCGCTCGAGTTCGAGCCGCAGCAGGGAACCCAGCTCCCATCGAGTTTCGTCGGATGTCTGTTGCGCAAAGGCGGCCGGTTTGTCATCTTCGATCAGACCACGCGGATGGAAGTGGAGCTGCGGCCCGCGGGCGTGGATCTGGCAGGCGAGGTAGGGAATCGCGTCCAAGCCAACGGATCCGCGCGTCCCGGTACCTCGGGTGCCCAAATTGTCGAGGTCACGACGTTGACGCGTGTCGAGCAGGGCGGCTGCGCCGACGTCGCCAAGCAGATTGGTGCGGATGCAGTGGCTCCGCCACGAAAGGGATCGCCGGCTGCGCCGGCTCCAAAGCCGCGGTCTACCAGCGGGGTGTCGGCGGGGACCAAGGTTGGTATCGTGCTTGCCGTAGCGGGAGGCGGCGGAGCTGCGGCGGCAGTGGCCCTCACCAGGAAAGACGACCGGTCGCGGTAGATGTGCTATCCTGTAATGGAACAATAATCTGACATTAAAGGAAGACGAGGAGTTCGTAGTTTAAAATGGCACTGGCGGCTGAAGTTCGTTCGCAGGTAATCAACAAATATCGCACCCACGAGACCGATGTCGGTTCGCCAGAAGTCCAGGTGGCCCTCCTCAGCACTCGCATCCAGCAGTTGACCGAGCATTTTAAAACCAACAAGAAGGACCACCACTCCCGGCGGGGACTCTTGCTCATGGTTGCGCGGCGGCGGCGGCTGTTGAACTATCTGAAGCGCCACAGTCCCGAACGCTACAAGACGCTGATCGAAAAGCTCGGCATCCGCCGCTAAGCCTACTCGCTGAAGAGGCTTCCCGCGCCGGGGTCCCACTCCGCAGTCCTCCCTTGATCAGGAATCAAGGAGAGTTCAATGGTACATTCTGTCACGGTCGATTTGTACGGCCGCGAAATCACATTCGAGACCGGCAAGCTGGCCAAGCAGGCCGGTGGATCAGTCGTTGTCAAGTCCGGTGAGAGCCACGTGCTGGTCACCGCCTGCGCCAATGAGAACCCAAGACCCGGCGCCGGATTTTTCCCCCTCACGGTCGACTACCGCGAGTACACCTACGCCGCTGGAAAATTCCCCGGCGGATTCATCAAGCGCGAAGGACGCCCCTCGGAAAAAGAGATCCTCACCAGCCGCATCATCGACCGCCCGATCCGCCCGCTGTTCCCCGAAGGCTTCCTGTGCGACACCCAGATCATCGCCATGGTGCTGTCGGCGGATCCCAAGAACGACCCCGCGCCGCTCGCCATCGCCGGAACCGCCGCCGCGTTGGCGATTTCCGACGTCCCGTTCCACCACGCACTCGCTGGACTCCGGGTGGGCCTCGTGGGCGGAAAGCTGATCGCCAACCCCACCTATGATGAGCAGCGCGAAGCCGAATTCTCGATCGTCGTTGCGGGCACCGAATCCGGCATCGTCATGGTCGAAGCCGGCGGACGCGGCGTCAGCGAGGCGAGCGTCGTCAAGTGTATCGAGTTCGGCCACCAGTGTTGCAAGATCCTGATTGCCGGAATCCGGCAGCTTGCCGAAAAGGCTGGCAAAACGAAGCGCGAATTCGTGGCCGCCCCGGTCAACGAAGAATTGTACGGCCAGATTGAAGCCCTCGTCCGCTCCGACCTCACCGACGCACTCGACACCAAGAAGCACGCCAAGCTCGAAAGCTACAAGCGCGTCGATCAGCAGAAGGCGAGGGCCATCGAGTCCGTTCCCGAGGAACAGAAGGCGGAAGCGGGCGGACTGTTCGACCGCCTCAAGGAGCGCATCTTCCGCGACGAGATGCTGCAGAAGCGCCACCGCCCCGATGGACGGGCGTTCGACGAGATCCGCCAAATCGATTGCGAAGTAGGCCTGCTGCCCCGGACGCACGGATCCGGCCTGTTCACCCGTGGTGAAACGCAGGCGCTGGTCACCACCACGCTCGGCACCAAGGAAGACGCCCAACGCATCGAGCTGCTGGATCCCTCCGGCGAGACCGAAAAGCGCTTCATGCTCCATTACAACTTCCCGCCGTTCTCGGTTGGCGAAGTGGCGTTCCTGCGCAGTCCCGGCCGCCGCGAGATCGGACACGGAGCGCTCGCTGAACGCGCCCTCTCGGCGGTGATCCCGGACGAGAAGTCCTTCCCTTACACGCTACGCATCGTGAGCGACATTCTCGAATCCAACGGTTCGAGTTCAATGGCTTCGGTCTGCGGCGGAACGCTGAGCCTGATGGACGCGGGCGTGCCGATCTCGGCTCCGGTCGCGGGCATCGCCATGGGACTGGTCAAGGAAGGCGACAGCTACGCGATCCTCACTGACATCGCGGGCGCCGAGGACCACTATGGGGACATGGACTTCAAAGTCGCCGGTACCCGCGAGGGCATCACCGCCCTGCAGATGGACATCAAGGTCCCGAACGTGACCACGGCCATCATGACGGAAGCCCTTGAACAGGCCCGGCGCGCGCGTCTGGAAATCCTCGACAAGATGGTCGCCACCCTCGCCGAGCCGCGCAAGGAGCTCTCCCCCACTGCTCCGCGCATCCACACCGTCACCATTCCGGTCGACAAGATCCGCGAGCTCATCGGGCCGGGCGGCAAGATGATCCGTTCGATCATCGACGAAACTGGCGTCAAGATCGACGTCTCCGACGACGGAACCGTGAACGTGTTTGCCACCGATGGCGATTCGGCCAGCCGCGCCCTGCAGCGGATCAATGACATCTGCGCCGTGGCCGAGATCGGCAAGGTGTACTTGGGCAAGGTGGTGCGCATCGTTGATTTCGGCGCATTCGTCGAGATCTTCCCGGGCACCGACGGACTGCTGCACATCAGCGAGATCTCCGAGACCCGCATCAAGCAGGTGAAGGACGAACTCAAGGAAGGCGACCAGATCCAGGTGAAGGTCCTCGCCCTCGAAGGCAACAAGATCAAGCTCAGCCGCAAGGCTGTCCTGAAGGAGTTGCGAGACAAGATGAAGACCGGAGCCAAAGCGTAAAGGAGAGCGGGGACTGAAAGCCTATCTTGCCCTCGCCGCGGTGTGCTTCTTCTGGGGCACCACGTACCTGGGAATCAAGATGGCGCTCGAATCGTTCCCACCGCTGACTCTGGTCGCCGCGCGCTTCCTGCTTTCGGGCAGTGTGATGCTCGCGGCGGTCTGGTGGAAGGGTTTGTATCTGCCCCGTGGGCGCGAGCTGCTCGTCACTTGCGTCACGGGGCTTTTGATTTTGGGGGTTGGCAACGGCTGCCTGGTCTACGCCGAACAGCGGATTCCCAGCAGCCTCGCCGCGCTGTTCATCGCCGTCTCGCCGTTCTGGCTGGCGGGGATGGAGGCGATCATTCCCGGTGGCGAGAAGCTGAGAGCGCCAACCGTGGCCGGGATGCTCACGGGATTCTGCGGCGCGGCACTGCTGTTCATCCCTGACCTGATCGAGAAGGGACTCAGTGGACATGCCTGGCAGGGATTCGTGATCCTGCAGCTTGGCTCGATCAGTTGGAGCTTCGGGTCCATCTACCAGATGCGCTATCCGACCAAGGCGCATTCGATCGTCAATGGGGCCGTGCAGCAGTTCGCCACGGGCCTGGTGTTCCTGGGTCCGGCGCTGGCGGCCAACGAGCCGGTGCAGTGGAATGCGCGCGGAACGGGCGCGATGCTGTACCTGGCCACGTTCGGGTCGGTCGTCGGCTACAGTGCTTATCTCTACGCGCTCGATCACTTGCCCGTGGCGGTGGTGTCGCTCTACACGTACGTGAATCCGCTGGTCGCCGCCGCGCTGGGGTGGATGTTCTACCGCGAGCTGTTCGGTCTCAATGAGACGATTGCCCTGCTGATCATCTTCACCGGCGTGTGGGTGGTGAAGCGCTTCACTCCTTCTCGAGCACCTTCGCGCCCAGCGCCCCTCCAAGCATCGGAAGACCGGTGAAGAAGAGAAACGCCACCACCAATATCGACAGCATCATCACGCCCATTCCGGTGGGCGATTCGATGAACCGCATCAGATCCTCGATGTCGACACCAGGCTGCGCGCTGGCCTGAAGCTGGCGCCGCAGCTCTTCAGCGAACGCTGCGCTGTTCCACACGGCCACGGCCGAGGCCACCATCAATACCAGCAGAATCATGAAGCAGAACAGCCCCGTGAGCCAGCCGAGCCGCACTCCGGTCCGCAGCGTGACTGGCTGCCCGGTACGCTTTTGATAGAGGTATACCGCGAGGAATCCGGCCGAGAGCAGCCACACGATCTTGAAGAACGCGTCCAATGGCAGCCGGACCGTCATGAGCAGCGTGGTGATGGCGGCGGCGAGCATCGCGGTCCGGAGCGCGTTGCGATCGCCGAAGCCGACGTCAGAAACCGGCACCGGCCGCATCGACGGATCCGGAACGTAAAGCGGCTGCTGGGGCAGCGGGGGCGGTTCGTGCGATTCCTCCACTGGAGTCAGCTCGCGTTGCGGCTTGCCACAGCGGTGGCAAAAGAGCGAGTCCTCGTAGAGTTGCGCACCACAGGTACAACGGCCGGCCACAATGCCAGTTTCCCGCACAGCGATGGCCGCGCGCAAGGTACACTATGCGTCAGGTCCAATGAAGCCCATTACTCTGCTTGTCGTCTCCAAGCCTAACCAATCCTGCCTGCGGCTGCTCGAAAAGCTGCCCGCCGAGACCCGCATCGTGGTGGGGAACCAGGTGGACATGTTCCGGGATGCTGCCCCCGAGGCCACGGTCCTCATGAACCTGATGCTGCCCGCCGCGCTATTGCGCGAGGTGTGGATGATGTGCCCGAACCTGATGTGGGTTCATTCGTTCTCGGCGGGTGTCGAGAACTCGCTATTCCCCGAGCTGATCGAAAGCGGCGTCCCGCTGACGAATGGCAAGGGGGTTTTCAGCCGCTCCCTGGCCGAATTCGCGTTTTGCGGGATGCTGTACTTCGACAAGAAGGTCGCGCTCATGAACCAGCAGAAGAGCGAAGGCCGTTGGGTGAACATCGATGAAGTGTGGGAGCTTCACGGAAAGACCCTTGGCATCGTCAGTTACGGGTCGATTGGCCAAGCCTGCGCGCATTTGGCCAAGGCGTTCGGGATGCGGGTGCTCGCGCTGCGGCGCCGTCCCGGGATGTCGCAGGGGGATCCTCTCGTCGACCAGGTGTATGGGCCCGGCGGGCTCAAGGAAATGCTCTCGGCGTCGGATTTCGTCGCCGTATGCAGTCCCAACGCCCCGGGCACGCGAGGACTGCTCGGCGCCGCCGAGCTCGCCGCGATGAAGCCAAGCGCGGTGCTCATTAACGTCGGCCGGGGTCCGGTTATCGATGAGGCTGCGCTGGTCGAGGTGCTGCGGGAGAAGCGGATCCGTGGCGCGGTCCTCGACGTTTTCGACAAAGAGCCGCTGCCTGAAGGCCATCCGTTCTGGGAACTGGACAACGTACTGCTTTCGCCGCACTCCGCCGACCACACCCCCGGCTGGACCGACAACGCGATGGAGTTCTTCATCGAGAACTTCGAGCGCTTCCGGACCGGTGAGCCGCTCGAAAACATCGTCGACAAGCGAGTCGGCTACTGAGCCGCTACAATGTGGTTATGGCAGACAACGAAGATTCGAGATTAATCTGGTTCGTCGCGGGCGCGGCCTTGGGGGCGACCATCGCGCTGCTGTTCGCGCCGCAAAGCGGCGAGGAAACCCGAGGCATGATCCAGCGCAAGGCGCGCGAAGGACGGGACATTCTGGAGGAGCGCGGCCATGAGCTGGCCGAACGCGGACGCGAACTGTTTGACCGGGGCCGGAAGATCGCCGACGAAGCCGCCGACATTTTCGAGCAGGGCAAGAAGCTCGCCGACGGCTAACCGTTACTGGACCAGTTGCAGCGTGACGCGGCCGCTCTGCTGGCCGCCAGCCTCAATGTAGAGTTCCGCCGGACCGTTGTTGACCACATCCGGAATCCGGACCTCAATCAAATAGAATCCGACGTAGCCGGGCGCGAGCGTGGCGCGCGTCACGGCGGCCGGTACCCGGTCAATCAGCACACGCACCGGCGCGTTCACGCGGGGAGAGTTGGTCGCGGGCGCGGGCAGCCCTGTAGGCCAGTCCGGCGTCACTCGCCCGAGGCCTGTGGCCAGAATCTGGATCCGCGACCCGGCATGCACTGCTACACCAGGATCCACCAGCACGCCCCGGTCGGCGTCCAGGATCATGGGTGCGCCGTCCTGGTCGAGAAAAATCGCCGGCGAGGCCGTGCGCAACGGGACCTGGACCTCACGGCGCCGGGCCCGTTCGTCGGTCAGGGCCAGCGACAGCGAAGTGCCGGTCACGCCGAATGGGACCTGGAACTGGGTCTCGGCAGGTGATGCCGCGAGGATTGGAAATTCGACGCTCCCCGAGCGTGCCGACGTCAGCTTGGCGCCGAGTACGGACAACAGCGATCCGGGCGCTGCCGCCCGGGCCGAGCGGTCGAGCGCGTTGACCACGCGGGGATCGCGGAACCGGTGCGGCGCCATCGCGGCGTGGACTCCGTAGCCTTCCGTCAACACGTAGATCTGATTGCCGGGATCATCCAGCCGGACATCGAGCACCGGAGCCACGGGGAGGTTGCCGCCGACACGGGTCCATTGGCCGGCGGGTCCGGCCGCCCGCAGGTCGGCATAGGTCACCCACAGGCCGTTGGCCGTGGCGGCGTAGATCGCCCCGGACTCGAGATCGGCTGCCACTCCGTGGACTGCGCCAGCGATCAGGTTCGACGTGGCATCGTCCCAGAACAGCCCTCCGTTCGAGGTTCTCAGGATCCGGTCGCGGATGGCCACGATCGCCGTGCGCGCATCCACTTCAACCGCCGTGCTCAACGGTTCGGTGAGTCCCTGGCTCAGCCGCCGGATCAGTTCCTCGCGTGCCCGGTCGTCGTGGCTCGCCGGGCTCCAGCCGCCGCGGTTGGCCGGATCCCAGGCCAGCGTAGCACCGGTCGAAGCCAGAATTTTCACTTGTTTCCCGGCGGTGAGTATTTTTTCCCCAGGTAAATTTGGCAGTGTGTCGTTCAGCCCAGCCCAGGATCCGCCGCCGTCAAGACTTCGCCATACACCTGAAGCCGTGGCCACGGCCAGCTCTTCACCATCGCGCGGAGACACGGCGGCGTCGGCCAGATCCCCGCCCAGCAGGGATTTCCCGCGGAAGCTCACCTGGCTTGGCTGGATACGTATCGCCTGTGCCGCGGGAGGCTGTGCCGCGGATGGCAGCCAAGTTTCGAAGTCATTGGTTTGAAGGGCCTTGCCGTTCGCAAGCAGAGCGTGCAGGATCGCGCCATCGGGCGAGTACCACACTCGCCTCACCGGTCCCCCGGCTGGACCCGCGAGGCCCGAGTCCACAACCAGTGGGCCTACCTGGCGCCATTCGACTTCCTGGGCGTGCAGGCGCACGGCCAGAGCCAGCAGGGCACTGGACCTCCGGAGTGTGGCGGCACGACACATGTATGAGTCCATTCTACCGGACGCTCACAGTCTCAAATCGGTTAAAGTGGCTGAAAACCCTAGGGCGGCAACCGCGAACCGCACCCGGACCTAAAATTGCACTGCAATTTTGATGTAGACTGAGGTCTGAGCGATAGTTTCCTCATGAAGCGTCCGTTCGAGTCGAGGCTGTTCCGCTTGGCTGCGCTTGCCGCCGCCCTGGCGGGGGTGTGCCTGGCTCAGGTTCCCGGACCGGGGGAGCGTCCGGCGAACGTTGCGGCGAAGGCGATGTCGATCCAGGGCCGGGTGTCGGTGATGCGCGGGAGCCTGCCATGGGCGCTGAGCGTGGGCGACACGGTGAACCCGAAAGAAGTGATCGTCACGGGTCCTGACGGAGCGGCGGAGTTCCAGGTGAACGACGGCAGCACCTTTACGGTGTACCCGAACTCACGGGTCGCGTTCCGGAACGACTTCAGCATCACCAACCTGATCGACGTGATTCTGGGGACCATCAAGGTCCACATCCAGCGCTGGGGCGGACTGCCGAACAACACCAGTATCAGCACGCCGACGGCGGTGATCTCGGTGCGCGGCACCACCTTCGACGTCAAGGTTGAGGAAGACGATACGACCGAAGTGACGGTACAGGAAGGCGAGGTCGCGGTGCGGCACGTGATGTTCTTCAATGAACGGCCCCGCGTGCTCCGCGACGGCGACACCCTGCGGGTCACGAAGAATGCACCGCTCGCCCGCGCCCGCGTGGACCGGGGAGCGATCTTCGGACGTCTCGCGCGTGCCGCCTTGGACGCGCTCGACACCGCACTCTGGCAGCAGCGCGGCGGAGGTGGCGCCGGCGGCGGACCTCAGATTCCAGGATCGCGCGGACCCGTGGGCGACACGGCCGGCGGAGGCCAGGACGGCGGCTCAGCGCCCCCGCCCGGAACGCCTCCCCCACCGCCACCGCAGTAACCCCGTGCGGATCTTGTTGTTGGGTGCCGCTCTCGCCGCGTTCGCGCAACAGCCCGGCGGGGTCACGCCCACGTGGGGAATCCGCCCGGTGCTGCGGTCGCTCGCCGAGGGCACGGCGCGGCTCCGGCCGGTGATCGAACAGGTGAGGCCCGCGGATTGGACGAACAAAGGTGCACCGGCGGCCTACAAGTCGATTCACCAGAACCTGCGGGATGAGGTCTCGCAGTTGACGGCCCAGATCCGCGAGCTTGAGACCGATCCCGAGCGGATGACTCCTCTGCTCGATCTCTATTTCCGGCTGCAGTCGCTCGAAAGCCTGATGAACTCCCTTGGCAACGGAGCCCGCAAGTACCAGAATCCCGACCTGGCCGATTCGTTGCTCGACACCCTGGCCCAGACCGAAAACACGCGAACGCAGTTGCGGACCTACCTCATGGAGCTGGTATCGACACGCGAGCAGGAGCTCAAGATCATGGACCGTGAAGCGCAACGCTGCCGCGACACGATCCTGCGCGAGCGCCCGCAGCCGCCCAAGCCCGCCGCGCCAAAGGCAAAATGACCCCGGTACAAACCGCTTCCTATACGTTCACCTGCTCGATCTGCGAGGAATCGAGCGAGACCATCTGCGTCTACTGCACCAAAGATGCGTGCCGGAACCACTTGTGCGGGAAATGCTCGCGCTGCAGCGATTGCTGCAGGTGCGAGCGGAAGCGGGAATAACGGGCTACTTTTCGATCCGCATTCCGTAGAAGGATCTGTGGACGAACACGAGCGCCAGCACGAAGAAGACCAGCGATAGTCCGGTGGTCAGGCCGGCCTGGCCCTTGGCGAGCGACACGGCGAGTTCGACCGCCAGCAGTCCGAACAGCGTGGTGAACTTGATGATCGGATTCAGGGCGACGGAGGAGGTGTCCTTGAACGGGTCGCCGACCGTGTCGCCGACGACGGTGGCCGCATGGAGATCCGTACCCTTGGCCTTCAACTCGGTCTCGACGATCTTCTTCGCGTTGTCCCACGCGCCGCCCGCGTTGGCCATGAAAATCGCCTGATAGAGCCCGAACAGGGCGATCGAGATCAGGTATCCGATAAAGAAGAACGGCTCGAAGAACGCAAAAGCAAGGGTCGCGAAGAACACGGTCAGGAAGATGTTGAACATGCCCTTCTGGGCGTACTGGGTACAGATCTCGACGACCTTCTTGGAGTCTTCGACCGAGGCCTTCTCGACACCTTCGAGCTTGATGTTGGCCTTGATGAACTCGACCGCGCGGTATGCGCCCGTGGTCACGGCCTGGGTGGAGGCGCCGGTGAACCAGTAGATGACCGCGCCACCCGCGATGAGTCCGAGCAGGAACGGCGGGTAGAGGATCGACAGGTTTGATACCATGTCCGCCTTGAGCCCTCCGGTGAGCGACACGATAATCGAGAAGATCATCGTCGTTGCGCCCACCACGGCGGTACCGATGAGGACAGGCTTGGCGGTCGCTTTGAAGGTATTGCCCGCGCCGTCGTTCTCCTCCAGGTGCTGCTTGGCAGCCTCGAACTGGGGCTCGAATCCGAAATCCTTCTTGATTTGTTTCTCGACGCCGGGAATCGACTCGATCATGCTCAGCTCGTAAACGGACTGCGCGTTGTCGGTCACCGGGCCGTAGGAGTCGACCGCGATCGTCACCGGACCCATGCCGAGGAATCCGAACGCCACCAGTCCGAAGGCGAATACCGCGGGCGCGAGCATGATGTTGGGCGGGAACATCGTCGCCACGTAGGAGGCGGCCCCCATGAGGAGAAGCACGGCCAGGCCGAGCCAAAAGGCGCTGAAGTTGCCCGCGACGAATCCGGAGAGGATGTTGAGCGAGGGTCCGCCTTCGCGCGAGCTGGTGACCACTTCGCGCACGTGGCGGGAATCGACCGAAGTGAAGACCTTCACGAGCTCGGGGATGATGGCGCCGGCGAGAGTTCCGCAGGTGATAATCGTAGAGAGCTTCCACCACAAGGAACTGTCGTTGGCGAGATTGGGAATCATGACCGCGCTCACCACGTAGGTGAGCACCACGGAGACGGCCGAAGTCAGCACCACGAGGAAGGTGAGCGGGTGCTCGTAGTTCATATGGCTGGCGTCCTGGTACTTGCTCTTGGCGATCATCTCATTGATGAAGTAGGACGCGGCCGAGGCGATCACCATCATGACGCGCATGACGAAGATCCAGATCAGCAGTTGGACCTGGACGAGCGGATCCTTGACGGCGAGCAGGATGAAGCTGATCAGGGCCACGCCGGTGACGCCGTAGGTTTCAAAGCCGTCGGCCGAGGGTCCGACTGAGTCACCTGCGTTGTCGCCGGTGCAGTCTGCGATGACGCCGGGGTTGCGGGCGTCGTCTTCCTTGATCTTGAAGACGATCTTCATGAGGTCGGCGCCGATGTCGGCGATCTTGGTGAAGATGCCGCCTGCGACGCGAAGGGCCGCTGCGCCGAGCGACTCGCCGATGGCGAATCCGATAAAGCAGGGTCCGGCGTAGTCACCGGGGATGAACAGCAGGATGAACAGCATCAGCAGCAGCTCGACCGAGATCAGGAGCATGCCGATGCTCATGCCCGCCTTGAGCGGGATCGCGTAGCAGGGGTACGGCTTCCCGCGGAGGGCGGCGAAAGCGGCGCGCGAGTTGGCAAACGTGTTGACGCGGATGCCGAACCAGGCGACACCGTAGGACCCGGCAATGCCCACCAGGCTGAACGCGAGGATGATCAGCACCCGGATGAATTCGAAGTGCTGGAGGAATCCGAAGTAGACGACGATGATCGCCCCGATGAAGATCTCGAGGATCAGCAGGAACTTGCCTTGCGTCTGAAGGTAGGTCTTGCAGGTCTCGTAGATGAGCTCGGAGATCTCCCGCATGGAGGAATGGACCGGCATAGCCTGAAGCTGCTTGTAGATCGCCAGACCGAAGCCGAGTCCGAGGAAGGAGACCAGAATTCCCACCATGAGCAGCGAGCGGCCGCCGATGCCGTCAAAGAAAGTGGCTTGGTTGAGATCCGGGATCTTCAGGCAGGCTTCGCCGTGGCAGCCTTCTTCCTGCGCCAGAGCGGGTGTAGCGAGCGAAAAAGACAGGATCGCCGCAAGCAACAGGGTCAGCACGCAAGGCAGAGCGCGCCGAATCAGAGATTCCATTCGAGGATGTCCTCCAGGGGAGAGTGGGATGAGGTGGGAGTGCCCAGGGTGAGGGCACCATTATACGATATCAATAAGAGTCGAGTGTCTTCAACTGTTTGGAGGCATGGCGGGTTCTAGACCAGAGGGCGTCGCGAAATTCGATGAAGCTGGGCGATTCGTTCCGGTCGCCCGGACATTCCTTGATGCGCAGGAGGATCGGCAAATGTCGGCTACAACCTCGACAAGCGCTGGTCGAGACCGGAGGTGCTCGAC
>VFZX01000139.1 GCA_016871015.1 Acidobacteriota bacterium | reverse complement strand
AGACTCGACGGCTGTGATTGTCATGCGATCGCCTCCTTGTGGAGGCAATCGCCCTAAAACAGGATATCACAAAAATGTTCTTAAGTGAACAGTATTGAGCCTAAGCGCGGCCTTGTCCAGCACACCCAAGAGCAGCCTTCCCATGGACGACGCTGCCTTTTCGATTTCATCCAGCAGAAGCAGTGAGAGTCCGCACTTCTCGCTCGTCACCGCGTTCAGCTTGGCCTGCGTCAGCATGGGCTGTGTTTCCCGGTGCCCAAGATATCCCGGGGGTGCGCCGATGAGTTTGGCCACCTCGTGCTCCATCTGGTACTCTCCGCAGTCGATCTTCAGAACATTCTTCTCGTTCCCGTGCACCACCGACGCCAGTGCTTCCACCGTCCGCGTCTTCCCAGTTCCGGTCGGCCCGAGGAGCAAAAATACCCCCACTGGCCGTCCCTCCGGCGCAAGGCCCGCCTGAAACATTTGGACATACGGTACGATCGCCTGTACCGCTTTGTCTTGCCCCACCACCTTGCCCGCCAGCGCCGCCACCAAGTCGTTCCCGTATCCGTCCCCGCCATTGCGCCGGATCCGCGACCCAATCACCGATCTCATGAAATTATGCCTCCTCTGTGGCTGGGCACTTGGCCTCCAGCCGCGTTGAGCGTAGCTGGCGCAACTCACAGAGAGGCGAAATTCCCGCACCCTACATGGCCCCAGAACGGAGGTTCGTGGAACTATATTTGTCTTGTTCTCAGCGACTTATCCTGCCGGTGCGGGTGCCGGCGAAGATTTTCTCGATTTTCGCGTGAACGGCCGCTCAGCCTTCCCACGCCCGGCTACTTGTGCCGGTAGGTGATCCGCCCTTTGGTCAGGTCATACGGCGACATTTCGACCGTGACCCGATCGCCTTTTAGCACGCGGATCCGGTTCCTGCGCAGCTTGCCGGCAAGGTGCGCCAGCACCAGCTTTTCGGCATCCAATTGAACACTAAACTTGCCGGCCGGGAACTTTTCCACCACCGTGCCTGTCATCTCGATGCAATCTTCTTTGCTCATTGACCTCCTAAAAATTGATTCTCGGGAATTCCTCCGCTAGTATACCCCAGACGCACAGTAGCGCCGGAACGCGAATTGTACTACCTTGATGAGGGTGCGTAACGGATGAGCGAGTTTAAAGACCGGGCGGTCCTGATCACGGGTGCAGGCCGGGGAGTCGGAAAAAGGCTGGCGCTCGGTTTTGCCGGCGCTGGGGCGAAAGTTGGACTGCTCGCGCGCAGCAAGACCGAACTTGATCTCACTCACTTGGAGATCGAACATCAGGGCGGCGTGTCGATGAAGCTGCGTGCCGACGTCCGGGAGGCGGACGCACTTCGAACCGCCGCCGACCGGATGCGCGAGAAGTTCGGTCCGGTGCACACGGTGATCTGTGCCGCCGCTGTCCAGGGGCCCATTGGGCCATTCCTCGAAGGAAGCTCCAAGGCCTGGATCGAGACCATCGAAACCAACCTGATCGGTGTGATGAACACCTGCGCGGCCCTTCTGCAGGAGATGGTCAAGCGCCGGGCGGGCAAGATTCTGGTCCTCAGCGGAGGAGGCGGGGCCCAGTCCAGGCCCGGCTTTGCTCCGTACGCGGCTTCGAAAACGGCGGTGATCCGGTTTGTCGAGACGCTCGCGGATGAACTCCGGGAGCACAACGTCCAGGCGAATTGCATGTCCCCTGGAGGCGCATACACCCACATGACCGACGAGATCCTGAGCGCGGGCATGAAGGCGGGATGGAAGGAACTCGAAAACGCCCAAAGTATTCGCCTCACCGGCGGGATCCCGGCCGAAAAACAGATTGCGCTGGCCATGTTTCTGACGTCGGAGAGGTCCAACCACGTCAGTGGCAAGATGGTCCACGTCAACGACGATTGGAGAAAACTCGAGAACAGCGCCGTTCCGGCTGACCTGTACACCTTGAGACGCGTCCAGAAAGTGTGAGAACATGAGGCCCATGCGGCGCTGCATTCGCATCCTCCTCGTCACGGCGGTGATCCTGGCTGCCATTCCCGCGAGCGCTCAGAAGCGCAAGAAGTTGCTCGCCATCGGACAGGTGAAGGGCTTCCACCACGACGCAACTTCGCATGGCCTGGCGACGATCTGGAAGCTCGGCCAGGAAACCGGGATCTGGGATACCTACATCCGGACCGATACGGACCTGCTCACCAAGAAGAAGCTCGGCGGCAACGCCAAGAACCTCGACTTCTTCGACGCCGTGCTGTTCTACACAACCGGTGAACTCGATCTCGACGCCTCGCAAAAAGCGGACCTGCTCAGCTTCGTCCGTGAAGACGGGAAAGGGTTCGTGGGCGTCCACAGCGCCATCGATACGTTTTACAAATGGCCGGAGTACGGCGAGATGACGGGGGGCTACTTCGACCTGCACCCCTGGAACCAATTCCAGGCGCCGGTGATCGTCGAGGATCCGGACAATCCCATCGTCAAGCATTTCCCCAAGGCGTTCTCGATCATGGACGAGATCTACCAGGTGAAGGATTTCTCGCGCGACCGTGTCCGGGTCCTGATGAGCCTTGACGCCTCCAGAATCGACCTGGCCAACAAAAACGTGCGCCGCACCGACAAGGACTTCGCCGTCGCCTGGATCCGCAACTACGGCAAAGGGCGCGTCTTCTATTCAACGTTCGGACATCGCGAGGATTCCTGGAACAGGCCGGATGTCCAGAAGATGTGGATCGAGGCGGTGAAGTGGTCGATGGGACTCAGCCAAGCCGACGCCACTCCGCGCCCGCGGCCAAACTAGTCTAGACTACTAGCGCCGCCGTTTCTTTTGAACAGGCGGCGGAGGCGTGGCCTCCACCCACTTCTGCACCGATTCCGCGTTGGCCGCCTCCAGGCCCAACGCCATTCCGAAACGCGCCAGGTGTTCCATTCCGGCGAAATCCCAGTTGTCTTCGTATTCATCCCCCGGCTGATGATAGCGCTGCGCCCCGTACTCGCTCAGGCGGGCGGCGACGGCGCTCTCATCGCCGAAAAAATTCCGGCCGCCGTTGAGGCTGAACGCAGCCACACCCGCTTTGGCGAAGGGAAAATGGTCCGACCGGAAGAAACTGCCTTGCTCGGGCCGCGCCGCCGGTGAGATCGCCAACTGGAACCGTTGCGCGACGGTTTGGATCACCGGCCAGAACGTGGTCCGCTCCGAGCGCTCGAGCACCGCGTCACGCGGCCGTCCCGCTCCATGAAACGAATCGAAATTCAGCACCAGCGCTGTCTTGGCCAGGGGAACCAAAGGCTGCTTGACGTAGTACTCAGCGCCCCGCAAGCCGGATTCCTCGGCGGCGGTGAACAGGAACAACGCACTGCGGCGTGGCTTTCGGGGCAGGTCCGCCCAGGCGCGCGCCATCTCGATCAGCATGGCGCAGCCGGTGGCGTTGTCCACGGCGCCGTTGAAGATGGTGTCGCCCGTGCCCTCGGTCCGGCCCAAGTGATCCCAATGCGCGGTGAACACGACCGCTTCTCCCGCCAGCGGCTCGCCCGGCACGATCCCCGCGACGTTGTTCGCCGAGATGCCGCGCGCGGCCGTATGGATCCGGCCCCGGATCCGGACACCGAGCGGAAACGCCCGGAATCCTCGTGTTCCGGCCCGCGCCACCAGTCCCGCCACTGTCTGGCCCGACAAGGCCACCATCTGCTCAGCCGCCTCGCCGCTCAGCCATCCGGCGAGCTGCAAAGCCGCGCCGTTGGCCTTCACGTGCGCCTCCTCGCGTCCCCACGAATTCCGGACCACATCCCATCCGTATCCGGCGGTCTGCGGCGTGTGCAGGATGAGCACGCCCCGCGCCCCGTGCCGGAGTGCCTGTTCGTACTTGTAGGTCCATCGCCCGTAATAGGTGAGTGCGCGGCCTTCGAACAACCGCGGATCCTCCGATTGGGGCTCGTTGGTGAACAGGATCACTACCTTGCCCGCGACTTCGGCGCCAGCGTAGTCGTCCCATCCGTACTCCGGTGCCGAGATCCCGTGGCCGGCAAATATGGCGTCCGCATCGATCTCTTCAAGCGGAGCCTGGGTCAGTGCTTGCCCCACGAATCCGCTGAGCCACGTGAAATTCACCGTCCGCCCGCCCGATTCGGCGGACAAGGTTGACTCCGGCAGCGTCCGCACGTTGACCAGCGGTACGGGCTGGAAGTAGCTGCTGGCGGCGGCTGGCCTCGCTCCCGCCACCGCGAGTTGCGACGCCAGGTATTCGGTTGCCAGCGCTCCACCGCGCGCGCCCACACCGCGGCCCTCAAGCGCATCGCTCGCCAGGAACTTCACGTGTGCGCGGATGCGTGAGCCGGAGATGTCCTGCCCGGACACCACCAGAGGCAGGATCCAGATCACCGCCCTCATCGCTTGAGCCACCTCTCGAAGAACTGCTGCCAGGCCGCGTCAATGTTGGGGCCGGTCGCCTTGTGTCCGTCATTGGTGGACGCAAACCGGATTCTGTCTTCCACGCCGAGCAAGCGGTACACCTCGCGGGCGCGGTTGAAATAGCCCCAGCTTTGCAGGTCATCTGAATCGCCGCCAGTGTCCTCCTTGTGGCTTCCCCCGATCAGCAGGAACGGACGCGGAGCGGTGAGCGCGAGCAACTCGTGGTGGTCGTGCTCGAAACCCGGCCGCTGCTTGTCGGGATTGAGCAGGCTCAGCACGGTCCCCTCAGCCGTGGCGATGTCCGGCCACTTGCGCGTGGCATCGAGATACCACGGGTCCAGCCAGTTGGTGCCTCCGTTGACAGCGATGTGCGGGTCGAGCGCCACGGTGGCCGCGATTTCCGGCGCGAAAGCAGCGACATACACCGCGGCTTTGGCGCCGAGCGAGAATCCGATAAATCCGATGCGCTTGGGATCGACCCGCGCCTGCTTGATCGAGCGCAGGTAGGCCACCTCGCGCTTGGCGTCGTGGACCATCTTGCCCAGCGCCAGCCAGTGTCCGAACCGCTCGTAGACCTTCTCGTGCGCCTTGCGCGAGTAGTTCACGCCGTCACGGTAGAAGCGGATGAACGACCAGCTCGTCAACACAACGTAGCCACGGGACGCGAGCCAGCCTCCCCACCACTTTTCAGGCTCCTGGTAGTCCGGCGTGCTCGAGCTCCAGCAGATGACCGCCGGGAAGGGGCCCGTGCCTTGGCCTTTTGGGATTAACAGCAGATGCTTCTGGAAGAAGTCCTTCTCGATCGGGATCTCGAGGTCGATCCGGGTGTAGCGGTCCATTTCCTGGGTGCTGTTCACCCGGACCTTGCGGATGTCGCCAAACCACTTCTTGTCAGCGCCATGGGGCTCTACTTTGCCGAGCAGGTTGAGCCACATCTTCTCGATCCCGGCCCGCCGCCGCGGCCACTGCCGGGCGTCAGTGATGCCGTCCACCAGGGAGGGGATCAATTGGGTTTCCGCACCGGGCTCGGGTGCGGGCGAGCGGCGGAACGTGACACGATGTTGGTTGAGGCGCTGTTCCGGCGGTGGCGTCTGGGCTTGAAGGACTGCGCACAGCGCTGCAATCCCGACAATCTTGATAGACATTGGTACAATAGATCCAGTGGGTTTCTCGCTCTCGCACCTCAAGGCGCTCGAGGCCGAAAGTATTCATATTATCCGCGAAGTGGCCGCCGAGTTTGCCAAGCCCGTGATGTTGTACTCGATCGGGAAGGATTCCTCGGTGATGGTCCGGCTGGCGCAGAAGGCTTTCTACCCCGGCCCGATCCCGTTTCCCCTGCTGCACATTGACACGACGTACAAGTTCGGGGAGATGATCGAATTCCGTGACTCCTTCGCGCGGTCGATTGGGGCGGACCTGATCGTACACACCAACCGGAAGGCGATTGAGGATGGCGCCAGTCCGTTCCGGCTAGGGACCCAGAAGTGTTGCGCCCAACTGAAGACCCGCGCGCTGCTCGACGCGCTCGAAGCTGGCGGATACGATGCGGCGTTCGGTGGCGCCCGGCGCGACGAGGAGAAGTCGCGCGCCAAGGAGCGGATCTACTCCTTCCGAGACCGGTTCGGGCAGTGGGATCCGAAGAACCAACGCCCGGAGTTGTGGAACCTCTACAACGCGCGTGTCGACAAAGGCGAGTCGATCCGCGTTTTTCCGCTGTCGAACTGGACCGAGCTCGACGTGTGGCACTATATCTGGGCGGAGGGCATCCCCATCGTTCCGCTCTACTTCGCCAAGGAGCGTCCGATGGTGGTGCGGGGGGCTTCGCTCATTCCGCTGGAGCATGGAATCCCGCTGCTTCCCAACGAATCGCCGCAGATGGTGATGTGCCGGATGCGGTCGCTCGGCTGCACCTATTGCACGGGCGCGATCCGGTCGGAGGCTGACACCCTGCCCAAGATCATCGAAGAGTTGATTTCCTTCCGGCGCAGCGAGCGGGAGAACCGGGTGATCGATCATGATCAGGAAGGCTCGATGGAAGTGAAGAAGCGCGAGGGGTACTTTTAGTCCGTGGCGTCGATCGAGGAGTTGCTATCGTCGAACGACACCACCGGTCTGCTCCGGTTCTCGACGGCTGGCAGCGTCGATGACGGCAAGAGCACTCTGATCGGGCGGCTCTTGTACGATTGCAAATCGGTCTACGAGGACCAGCTTGACTCGGTGAAGAACTCGCGCGTGAACCGGAGTGGCCGCGCAATCGACTTTTCACTGCTCACCGATGGTCTGAAAGCCGAGCGGGAGCAGGGTATCACGATCGATGTCGCCTACCGTTACTTTTCAACGCCCCGGCGCAAGTACATCATCGCCGACACCCCGGGCCACGAGCAGTACACGCGGAACATGGCGACCGGGGCATCGACGGCGTCGCTTGCGATCATTCTGATCGATGCGCGCAAAGGGCTGCTGCCGCAGTCCAGACGCCACGCCTACATCTCGGCGCTGCTTGGAATCCCGCACCTGGTGGCGGCGGTCAACAAGATGGACTTGGTCGACTTTAGCGAAGAAGTCTTCCGCGCCATCGAAGCCGAGTTTTCGAGCTTCTGCGCACGGCTGGGCCGGCCGGCAACCCTGTCGATCCCCATCAGCGCCCTCGATGGGGACAATGTGGTGAACCGCAGCGCGCGGACGCCATGGCACAGCGGTCCGCCGCTGCTCGAGTATCTCGAAACGGTACCGATCACAAGCGTTCACAACTACACGCATTTCCGCATGCCGGTACAGCACGTGGTCCGGCCGGACCTCGATTTCCGCGGTTTCGCGGGAACGGTGGCTTCCGGGGTGGTGAAGCCAGGAGACCGCGTGATGGCCCTGCCCTCCGGGCGCACGTCGCGCGTCAAGGAAGTCGTTACGCACGACGGAAACCTCGCCGAAGCGTTCCCCCCGATGGCGGTGTGCGTGACACTTGAACATGAGATCGATATCAGCCGCGGCGACATGCTGGTGGATCCGGCGCGGATGCCGCACGTCTCGCGCCGGTTCAACGCCTCGATCGTGTGGATGAGCGCGGCTCCGCTTGAAGTGAATCGCGGATACCTGCTGAAGCATACCAGCCACCAGACCGCCGCCCAGATCACCCGGATCCGGCACCGGGTGAATGTGGACGACCTGAGCGGGCAGCCAGCGGGGCACCTGGAACTGAACGAAATTGGCGCGGTGACCATCGAAACCACGCGTCCGTTGTACTTCGATCCGTATGCCGCAAACCGCGCCACCGGTGGTTTCATCCTGATCGATCCGGTGACAAATGCGACACTTGCCGCCGGGATGATCGAGGAACAGCAGGCGGGTCCGGCACGTCGGCCGGCGGCTGAAATCGCGAGGGTCGAAACGGGGCGGGTGACGGCGGCTGAGCGGATCACCCGGTCCCGGCATCAGGCGGTCACGGTTTGGCTGACGGCGCGGGCCAATGTGGCCTGGATCCTGGAGAGACGGCTGTTCGACCGCGGATGCCTGGTCCAGGCGTTGACAGATAACGTTCAGACCCATCTTTTGCCGGAGGCGGCGCGCGTTCTGAACGGGGCCGGGATCATCGCGATCTGCTCGGAGGCGTCGCAGGAGGCGGAAGACCGGGCCGACGCTATCATGTTGTTGGGAGGGCAGTTAATCGAATTCGGGCCGGACGGGCTGCCGCCTGGAGATGCGGCGGCTGTGGAGCACATTCTGGCGGAGCTGGAGCGGCGCGGGGTGTTTCTGCCGGACGATTTCTCGTCAGGCGAGGGCATCTAAGAAGCCGTCTTTTTAGGGATCGTATTCCCGAAAAAGACGCCTAATCAGGAACGTCATCCCTTTTATCCTGGTTGGATAGGAGCTACTTCCTGAAAAGGAGTCTTTGCTTGGATCCTGTTCCCCGAAAAGACGTACAATCAGGAAGAGGCCCTCCCGTGTACATCCGAACTGCCCTGCTCGACCTTCCGCCCGGCCAGTCCGTCTTCGTCTGGGGGCCGCGTAAAGTCGGGAAGTCCACTTTCCTGAAGGCGGCGTTCCCGGATTCCCTCTTCTTCGATATGCTCGATTCCCGCCTTCGCAACGATCTCATCCGCGAGCCGGCGCGTCTGCGCGAGATCCTGGATTCCTCGCCGCCGGACAAGCTCACCCGCCCGGTCATCCTGGACGAGGTGCAAAAGGTGCCCGACCTTCTCGACGAGGTTCACTGGCTGATCGAGAACCGCCGTTTTTCCTTCATCTTATGCGGATCGAGCGCCCGCAAGCTGCGCCGTGGACAGGCCAACCTGCTCGGCGGCCGCGCCTGGCGCTTCGAGATGTTTCCGCTGGTCTCCGACGAGGTGCCGAACCTCGATCTGCTTCGCGCGCTGACACATGGGCTGATTCCCTCCCACTACGATTCACCCCGGCCGGACCGCCTGCTGAACGCCTTTGTCGACGACTATCTCAAAGAGGAGATCGCCGCCGAGGCCGCTACCCGGAATCTGGCGGCCTTTACGCGCTTCCTCGACGTGATGGGCATCATGAACACGGAGATCGTCAACTACACCAAAATCGCAACCGATGTCGGAGTGGACGCAAAGACTGTGCGCTCCTACTTCGAGATCCTTCAGGACACCCTCATCGGCCGGTTCCTGGAGCCGCTCCCAGCCAAGCCGGGGAGCCGGAAGAACCTGCTTTCGACGCCCAAGTTCTACCTGTTCGATTCAGGACTGGCGCGCGCGCTCCGCCGCGTCCGCATCACCGCGTTGATGGGACCGGAGGCGGGACACCTGTTTGAGACATTCATCGCCCACGAGCTTTTCGCGTCAATCTCTTACCGCGAGACCCGGCAGCCGGTCCACTACTACCGGACCAAAGCCGGGGCCGAGGTGGACTTCGTGTTGAACTACGGCCAGACGGCGATCGAGGTCAAGCTCGCGCGCGATGTCCGGCGCGCCGACCTGCGGGGGCTCAACAGCTTTCTCGACGAGTACCCCGAGGCGCGAGCGGTTGTTGTGTGCCTGGAGCCAGTGCAGCGCACCATTACGGCCAACGGCAGAAAGATAGAGATCTTCCCGTGGGCCGAGTTCTGTCAGGCTCTGTGGAGGGGCGGGATCGGCTGACCGGGGTCGACCCATAGGGCCTCCCCGGCCTGATCGAGTGTCACCTCGCCCAGGCGCGCCAGTTCCAGCAGCGCGAGGAACAGGCAGATCGCCCGCAGCAGCGGCTCGCCGCTGGCAAGCATGGTGAACGGCTGGCGGATGGCTGCGCCAGCCGAGACCTGCCGCCGGAACCAGTCGAGCCGCTCCTCCATGGTCACGCCGTCAGAATCTACCGTCAGCCGGGACTGGGTACGGGCCCGGGCCACCGCCGAGCTCAGCGTATCGATCAAATCGGCGAGACTGGCCCGGCTGGAACCGGCACTCAGTGCGCCGGACGGAGTGGGGTCGGCCGTGTCGAGGAACTCGGCCAGCCCCGGCCGCGACCAGGAGCACTGCTCGACTTCCCCGCGGCTCTTGAGGACCTGGGCGAACTCCTTGGCGGCGGCGTGTTCCCGGATCCGGTCGATCAGCTCCTTGCCCGGATCCGGTGCGTTTCTGGCCGACAGTGCCGGATCCACCGGCAGCAGCATGCGGCTCTTGATATGGATCAGAGTCGCCGCCATGTAAATGAACTCTGCGCCGAGATCCACCTGGCAGGTCTCGGCCTCCTTCATGTAGGAGAGGTACTGCCCGGTGATCGCCGAGAGCGGCACTTGATCCAGGGGAACCGCATGTGACCGGACCAGTGCGAGCAGCAGATCCAGCGGTCCCTCGAATTCGCCCGCACGGACGGGGAAAGGGAGCTCACCCACCGCGGGGAGCCTCCTCGACAGCGATCCGGAAGCCCTCAGGATCATCGCGCGCGGTGCGGGCCACTTCAAGCAGCCGCGCCAGCAGCTCGTCGTGCGCGCCATCCGGGAAATCGACCACCAGCCGGTTACGGTACAGCTTCACCGGATCCGGAAGCACGGCCGCGGGTGCCTGTGGCTGCGACTGCACCGGCAGCAGATACTCGCGCGCGGCATTCTGGCGCCGCAGCTCGGTCCGCTTCTCCCGCAGGATCTCGCGCCGGCGCCGTTCGGCCAGGAACTCGGCACTTTGGCGGACTTCGTTCAAGCTGCGCAGGAACTTGTCCCTCCCGATCGTCAGCCGGTCTTTGCGCTCCTCGGCGCCGAACTTGTGGAGCAGGCGGATGGCATCGCGCCGGCTGAGGCAGAAGAGCCGCTCAATATCCGGACGCTCGACAGTCGGAGCAGGGAACTGATGCAGCGCGATGACGGCGTCATCCAGATGGTCGAACCATGTCGGTGGACGGGCCATACCACATCGTAACAGGAATGGCCGGAAATGTTTCGGAAATCTACGCGCCTGCGAGCAGCTTGCCGAACGCTCTCCGTCCCTCTTCAAACTTCCCCGCCGCGAGTGCACGCTGCCGCTCGTTTTCAAACCGGAAAGTCTTGCGGATCAGGCGCGCCGATTGCTCGATTTCGTCCATGAATGCGCCGGCCGCCTCTGCACGCCGGAACCCGGTTCCATCCACCCGCAGATACACGGGACTTGTGTGCGCGAACACCGGATATCCCGCATAAGTCTTTGCCGTCCCGGACACCCGCGCCGCAATCCAGCCTCCGCGGCTGAGGTCAAGCTCACGTTCCAGCCGCACGTGGCGCCCCTCAATGGAAGGTTGATCGGCAACCACTTGCCCGTCCTGGATAATCTCGACACGGTCGAAGGGAATCCGCGAGTTGACCTCGGCCCGCACCTGCAGCTTCCCCTCGGGGCTGGTGACCGTTGCGCCCGGACCCCGGCCGTTCACGGTGAACTCAAGCAATGGGCCGTTGGTGACGAACGTACGGCCTGCCCGCAGCCCGGCGATCCAGGTGTCATAGCTGAAGCTGCCCTCCACCTGCACGAAGACACGGTTGTGATCGTAGATCCACCAGTCGGTTCCGGAAGAGGCGGCGATGGGGAGTCCGGCGTTGAGCAATTGGTAGTAGCGCGTGTAGTGGGCTTCGAGGCCGTCGGCAAGATTGTAGGCATTCATCAGGCCGAGGACAGCGGCGACGGGCGATTCCATGCCGGATCCGTTGTGGCACCAGACGGTGGTCCCGCCCAGGCCCTGCGCCTGCTGGCATAGGGTTGACAACGTGGGATAGTCGGGCGACTTGGGATCCGCGGCCAGCAGACCCGTTGACACGGGCTCGATCGGGCGCGGGATGTTCAGGAACAGCACGTGGCCGTAGCCAAAATCGGTGAAGGCCTTGTTGTTGCGCGCCTCCTCACCCATATCCATGATGGTGCCGTCGCGTGAGAATTGCGGAAGCCGGCCGACCTTGTAGCGGTTGGTGATGTAGGGCGAATCGTTGCGGATCAGATAGCTCAACACGCTGACATCGAGGTCCTCCGCCGGCGGGACCATGCGGATGCGGTCGTCCGGATTCTCGTCGATCGTGAGGTGGTAGTGCGTGTGGGTGTTGCCCGAGTACCAATTCGACGCGCGCAGATCCTTCAACGGAGGGATATCGAGATCGACCGTATGATTGAGCCCCGCGCCGACCTCAGTGTGTCCCACGGCTACCTCATGCGCGATGCCGCGGACCGCCTCGATGCGGTACCTTCCCGCGGGAACCGCGACTTCGTACCGCCCTTTGGCGTAGAAGTAATGGCGCTTGTCCGGCATCGTCTTGATGCTGTTCTCGGGCATGAATACGCGCCCGGACCCGGTTTCAATCAACCGGACCTTGGCGGCGGCCGGCTTGCCCGTCCGCTGGTCGCGGATGGCGCCACGGATGATCGCCGGACTCGAAGTGTCTGGCTTTTGTCCGCGCAATGGAAGCAGGAGCGAGCCGGACGTCAAGACGGGGATCGACCGGAGCAGGTCGCGGCGGGACATGTGGATGTGGCCCATGGCGAGGCATTGTACCAGAGCCAGGCATTGGCCATCTGATTGCAACGCTCCACGCTGTGTTAAATCCCCTTGCGAGTTCCATCGAGCGGTACATGGATCTGCTGTCGGTCCGGCAGCGTCTGGTTGCCACCAACATCGCCAATGCGGCGACGCCCGGCTACCGCACGCGTGACATCAATTTTCAGGCCGAGTTCGCGCGCGCGGATTCCGGACTGCCGTTCAACGCTCCGGAGGTGATCGAAACCGCCGGACTCAAGGCCGGAAACGATGGCAACAACGTAGGGCTTGACCGTGAGATGCGCCTGCTCGCGGAGAACGCGATCCGGTTCAACATTGCATCGAGTTTTTGGAAGTCGGAGTACCGGCAGATGAAGTCTGCGATTCAGGAAGGGAGAAACGGATGAGTCTTTTGGCGTTAATGTCGGTGCCGGCCAGCGGCATGTCGGCTCAGCGGGCGCGGGCTGAAGTGTTGGTGGAAAACCTTGCGAACTCACAGACTACGCGCACGCCCGAGGGCGGGCCTTACCGGCGCAAGGACGTCGTGTTCACCACCAGCCCACAGGCTTCGGCGTTTGCCTCCGAGTTCCGGCACGCACTCGGTCCGCACGTGGAGGGAGTCGCTGTGAGCGAGGTCAAGATCGATGACCGGGAGCCGGAGATGCGCTACATTCCCGGACATCCCGACGCCGACGCACGCGGATATGTCGGGTTTCCGCGCGTCAATCCGGCCGAGGACATGGTAGACCTGATGTCGGCCTCCCGTGGCTACCAGGCCAACGTCAGTGCAATGACCGCTGTCAAGGACATGATCTTCCGTTCGATCGATCTGCTGAGGTAGACGCATGATTGACCCACACGCAGTAAAGCTGGCCGATCCCGGCGCGGTGGCGCTTGCGGGAGTTCCTGTGGCCATGCCGGTGGCCTCGCCTGAGGACGCGGGCGTATTCAAGACCGTGTTCGCCGAGGCTGTGGCCCGGGTGGAGAACTACAGGGGCGGGGCCGAGCAGTCGGTGGCGCGGTTCCTGGCCGGAGACGACGAGGAGATTCACAAGGCTGCGGTTGCGATCCAGCGCGCGGATCTCGCGTTCGACATGTTTCTCCAGGTGCAGACCAAGGTGGTCCAGGCCTACCAGGAAGTCATGCGGATGCAGATCTGAGGAGTTGAGGCTCTAGCTTGCTCGATCAATTGAAGCGTCTGGCCGCGAGCCTGACGCAGCGGCAAAAAATCGTCATCGCTGTCAGTTTCGTGGCGGTCATCGCAGGACTGCTGGGACTGGTGCAATGGAACCGGGAGCGCGGCTTCGCGGTGTTGTACTCCAACCTCGCGGCCGAAGACGCATCGCAGGTGGTGGCCAAGCTCAAAGAGACCGGGACGGAGTACCGGTTGTCACCGGACGGGACCACGATCCGGGTTCATCAGTCGCGAATTCCCGACGTGCGCCTCCAGATGGCGGGCGCGGGTCTCCCCAAGACTGGCCGGATCGGATTCGAGCTGTTTGACCGGACCAACTTCGCAATTACGGAGTTCAGCGAACAGGTGAACTACCGCCGGGCGCTCGAAGGGGAGTTGGAAAGGACCATATCAACGATTGCCGAAATCGAGAATGCGCGGGTCCACATCACACCGCCCAAGGAGAGTGTGTTCCAGGACCACCGCCGGCCCGCCAAAGCGAGTGTTCTTCTGAAGCTTCGTGCCGGGCGCGAGCTTTCCACAAAGAACATTGGGGCGATTGCGCAACTGGTGTCGAACGCGGTGGACGGGCTCGCTCCGGACTCCGTGTCGGTGCTCGACATTCACGGAAATCTATTATCGAAGCAGAACAAGAGCGGTGATGAGAGTGAGGCGAACGCCGCACGGACGGACTACCGGCGGGGTATTGAGCGCGACCTGCTGGCGAAGGTGAACTCGACGCTCGAGCCGCTGCTCGGTCCTGACCGGTTCCGTGCGGCTGTCTCGGTGGAGGTCGACTACTCGACCGCCGACCAGAGCGAGGAGTCGTTCGATCCGGGCAAGTCGGTGATGACCAATTCGCAGCGCACCGAAGACACCTCCAACCAGGTGCAGCCCACGGGCGTTCCCGGAGCTCCCTCGAACCTGCCGCGGCCGACATCGCGGCCCGGGCTGGCGGGAACCGGTCCGGTGGTGCGGCGTTCGGAGAACATCAACTATCAGACGAGCCGGTTTGTGAAGCGCACACACATTCCGCACGGGACGGTGCGGAGGATCTCGGCGGGGGTCCTGCTCGACCACAATCTCAAGTGGGAGGGGCAGGGAGGCAAGGAGCGCCGGGTCGCGGTTCCTCCGACTCCGGAGCAGCTCAAGGCGGTGAGGGATGTTGTCGCGGGAGCAGTCGGGCTCGAGCCGGACCGCGGGGACCAGTTGGTGGTGGAAAGCCTGCCGTTCGACCAGACGCTGCAGCTCGCCAATCCAGCCCCATCCCCAGCTCCGGCTGCGCCTGCCAGTCCGATGGCCTGGTATCTGGAGGCGTTGAAGAAAAAGGACCCGCTGGCGCTTGGGTTGACCGGCGCCCTGCTGGCGATCCTGCTTGCGGGAGGAGGGATCATGTTCTGGAAGAGGAAGTCTTCCCGGACGCTGAGTGTGCAGGTCGACGCTCAAACAGCGATTCCGGGAGCCGGCCGCCCGGCGGTTGCCGGCGCGGACACGGAGAGCCCTCCGGAAGCTGAGGTTGGAGACGGGGAGCCAGGGCAGTTGCCTGGTCCGTCCGACGCTGTGGCCGACCGGTTCGATACGCATCATTCCGCGGCACTGGCTGAGAGGCAGCGCGCCGAAATGGCACAGGAGCGCGAGATCCTCGATTCGCTCAACGCGCATCTCAAGTTGCCGTCGGCCTCCAACAAAAAGGCCGAGGTCTTGGCCCGGCACCTGCAAGAGGAAGCCCGGAACAATCCCGAACGGCTGGCGCAGATCGTCCGGACCTGGATCGGAGATAGCGACTAAGAAACATGATCACCAACACTGAGAAGCCGGTCACCATGGTGCCCGGGATCCGCAAGGCGGCGATCCTGCTGGTCGTGCTGGGCGAGGCGGTGGGCGCTGAGGTGATGTCGCGCCTGGGCGAGGAAGAAGCAGCACTGCTGAGCCGTGAGATCGCGCGCCTGGGCTCGGTGGCGGCGGAGCTGTCGGAGTCCGTCCTCGAAGAGGGCTACCAGATGTCGCTTGCCCATGACTACGTGATCAAGGGCGGAGTCGACACGGCGCGCAACATCCTGATGAACGCCTACGGGCCGGAAATGGCGCGCAAGCTGCTCGACCGGCTGATGAAGGCGATCGGCGCCGATGCGGCGAGCTTTGATGCGCTGCAGAAGGCGGATCCGCAGCAGTTGGCCAAGTTCATTCACAAGGAGCATCCGCAGACGATCGCGCTGGTGTTAAGCCACCTGAACTCCTCGCAAGCCGCGGGGTTGCTTCAGTCGCTGCCTCCCGAGTTGCGGGCCGACGTGTCGTTGCGCATGGCCAACCTGGAGCGCATCTCGCCGGAAGTCATTTCACGGATCGCCTCGATCATCGGCCAGAAGATCAAGGCGCTGGGTGAATTCAGCCGTGAGGCGTATGGCGGCGTCAGGGCGGTTGCCGAGATGTTCAACCGGCTCGATTCGGGAACGAGCAAGGAGATCCTGGACAGCATCGAAAAGCAGGACGTGGCGCTCACCGAGTCGATCCGCCACCTGATGTTCGTGTTCGAGGACCTGCTGTTGATGGATCAGGGCGGGATCAAGGAGCTGCTCACACGTGTGGACCGGAAAGCGCTCACGCTGGCGCTCAAGGGCACCTCAGACCAGCTCCGGCAGAAGTTCCTCGATTGCATGTCGCAGCGTGGCGCCGACATGCTCCGCGAGGACATGGATTCGATGGGTCCGGTGAAGATCAAAGAGGTCGAATCGGCGCAGCAGCAGATCATTGCCATCGTGCGGCAGCTTGAGGCCGAGGGTGTGTTGAGCCTGAAGGGCGCGGTCGGCGAGCAGTACGTTGTCTAGGAATGTGATGACTGCGCGGATTGTCCGGAGCGAAACCGTGGAGGCGTTCCGATGGGAGCGGTGCCCAGGATATGAGCCGATGGCCGAGGAGCCGGCGGCCACGCTGGAGCCGGATGCGCCAGTTCCGGAGCCGGATCAAGTTGAGGCCGCCCGCGTTACCCAGGCTCCGGATTGGGAGAGCCAGCTTGACGCCATGGCGTTGCGCGTGCGCGAACTGGAGGCATCGATTCCGGCGGGGGAACAGAAGGCGTTGCAAAAGGGCCGCGAGGCCGGGTTCGCCGAGGGTGTCAAGCACGGAGAAGCAGCCGCGGCCGAGCTTGCCCGCCGCAACGCCCAAGCGGAGTACGAGCAGGCCCTGAGTGCCGCCGCGGACAGTGTGCGGCAGATCCTCGAGAGCCGGAATCAGATGCGCCGCCAAATGGAAGAGGACCTGGTGCATCTCGCGGTCGCGGTGGCGCGGCGGATCCTGCACCGCGAGATCAGCGCCGATCCGGAGGCTCTCACCGGTATTGTGAAGGCAGTGGTGGCCAAGATCGAGACACGCGAGCTGCACAGAATCCTGGTCGCGCCATACGACGCCACGTTCGTCCGGAAGCACTTTGACACGCTCGGCCTTCCCGCGCGGGTCGAGATTGCAGCCGATGGCTCACTGGTGCGGGGCAGTGTGGTTCTCGAGACAGCGCGGGGCCAGATTGACGCCTCGGTCGAGACCCAGCTCCAGGAGATTGACCGCGGATTCGCTGACCTGGTGAGGCGGTCATGAGCCGGCACTTCGATCTGGCGCGCTACCTGCGCTATCTCAATCAGGCCGAGACGTGCCGGATGACGGGCCGGGTGGTGGAGATGATCGGCCTGTTGATTGAGTCCGAGGGCCCGCCGGTTGCCGCCGGAGATCTGTGCGAGATCCGTGCGCCCGGCGGCCGGACGGTCCGCGCGCAGGTGACCGGATTCCGGCAGGGCCGCGTTCTCCTGATTCCGCTTGAAGAAGCCGACGGGCTGCAGGCGGGCGACCTGGTGATCTCGCGCCCGGAGGACGCGCGCATCCAGGCCGGTCCGCACTTGCTCGGCCGGGTGCTCGACGGGTTTGGGCAGCCGATGGACGGGCGTCCGCTGCCCGAAGGCGGGGCTCCCTACGAGCTGTACCGTCCGCCGCCGGGGCCGCTCGAACGCAAGCCGATCCGTGAGCCGCTGGTGACGGGGATCCGCGCGATTGACAGTATGCTCACCTGCGGGAAAGGACAAAGGATCGGGATCTTCGGCGGCAGCGGAGTGGGCAAGAGCACGCTGCTCGGATCGATGGCCAAGAATCACACCGCCGACGTGTGCGTGATCGCGCTGATCGGGGAGCGCAACCGCGAGGTCCGCGAGTTCATCGAGCATGAGCTGGGCGAACAGGGGCTGAAGCGGAGCGTGGTGGTGGCGGCCACCTCCGACCGTCCGGCGCCGCTGCGGCTGCGCGCGGCCTACGTCGCGCTGGCGGCGGCCGAGTGTTTCCGCGACCAGGGCAAGGATGTGCTGTTGATCATGGATTCCGTTACCCGGCTCGCGATGGCGCAACGCGAGATCGGACTCGCCAATGGAGAGCCGCCATCCCAGAAGGGCTACACTCCGTCGGTGTTCAACATGCTGCCGCGAATCTTTGAGCGCGCCGGGAATTTCGAGCACGGCTCCATCACCGGACTCTTCACGGTGCTGGTGGAAGGCGACGATTTCAACGAGCCAATCGCCGACGCGGTCCGCGGGATCCTGGACGGCCACGTGATCCTGTCCCGCCAGCTCGGCGCACAGGGCCACTATCCGGCGATCGACATCCTGCAGTCGGTGAGCCGGCTGGCAGCCAAAGTGGCTCCGCCCGGACAACGCGAGGCGGCGCAACGGATCCGGGAGGCGCTCGCCGCATTCCATGCCTCCGAGGATCTGATCAACCTGGGCGCTTATGCCGCGGGTTCGAATCCGGGGCTTGACCGCGCGATCAAACTGCGGCCGCTGGTGAACGAATTCCTGCGCCAGCGGCCGGATGAACGGACGCCGATCGAAGAGACGGTCGCGCGCATGGAGCAGATCGCGCGCTCATGAAGAAGTTCTCGTTCCGGCTCGAGCGGGTGCGCGCGTTCCGGAAGCTCCAAATGGAACAGGAAAAGGCCAAGCTCGAGGCCTGTTTCACACGGCTGCGGGAGATTGAAGCCGCCGCGGCTGAGCTCGACCGCCAGGTGGCGGCGGCCTCCGGAGCCGTGCGGCAGCCGGGCTCAGGCGGCGAGCATCGTCCGTATGAGTCCTACCGCGCACATGCCGGGATCACGCGGCGGTCGCTCGCGGCGCAGCGCGCTCAGGCGCTCGCAGCCATCGCCACACAGCAGTCGAACGTGCTCGCCGCGCGCCAGCGGTTTGAGATGCTCGATAAGTTCCGGGACCGGGCCAAGGCACGCTGGAAGGCCGAAACGGACAAGGAACAGGAGGAACTGGCGGCGGAACTTGTCGGCGCAAAATAGAAAGTTCCGGATGCTGGCAAAGTAGAAAGTTCCGGTTTTGGCATGGTGTGCGGGAGCGGCATGGTAGGTTGCCCGCATGGAATCACAGCCGGCACCAACGAACAGGGCGATCGGGTTGTTGCTGACCGCGGACGCGGTTCGCCGCCAGATTGAGGCGATGCCGAGCCC
>VFZX01000138.1 GCA_016871015.1 Acidobacteriota bacterium | reverse complement strand
ATAGCCTACCGCTGCGAGTGTGGAAGACTCGACGGCTGTGATTGTCATGCGATCGCCTCCTTGTGGAGGCAATCGCCCTAAAACAGGATATCACAAAAATGTTCTTAAGTGAACAGTATTGGGGCTAACCTGATGTAGTGAGCGATTCTGTTCCGATCACGGTCCAGACGGTCCGCCTGTCCGATATCCTGACGAACGGCAAGGCCTACGAAGTCCCTCTGTTCCAGAGTGACTACTCGTGGACCGCCGAGGAACTTGGCGACCTGTGGGAAGATCTATCCGGCCTTCACAGAGGTGGCAGCGGCCGGCACTTCATGGGTTCGATCGTCCTGCAGCGGGTTTCGGAGACGACCTATCGCCTGATCGATGGACAGCAGCGTCTGGCGACGCTGAGCATCCTCGCACTGGCCGTAGTCCGGAAACTCGAGAACCTGGCGGCGGGCGGGATCGATGCCGACGCGAACCGCGAGCGCGCCCGGCTGCTACGGCGGACGTTCGTCGGTGAGAGGACCGCGCGGTCCCTCACCTACTCGAGCAGGCTGGTCCTCAACCAGCAGGACAATTCGTTCTACCAGGACTACCTGGTCCAGGCCCGGAAGCCTCCGAATCCCATGGCGCTGCCGGATTCGAACCGCCTCTTGTGGGAGGCGCAACTCTACCTCGAAGGCCGCCTCGGCGAACTGTTCGGCGCCGACGCTTCGGGCGCCGACCTCGCCGGATTCCTGGACGAGACCGTGGCGCCGCGGTTGATTTTTATCCAGGTGCAGGTCAACGACGACCTGAATGCCTACACGCTTTTCGAAACCCTCAACGCGCGTGGGATTTCCCTTGGCCCGGGTGATCTGGTCAAGAACTACTTGTACTCGTTGACCTCAGGCAGCGGTCCGGATCTGAGCTTCGTCGACAATACGTGGCAGCGGATTTTGGCGGCGGCCGGTCAAAAGGAGATCCCCGATTTCCTTCGGTGCCACCTCGGGTCGCTTTATCCGCGCGTACGCCGGGAGCGCCTCTTGCACACGATTCAACAGCGTGTCCCGTCGCGCGAAGCGGTGATCGATTTTTTGAATGAAGTTGAGATCGATGCGGAGCTGTACTCGGCGCTGAATGATCCTGCGCACGACTACTGGCGGGAGAGTCCGGAAGCGCGGCGGTATGTCCGGATGCTGAGCCTGACCAACGCCGCCCCGCTTTACCCTGTTCTGCTGGCCGCGCACCGGCGGTTCGATTTCGACGAGTTTCTGCGGCTTCTGAAGCTGGCCTATGTCACCGGATTCCGGCTGAGCGTCGCGGGACGGCCGTCCGCTGAGATCGAGCCGTTCTTCAATAGGGCTGCGAAGGAGATCCGCAAGGGCGCGGCGTCAAAGCCGCGGCAAGTCTTCGAACTCTTCCGGGAAGCGTATGTCGACGACGACCGGTTCGAGTCCGCGCTCGCCACGTTGTCGCTTCCAGCGGCGGGAAAGAGCCGCGCCCGGCTCCGCCATATTTTGTATGAGATCGAGAACTACCGGTCCAGCCGGAGCCTCGACCCGGGCGTCGATCCGGGGACGATTGAACATGTTCTGCCAGAGAATCCAGCGGCAGAGTGGTTCCGAAGCTTTACCGCCGGGCACGCGAGCCGTTTGGTGCAGCGCCTCGGCAACATGACGATTCTCGAACCGCGGCTGAACCGCGACCTGGGATCCGCGCCGTACGAAACCAAGCGTGAAACTTACGCGCGCAGCGGCTATGTGCTCACGCGTGAGATCGTCTCCGAGGAGTGGTCCCCTTCCGCCATTCAGGCGCGCCAGCGGCAACTTGCCGAAACCGCGGTCCGCATCTGGCGCGCGGACTTCGATTGACAGCTTACAAGCCCTCCAGCACACTGAGCATGCACTGGGCAGCCGCATTCAAAAATCCCATGGGGCTGGGCGCCGGTGGCCCCTGCATCGGTCCAGATCGCTCCCGCAAGCGCCGTTGGCAGGCCTTGACCGGACCTACCATCCGAGGACGTAATCGTCCTTTGCGGGACTCACGCCTCCTTCGAAAAATCCCGTCGCCGGATCAATGCGGACCATCTTCATCGCCCCGGCCCCGGCCGGCGCCCCCTTGTACGGCTCCTGGGCTCCGGTATCGCGCACGGGATGGCCGAGCTTTGCCAGATCCGCGCCAATCCGCTGGTAGAGCATCGACGGGAGCAACAGGCCCTCGCCCGCCTTCTGCGGATAATAGGACGCGCGCAGGTTCTGGGTAATCGGAGTCGGCGCCTCGCACGCCTGCTGAACCGTCATCCCGAACTCCACCACGCGCAGGAAGGCTTGCAGCATCGTCTGCGGAATCGTGTCGCCGCCCGGAGTATTCCATGCGAGGAACGGCTTGCCGTCCTTCAACGCCATTGCGGGAATCGCGCCTTGCCGGGTCCGTTTGCCCGGAGCGATCACGTTGATGTCGGACGCGTCGAGTCCGAAGTAGGCCGCGCGGTTGTTGAGCACGAAACCCGCGCGGTCAACGACCATTCCGCTGCCGAAGCCGCCGTTGACGCTGTGAGTCACCGACACCACGTTGCCGAACCGGTCGGCGATCGCGAATGAAGAGGTCTGCTCTCCACCCGCGTCAGCGGCCGCTGGCAGCGCACGGGGACGGGACGGATCGGTGTAAGCGATCGAGTGTCCTTCAAGGACGGCGCGCATCCGGCGGGGATCGCCGGGAGGAGGCGCCGATTCAATCGCGCGGTCCATGCGGATCAGCCCACGGCGGAGCGCGGCGTATTCTTTCGACAGCAGCGCGGCGATCGGCATGTTGCGCGCGACCCTGGGGTCGGCGATGTAGGGGATCCGGTCGGCGAAGGCAAGCTTCAGCGATTCGGTGATCACGTGGACATAAGCGGGTGAGTTATGGCCGAGCTTGCGGAGATCGAAGCCCTCGGCGATGTTGAGCGCGATGAGCATGAAAATGCCGCCCGCGTTCGGCGGCGACTGCAGCACATCGAGCCCCTTGTAGGCGGTGCGGATGGGCTCGGCTTCCTCTGCCTGGAACGCGGCCATGTCCTCATAGCGGATCAGCCCGCCCTGTTTTTCGTGGTAGTCCGCCGTGAGCCGCGCGATCGGACCTTTGTAGAACGCGTCGGCGCCGCCGTCGCGGATCGCGGTGATGGTCCGCGCGAGATCGGACTGCACCATGCGCTCGCCGGGAAGGAATGGCCGGCCCAGAGGATAGAATGCGGAGGCGGTGCTCGCGTACCGCGAAATCCGGCCGAACGCGGCCGCATAGTTGCCCGCGCCCCACGCGGTCACGATATGGCCCTTGCCCGCGAGATCGATGGCGTCGCCCAGCAGATCCGTGTAGCCGAGCGTGCCGTACTTGCGCAGGAGCAGGTCGAACCCGCCCACCGATCCCGGCACGGCGGTTGAGTGGGGCCCATCCTGTGGCACCGAGCCCAGCTTCAGATAGGCTTCGCGTGTGGCGAGCTTCGGCGCGGGTCCGCTGCCATTGATCACCACCACCTTCTTGAGCTTGGCGATGTAGGCCATCAGGAAGGCGTCGCCACCGAGGCCGGCTTCGCTCTGCTCCACCACCGAGGTCACGTAGAAGACTGAAACCGCCGCGTCGATGGCGTTGCCGCCGCGCTCGAGGACACGGAGTCCCGCAAGCGCTTGCTGCGGATGTTCAGCGGCGACGATTCCGTGTTCGGCGTGCACAATGGGGCACCAGGCCTGGGTCTGGGCGGCGAGCAGGGCTGGGGTAAGAAACAATAGTCTCATGGATGGATCCGGGCCGGCCTTCAGGACCGGCTCTAATAACGTACAATGAAAGTTCGGCCCGATGATTGTCCTTCACGCGGCTTTCTGCGACGGGCAAATGCTTCTGTGGGGTGAATCCCCGGAAGAACCCGCGCAAGCAAAACCAAAGCGCCGTACACGCGCGACCGCTCGTTTTCCATTCGACAGTGGCGCAGCCAACCTGGCCAAAGCCACCGCCGGGATCGGCTTGCCTCTCGATCCGGCGGCAGGCGCGCGCGAACACGTGGTGTGGCTGCCATCGGTACGGACCAAGGTGTTCCCCTCCTCGACCCTGGTGGCCGAGGTCGACGCCGATCCGGCGGAAGCCAAGATCATGCCATGGAAGGTGACGGCGTTCCCGCTCGATTCGGGGAGTTGCCATCTCCTGCTGGCGATCACAGGATCGCGGCGGAGGCAGGCCTCGAACTTTCTCTCACCGGGCGTCATCATCGGCGACGACCTGGCCTACTGGGCCGACGCGCTGTGGTACACCGCGGGACTCGTTATCCGGCAGCAGTTCCTCCCGGATCTGATCGCCGAGAATGGCCACTTCCGCGCGTTGTGGCGTCCGGTGATCGTGGGCCAGGACAGCGAAAAGCTGCATCTCCTCGCGGGAGCGATGCCCCCGGCGGCGCGCGCTCTCACGCAGACAGACGAAGTGCCCCCCGACTCATCGGCACGCGAGGTGCTGGTCGAGTTCATCACGGAGAACGTCGATGCGTTAGTGCGGTCGCCCGATGACCCGGACCGGCGCCGGCCGCTCCACACCCTGCACGACAAGTGGATCCACCTGCTCCGGTTCGGCGACGGCCGGATCGAGCCGGATGATCCCAAGATCCAGGAACTCGCCGGACAAGTGCACGATTGGCGGCGGCCCGTGCAGGCCGCGGCGGATTCGCCGTTCCGCCTCTGCTTCCGTCTGGAGGAACCGGGCGCCGAAGACGATCAATGGGTCGTGCGGTACATGCTGCAGTCGACACGCGATCCCTCGCTGCTGGTGCCTGCGCATGATGTGTGGCACGGCAACAAGCATGGTCCGCTGGCCAAGCAGGCGCCAGCGTTGCGCGAGCATCTGCTGGTATCGCTCGGACAGGCGGCGAGCGTTTATCCCAAGATCGAGAACAGCCTCCGCAAGAAGACTCCGGCCAAGTTCCTCCTCGACACCCGCGGCGCACACGACTTCCTGAAGGAAACATCCGGCACACTCGAGCAGAGCGGCTTCGGAGTGATCCTGCCCGAGTGGTGGACACGCGCGCGTGAGTCCACTCTGGCGATCCGGGCGAACGTCAATAGTCCGCAAGAGCCGGGCACGATTTCGCTCGATTCGCTGGTGCGGTTCCAGTGGGAAATGGCGATCGGCGACGATGCGTTGTCGATCTCCGAGCTTGACGAACTGGCCAAGCTCAAGGTGCCGCTGGCCAAAATCCGTGGACGCTGGGTGGAGGTCAATACCGGGCAAATCCAAGCAGCCTCCGCGTTCCTCAAGCGTAAGGGGAGCGAGGTGGCAAGCCTCGGTGAGCTGCTGCGGATCGCGCTTGGGGCGGAGACGCACTCGGGAGGTCCACTCAAGTTTTCCGGTGTCGCGGCATCGGGGTGGGTAGGCGATTTCCTGAACAAGCTCCAGGGCAAGGACACTGCCTTCGAGGATTTGGAGCCGCCCAAGGGGCTGCAAGGGAAGCTCCGGCCGTATCAGGTCCGCGGGTATTCGTGGCTGGCATTCCTGCGGCAGTGGCGGCTGGGCGCGTGCCTGGCCGACGACATGGGGCTCGGCAAGACGATCCAGACGCTGGCGGCGATTTCGCGCGCGGTCGAGACTGGTGAGAAGCGGCCGTTTCTGCTGATCTGTCCGACGTCGGTGGTGGGCAACTGGCAGCGGGAAGTGCAGAAGTTCACGCCCAAGCTCACGATCATGATCCACCATGGACAGTCGCGGCGGCGCGGCGAGGAATTCGTCAAGGAAGCCAAACAACACGACATGGTGCTGTCGAGCTACTCTCTGCTGTACCGCGATTTCGACATGCTGAAGGATGTCGACTGGGCGGGTGTGATTCTCGACGAAGCGCAGAACATCAAGAATCCGGACACCAAGCAGGCGGGCGCGGCGCGTGCACTGACGGCTGATACGCGGGTCGCGCTCACGGGGACTCCGGTTGAAAACAACGTCGGCGACCTGTGGTCGATCATGGAATTCCTCAATCCTGGCCTGTTGGGCACGCAGGGAGAGTTCAAGCGCAAGTACTTCCTGCCGATTCAGCTCTACGGGGACCACGCCGCCACGGACCGTCTGCGCAAGCTCACCAGTCCGTTCGTGCTGCGGCGGGTGAAGACGGACAAGAACGTGATCGCGGACCTGCCCGAGAAGTTCGAGATCAAAGTGTTCAGCACGCTTACGCGCGAACAGGCGGCGCTGTATCAGGCCGTGGTGCAAGAGGCCGAAGCGCAGCTCTCAATCACCACTGGCATGGAGCGGCGCGGCGTGGTTCTGGCGACGTTGACGCGGTTGAAGCAGGTGTGCAACCATCCGGCGCAGTTGAACAAGGACAAGGAGAAAGGCCTCGGCGGAAGGTCGGGCAAACTGACACGGTTGACGGAGATGCTTGAGGAAGTGCTGGGGGTCGGCGACCGCTGCCTGATCTTCACCCAATTCACGGAAATGGGTGATATTATAAAGGAGCACCTCGAAATGACGTTTGGGCGCGAGGTGCTGTTCTTGCACGGGGGGGTACCGAAGAAGAACCGCGACAGAATGATCGAGCGGTTTTCACGGGAGGACGGGCCGCCAGTTTTTCTGTTGTCATTGAAGGCGGGCGGGACGGGTCTCAACCTCACCAACGCCAACCATGTGTTTCACTTTGACCGGTGGTGGAATCCGGCTGTAGAGAATCAGGCTACAGACCGCGCTTTCCGGATCGGGCAGACTCGTAACGTGCAGGTCCACAAGTTTGTTTGCATGGGGACGCTCGAAGAGAAAATCGACGAGATGATCGAGAAGAAAAAGGACATCGCCGGCAAGATCGTCGGCGGTGGCGAGGCTTGGTTAACTGAGCTGTCTAACGCTGAGTTGAAGGAGATTTTCGCACTGCGTTCGGAAGCCATCGGCGAATAGCCGCCGGCGGCGCCGTTCATGGTCTACCGCCATGCCGGACACCGATTCCGATATCCAGGGCGGCGCGCGGGATTTTGAACCGCCGCCCCCCGCGGAACCCAAAGCCGATGCAGCCCCCGCGGCTCCTGCCGGGGAAGCCAACGGTGCTGCCCATTCTGACGGACGCCGGTTCCGCCGCGGCCGCCGCAACTTCCGCGACCGCCGCCGGGGACGGCGCCCGAACCGGCCCAATGGCCAGGCCAACGCTCAGCCAAACGGCCAGGCCGAGGGACAGGAGCAGGGCGCCGGGCAACCGGACGAGCACCGGCCAGAGCAGCGTCAGGGCCAGCGCAAGGGACACACGTTCGCACCACGGCTCCGCCAGAACAAGGGCGGGATCAAGGTCCAGTCGAAGAAGTTCGGCGAGAGCTGGTGGGCCAAGCGATGGCTGGCCGTGCTCGAAAACATGCGGATGGGGACGCGGCTCGAACGCGGGAAGTCCTACGCGCGGTCGGGCCAGGTCTTGTCCGTCGAAGTGCAGAAAGGCGTGGTAATCGCGCAGGTGCAGGGATCGCGTCCGAAGCCCTACCAGGTCCGGATCGGCGTCAAGGGCATGTCCCACAAGGAGTGGTACCGGCTCGCACGCGCGGTGTCGAGCCAGGCGATCTTCGCGGCGAAGCTTCTATCCGGGGAGATGCCGCGCGAAATCGAACAGGCGTTCCGGCGCGAGGGACTCTCGCTGTTCCCGACGCGGCTGTCGGACCTGAAGACGAGCTGCACGTGTCCGGACTGGTCAAACCCGTGCAAGCACATCGCCGCCGTATATTATCTGCTCGGCGAGGAGTTCGACCGCGACCCGTTCCTGATTTTCAAGATGCGCGGCATGAGCCGTGAGGAGTTCATGGCGCTGTTGGGCGGGCGCAAGGTGGAGATGGCGAGCGAGGTGCTGGCCGGAGAGGAAGAGGCGGCCGAAGTGGAAGTCGCCGAACCGCTGCCTGAGAATCCGGACACGTTTTGGGCGCGCAAAGCTGCGCCTGAGAACCTGCTCGGTGAATCCACCGACATCAAGCCCGCGGCGCTGCTGGACCGCGTGGGCCAATTCCCCTTCTGGCGGGGTTCGGACAAATTCCTCGACACACTCCGCGCCACCTATACCACCGCGTCGCAGCGTGTGAAGCAGACAATCACGGAGTTTTGACGGCCGCGCCGGATTGCAAGTGCGCGAACAGGTCGCGCAGTTGTTGCGGAGTCAGCTTCTCGATGATCCCTTCGGGCATGACCGAGACCGGCGACTCTTCTTCCGTGCTGATTTCGGCGCGCTGAATGCGTGTGGCCCGGTGGTTGTGGTCAACGAGCGTGAGCCCGCCCGCACTCTGTTCCTGAACAAGCCCCGAGACCGTGCGCCCGTCACGCAGCCGGACCCGTAGCGTCATGTACTCCTTGCGGATGAACGCGGATGGATCGACGATGTGCGTGAGCAGGGAGTAACGGTCGGCGCGATTGGCGGCAGTGAGATCCATGCCGAGCGAGCCGCCCTCGCCGTGGAGCTTGTGGCAGCCGCCGCAGTGCTGGAGGTAGAGGCGCTTGCCAGCCGCCGGATCTCCCTTCCCCGCCCTCAGATCGTTGTTCAAACGGCGGACGGTGGCAAGCCTCTCCTCCGGAGTTCCTTCGGCGATCGCACCCCAATGCTTGCGGACCAGCGCGTCGAGCGCCGGATCCTTATACGCCGCCACCTGCTTCAGTTTCACCGTGGGAATCGAGCTCGGATCGACGCGCCCACCTTCCACCGCCGCCAGCAGCAGCCGTGCCGAACTCGCGCGGCTCAGCAGCGCATCCTGGATCCGCTGTGGGGCCGCCGCGTACTGGTTCAGCAGCGCATGATGGACCTTGGTGTCGTCGAAGCGGCTCAGCACCCGGATGGCCATGTCGCGCGAGGACTCGCTGGCGAGCGCCGGCAGCACATGCGGAATCACGGATGCGTCACCCAACTCGGCGAGGACAACCAGCATCTTGCCGCCGTCCTTGCCCGCGGCGCGCGCCGTGGTCTGCATGGCACCCTGTACTCCAGCCCGGATCGCCAGCCGTGCGCTGAGTGCGTTGCCCGGATCGCCCTTCCATTCGGCGCTGATGGCCTTAAGCAAGGCCCCCTTCACCAGTTCGTACTCGCGCGCCGGCTTGGCGGTTGAAATCTCGCCTACCGTTTGGAATTGCCGGAACACGCCGGTGTCCTCAGCGGCTGGCGTTCCGGCCCGTTCGGACAGTCCCTGGTTCAGTGCCTGCAGCATTCCGGTGCGATGGTGCGCGGGAGCCGCGGCAAGCAGCTTCGCGCACGCGTCGTAGGCGGACTGTGTCCCGTCCGCTGCCCAGCGCCGCATCAACCGCCGCAGGTCTTCCTGGCGGGATTCCGTGGACCAGGCTTCGGGTCCGCCGAGTTCCTGCAACACGAGATCCATCGCCGCAACGGACTTCGATTCGAGTGCCCACCAGATCAGCCAAGGAATGTGCGGGTCCCCGGCGTCGCGGTTCTGATCCCAGAGTCCCCGCAGGACAGGCAGCGCTTCAGTGGCAGGCAGCCGCTTGGCCGACGCCGCCAACTGTGCGCGCACCACTGGTGATGGATCGGTTCGCGCCAGCTCACGCAGTTGTGGAATCCGCTGCCGCGCGTCACCCAGCAACCGCACGGTCCAGGAGCGCACGTGTTCCCCGGGATGGCTGAGAAGCTGCCGCGCGATTGCCGGGTCGAAGCCGCCGCTCACGTACAACGCCCACAGGCCTTCGAGCGCGAGCCGGGCGTCAGCAGTCTGCAACGCAAGCTCGCGCAACGCGGGCCAGACCGAGGGATCCTGGCGCGCGGCAAGAATCAAGCGCGCCTGTTCGGAGTACCAGCGGTTGCGGCGCTTCAGCAACGGGACCAGATCCGCGCTGGACATCGCCCCCAGGTCGAATGCAGCCTCCGGGCGCGTTCCGAGAGCCTCGACGCGGTAGATGCGGCCATTGCGGAGATCCCACTCGGCGTCGGGATCCGGGTGCGCGGTGCGCGCGTCGTGAAAATCGCACACATAGATGGATCCATCCGGCGCCTGCGCGAGATCGGTGGGGCAGAACCAGGAATCGTTGGCGTCAAACAGGAGCCCGCCGAGCTTGGCCTCCACCGTCGATCCGCGCGCCGCGACGTTCCACCAGGCCGTCGAGCGGCCCAGAAAATTCCCACCGATAAACGATTCCCGGTAGCGCTCCGGAAAGGACTCGCCTGAATAGATCAGCCCGCCCAAGACGATGTGTCCGCCAGGAACGCCGTCATGCTTGACGTGCGGAAAGTATCCGTAGGCATGGGGATTGTGGAGCGGACCATGCTTGCCAAACGACTTCTGATAGTAGCCGCCCTGGACCGCGTGCCAGAACAACGCCGCTCCGTTCGAGCTGTAGAACAGCCGGCCGGCGGCGTCGAAGGCGAGTCCATAGATGTTGCCGCCGCCCTCCGCGAACAGCTCGAACTGGCGCGTGACTGGGTGGTAGCGCCACACGCCCTGCTGGAACTCGACCCCGCGCACCCGGCAGGTGGTGGTCGACCCGTTGAGTCCGTAGAGCCAGCCGTCAGGTCCCCAGGTCAAGTGGTTGGCGAGCGATTGCGAGTCCTCCATTCCGAAGCCTTCGAGCAGCACTTCAGGGTCTGAGTCGGGCACATCGTCGCGGTTGCGGTCCGGATAGAAGAGCAGATAGGGAACCTGCATCACGAACACGCCGCCGTGGCCGAGGGCGAGTCCGGTGGCCAGATTGAGGCCGGTGACGAAATCACGGACGCGGCGGGCGCGGCCGGTTTGGTCGAAGCCGTCCAGGATGGTGATGCGGTCGGCGCCTTTGGGACCGCGGGGCGGCGGTTCTGGGATCCGGTCGTAGGTGGTGCGCGAATAGCGGTCTACCTTGACCCGCTTGAGTCCCGCGGGATTTGGATACTGGAGGTATTGGATGGCCCAGAGACGTCCACGTTCATCGAACTTGACGAGAACCGGTTGCCGGATTTCGGGCTCAGACGCCACAAGCTGAACGCGGAATCCTTCGGCCACTTTCATGCGCGCAACAGCCTCGCCCGGAGGATACCCTTGAGGCCAGGCAAGCGCCGCGGCGGCAAGCCCGGCGAGGAGTCTCAAAACGGCCTCCGGTCCGCGGAGAAGACCAGCTTGCCGAACCGGTGGGGGGTGTGGAAGCTCGGCTTGGGAGTGTCACCAGCCGACCACTGGCTGTACTGCGGATTCACGGCTCCGCCATGGCGGTTGAAGTTCGCGTTCCAGTGGCTGCCGGGCTTGGGTGTAGCGCCGAAGTTGCGCAAAGGGATCGCGACTTCGACGGTCCAATGCCGGTCACGGTCCTGATCCTGGTTGAGCGTCCCGGAGTAGCTGCCCACGATCCGCACCCCTTCGGCATCCCATTTCGGTGCGCGGGGCTGCTTGGGACCATTGGGACGGAAGTTGTCCACCAGTCCGCCGATGACGTTCCATTCGAGGTTGTAGTAGACATCGGGTTTGGCGGCATCCGGTGCAACCATGATTTCGAAGCAGTCATCTTCCGGAATCTTGCCGTCACGCTCCGTGTGCCGCGCGGTGATGTGCGCGTCCTCGGCGATGAGCGCGATGTAGAGGTTCGTGTCGTCCCACAGGAGCTTCACGACCGTCTCTTCCTTCCGGCCGGACTGGAACCACGGGAACTCGCGGAGCTTTAGCGCGGGAGCCACGAACCAGGCTGGCTCGTCGAGCTTTCCATCGAGCTTCGGCGGCTCGGCGGCACGATACACGGTATAAGAAGGCAAAGAGGCCAGGAGGAACGCGGCGAGCATCCCTCCTCTAGCCTACTTGATCGAACTCGAGGAGTGTTTTAGTTCCGGCGCTTGAGGGTCGGACGCTCGTCCTCGTCCTCAGCCTTCGGTTTCTCGTTGCCGTCGGAATCGATACGGCCCGAGCCCTGCTTGCGCAGCTTCGGACGGTTCGGATCCTGCTCGGCGGGCTTCCGGCGGTTGAGCACCGACATCAGGCGGCCCTTCACGTCGTGGAACTCAGACGTGGTCACCACGTACTCGGGCTTCTGCTTCAGGATCTCCTGGATGTTCTTTTGCGAGTTCGTGATCCGGTCGTCGGTGGGCGGATGGGAGGAGAACAGTTTGCCCATCGTGCCCGGCTTGCGCTTCTCGTCAGCCTGGAGCTTTTCGAAGAAATCGACGAACGCGGTGGGATCGTAGCCCGCCTTGTAGAGGTACTGCAGACCCAGCAAGTCGGCTTCGTTTTCGAATCCACGCGAGAACTTCAGGAATCCCAGCGGAACCAGGACGCTCGCACCCTGCCGGATCCCATAGCCCGTCCAGCCGCCCATGAAGATCAGCGGGATGGTGGCGAGATTGGCGATGGTGGCGCGCGACGCCTGCCGGGTGCCGTGCCGCGCGGCGATGTGCGCGATCTCGTGCGCCATCACACCCGCCAGCTCGCTCTCGGATTCAGCGCGAAGCACCAGCCCCGAGTTCACGAAGAAGAACCCGCCGGGGAGCGCGAACGCGTTGACTTCCTCGCTGTCGATCACCTTGATCGTGACCGGCACCTTCACGTCGGAATTGCGGACCAGGTTCTGTCCAACGCGGTTGACGTACTCGGCCACTACCGGGTCGTCGACGATCTTGGCTTGCCGCTGGATGTCGTCCGCGTAGGCCTTGCCCATCGCGATCTCCTTTTCCAGCGAGTAGATGTTCAGACCCTTGCCGACATCGCGGTCACCAATGGCCTCGGGATCTTTTTTCTTGTCTTTGGCCAGGGTCACGCCGGTGGCCAGGATCACGACGGCGGCCGCCGTCAACATTCTTTGGAGGATTCTCATTGCGCTTCTCCTCGAATCCGATATACCTTACCCTACCACGATTAACGTATGCTCAAGAGGGTGGGTTACAGAAATCCGTTCGGCGAGGCGCACCGTTCACAATTCCCCGTCACCTCGCGCCTTATCTATCTGAATCACGCGGCGGTTGCGCCGCTCGCCAAGCCCGCGGCCGACGCCATGTCCTGGCTCGCCGCCGACGCGTGCGAATTCGGCTCGTTCCACTACGGCAAATGGTTGGATGCGTACGAGCAGCTAAGGGTTCAGACCGCGCGCATGATTGGCGCACAACGCGACGAGATCGCGATCGTGAAGAATACGTCGGAGGGAATTGCCACGGTCGCCCTCGGAATCGACTGGCGCGCAGGCGACAAGCTGGTCTGCTTCCGCGAGGAGTTCCCCGCCAACTACTATCCATGGCAGCGGCTCGAGCCGCGCGGAGTCCGGATCGAGTGGCTGTCGATCGAGGATCCGCCCGAGCGGATTGAGGCTGCGGCACGCGGCGCACGGCTGCTGGCGGTGAGCTTCGTCAACTATCTGTCCGGGCACCGGGTGGATCTCGACGTGATCGGCGAGATCTGCCACAGGCACGGCGTTTTCTTTTTCGTCGACGCGATCCAGGGGCTCGGTGCGTTTCCTCTGGACGTCGAGCGGAGCCGGATCGACGCGCTTTCCGCCGACGGCCACAAGTGGCTCCTCGGACCCGAAGGTTGCGGCGTGCTCTATGTCCGGCGCGGGCGGCTGGAGGAGATCGAGCCGGTCGAGTTCGGCTGGACCAACGCGGCAAGCTACGCCGACTATGCCTCGCGCGACATGACGCTGCGGCCGGACGCCGGGCGGTACGAGTGCGGAACACTCAACACGATCGGGATTTTCGGCCTCCTGGCATCGATCCGGTATCTGAACGAGGCAGGCATCGGCCAGGTGGCCGAATCGGTGCTCGGATTGACTCGCCACCTGGTGGAGGGGGCGCAGAGCAAGGGTTATGAGGTCCTCGGCAAACGCGGTCCGAGCGCGTCGGGGATCGTGAGCATCCGGCATCCGGAGACTGACAGCCGGGAAGTGGTCAAACGGTTGCGGGACGCCGGGATCATCACCGCGCCGCGGCAGGGGTGGGTGCGGACGTCACCGCACTTCTACATCACCCATGGGGAGATTGACCGGATGCTGGATCTGCTGTAGGCCAAGAGCGCGGGCCGCGATCACCGCCAGCAGTACTGCCGAGCCCAGCGACAACGGCATCAGCCATCCGGTCACTCCCGCAAACCCGAGCGTGTCTTTCAGCGCCCCGGCCAGGTACACGGTCACCGCACTCGACAGGCCGCCTGTCATGTTGAGCACGCCTCCGGCCAGTCCCCGGTTCTCCGCTCCGGTGATATCGTAGGCGGCGGCGAAGGCGTTGCCCGCCAATAAGCCGGAAAACAGTCCAAAACCGGCGGAAAATAGCCGGGCCTCGTTCAACGTGGTGGACGCGAACGTCCAATAAGCAAACGGCGCGCTCAGGAAAACACCCGCCGCCGCGGCCCACAACCTCGCGGGAGGCCATCGCCGCCGCAGCCGGTCGGCAAGCCAGCCGCCGCCGAGAATCCCGGTCACCTGGCACACCTGCACGAAAAGTGTCGCGTTCCACCCGCTATCGGTCATCGACAACCGGAACGTCTCCTGCAAGAACAGCGGATACCACGCGAGCAGCACCCACTGAACCGCGCAGAACGCGGCAAACGCAGCCGAAAGGGCGGAAAACGGCACAGACCGGAACAGTGCCACCACCGAACCGGAAGGCCGCGCACCCCCCTCGCCCACCGGCGCTGTGGTCCCGCGCAGTCCCCACCACAGCACCACGCTGTAGGCAATCCCGATCCCGCCCGCGATCCGGAATCCCTGCCGCCACCCCAGGTTGTCCGCCGCCCAGCCGCCATACCAGCCCCCGATCAGGACACCGGCATACATCGCCGATTGGTGGAATCCCAGCGCGCGCGACCGCGCCCCCTCGGCGTAATGTCCGGCAAGCACAGCCAGCGCCGCGGGATAGTAGAGCGCCTCGGTCACCCCCATCACTCCACGCCAGAACAGGAACATGCTTTCCGAGCCCGCCATTCCGCACCCGAACGTGGCCACACTCCACAACACCAGGCTCGACACCAGCATCACATCGCGCCGTGCGATGTCGGCCAGCCGTCCGGCCACAGGCATCGACAGCGTGTAGACCCACATGAAAACGCCCGCGATCAGCCCCAGCTTGGCACCCGCGAAGCCGAGGTCCGCCTTGAGCGCGGGATACATGCTGTAGACCATCTGCCGGTCCACGTAGTTGATCGCGAACGCGATCCATAGATAGACAAGGAGAGGCATCGGCTAGTTTCGCCGGAACACGCGCGGCTCGGGCGTGTACTCGAACCCGTCGTCGATCGGATACAACGGCCTGCGCGCCACGGTGTGGCCCAGCCCCTTCACGTTCGCGCTCGTCGCCCCGGGGGCGTCGATGTTCAGCACGTGCTCGGCGCCGTCGTTGAAGAATCGCGGCTGGCACAGCGGGCTCTTGACCACCGTCATGTCGAACGATGCGGGATCCTGCCCATTCACCAGGAACGGAGTCCGGTCATACAGGCTCACTGGCCGCGACATCAGGACCAGCGTGAACGGTCCCGCCTCCAGTGCCGCCGACGGCCCCGCATACCAGGCTTCCCCGTGCGACTCGCTCCGCATGTGGCCATCCGACAGCACCCGCACCCGCCCGTGCACCCGAACCGGCGTAAACCGCGGATCGAGTGACCCGCCCATATCCACCGTAACCTCGCCCGCCACTCCTGCCGCCATGCAGGCGCGAACGGCCGGCTCATCCACGACCGGCACCAGCGCCGTCCGTGTACAGCCCTGACGGATCAATTCAGCGAGGATCGCGTTGGAATCACCGGAGGCGCCCGAACTGGTGGCATCGGCGGCATCCACGAGCACCACACGGCCCTTGGCGCCCGACGCGATCCGCACGGCTTCCCCGATACTGATCAGCGGCTGTTGCATCACGGCCCGCTGCTCCCAGAATTCGCGCGCCATGCGGCATCCCAGCGCACAGGCTGCGGACTCATCCCCATCTGCCATTAGGTAGACGTTCGACGCCAAGTCCGGGACGTCGGTGAAAGGATTCCCGATAAAGAATCCGCCCGCCAATCCACCAGCCCGCTGTTCAAACGCAACCGCCTCGCGCACCCAGCGTCCAAACAGCCCGGTGCCGGTGATGCATTCCTGACCGCGCACCAGCGCGGGAATCGGAACGCGGACCTTCACTGGGCGGATGCCACCATCGAGCAGCCGGATCAGCAGCCGCGCCGCACGCTGCCCGGTTTCGTAGAAATCGGTGTGCGGATTGGTGTGGAATACGGTGAGCACGTCGGAGTGGCGCAGCATCCGGTCCGTCAGGATTCCATGCAAGTCGAGCGACACGGCCACCGGCATCGCTTCACCCACGATCTCCCGCGTCTTCTCCAGCAGGTAGCCCTCGCAATCGTCCACGTCTTCGGAAGCGAGCGCGCCGTGCAAGGAAAAGTAGATACCGTCAATCGGGCCCGCGCCGCGGACTGCGCCAAGAAACTCATCCGCGATCCTTTGGAACGCCGCGGCCGACACCGTGCCCGTCGACGTGATCCCGCGGGCGGCATATCCGCCAACAAGCTTGTGGTCCGGCCGGGCCGCGAACACGTCCAGAGCGCCGCCCACTTCCGACCGGACATTGCGATGGTAGCTGAGCAGTTCTTCTCCGCGATTCACGAGGAAGTCATCGTAGGTGGCGGTCACCGGGTTGAAGGAGGAGATCTCCTGTTTGCACTCGTTGATCAGGATGCGGGGCATGCGGGCTCGCCGTATTGTACACTGTCAACCATCAGGAGGTGCGCTTATGCTTCGCCGTTCTCTATTCCGCGCCGGACTGCTTGGCCGGCTGTCCGCGCTCTTCGCCCCCGCCGCCAGCGCGGCGCAGCCACATCGCGGCGGTGGTCCATCGATCTATCAACGGTTCGGAGTGGAGCCATTTATCAACTGCACCTCCACCTACACGATCAACGGCGGATCGCGCCAGCTCCCGGAAGTGATCGCCGCGGTTGAGCAGGCGAGCCACTACCACGTCAATATCGACGAACTGATGGACCGCGTCGGACCCCGGATCGCTTCCCTCCTCGGCGGCGAAGCAGCGATGGTGAGCTCCGGGGCAGCCGGCGCGGTCACCTGTGGCGCGGCGGCTTGTGTGGCGGGCGGAGATCCGGAGAAGATGCAAAAGCTGCCCGATACGTCAGGGATGAAAAACGAATGCGTCGTGCCCGCGTGGTCGCGCAGCTACTACGATCACGCCGTGCGCGCCGTTGGAGTCCGGATGATCGAGGTTGAAACCCTCCAGGATCTGGAGAACGCCCTCGGACCACGCACCGCCCTCGCGCACGCCCAAGCCAACATCCTCGCCGGCGGCAAGTTCACACTCCAGCAGTTCGCGGTCGCCTGCCACCGGCGCGGCGTTCCCGTGCTCATCGACGCTGCTGCCGACTTGCCGTTGAAGCCCAATCCGTATCTCGCCGCAGGCGTGGACCTGGCCGCCTACAGTGGCGGCAAGATCCTGTGCGGGCCGCAGACGTCGGGGATCCTGCTTGGCCGTAAGGATCTGATCCGTGCAGCGTGGCAGGTCAGTTCTCCCCACATCACCTTCGGCCGCTCCGTCAAGGTCAGTAAAGAGGAGATCATCGGAATCGCCGTAGCGGTTGAGTCCTTGTTCTCGACGCGAAGCCGCGACGCGGAAGACCGCGAGTGGATCCAGTGGTTCACCCACATCAAAAGCAAGCTCGACCAGGTGCCCGGAGTGACAGCCCGCCTCGTGCCCTCCGCCGTCAAGAGCTACTATCCAGTCCTGCAAATCGACTGGGATCCAGCGCGGATCGGGCTCAACAACGCCGAGCTCGGCCGGCGTCTGCTTGACGGCAAGCCGCGCATCATGACGCACGCCGAGGGCGAGGGGCATGGATTCCCGCTGCGGACGGCCGCCATGTACCCCGGCGAGTACAAGCTTGTAGCGGACCGTCTGGTCGAGGAGTTCCGCCGCGCTCCGGCGCCAAGGCCGCAGCCGGAACCGCTGCCTCCCGTCCACAACCTTGGCGGGCACTGGGAGATCGAGATTCAGTTTGCCGCTTCGAAGACCATCTGGCGCATGTACGTCGGCCAGAACGCAAGCCAGCTCGCGGGCGTCTACCGGAGTCCGGTGGTGCCCGAGGGATCCATCACAGGCACGGTGAGCGGTGATCAAGTGGAGATCCGCTCCCGCGGCCGCCACGAGGGCATGGCGTTCAACTACATCTTTACCGGATCCGCCACAAAGGATCGCATGGAGGGCATGGTCGCACTCGGGTGGGAGGACGGTTCAGCGAAGTGGACCGCCCGGCGCCTGTCCGCTTCCTGAGCCGCCCGCCGGCGCCCAACCGCTCCCGCTCAGGAGTTGATGCGGTCCCAGCGCGGCCTTGTACTCCATCTTCCGGCATCCCGGCACCCAATATCCCAGGTAGTAACAGGCCAGGCCCATCTTCCGGGCAGCCTCGATCTCGACCAGAGCGGAAAAAGTCCCCAGGCTGCGCCGCGCCGTTCCCGGCTCGAAGTAGAAGTAGACGGTACTCAGCGATTGCGGCGTCACGTCACAGATCCCCGCCGCGATCAGATCTCCGTTGAGCCAATAGGTGGCCTCGATGGTGTCCGTCGGCGAATCGTACAGGAACCGGTCCAGCGTATCGGGATCTGAGTCGCTCCCGCCGTGCCTGCCCTCCATGTACCGGCGGTAAAGCGCCCGCTTCGCATCTGTAATCTCGGGCGTCGCCCACCTCACCCGGACATCCTGGTTCCGCCGCAACACCCGCCTCTGGCTTTTGGACGGCGCGAAGCTCTCCACATCAATGCGGATTGGAATGCAGCTTCCGCATCCACTGCACACCGGTCTGTAAAACACCCGGCCCGAACGCCGGAACCGGTTGTCCATGAGATCCTGGTAGGCCGAACCCGGGAGCCGTCCCTGTTCCGGATCCCACAAGAACGCCTGGTACCGCGCCAGCCGGTCCTCGAGGTAGGAGCAGGGCTCCGAGGGCGAAACCGGCAGACTCGAGAGTGTCACCAGCAGCCTCGCGTCGTTGCGCATCTTCGTTATCTCTATCCTATCCCGCCAGACGGACCGGCGGCGCTAAAATCAGTACTATGCGTGTACTCGCCGCACCGGTGCTGATCCTGGCACAAGCTGCCATGGGCCAGAAGCAGCCGTTCGACGTTGGGG
>VFZX01000137.1 GCA_016871015.1 Acidobacteriota bacterium | reverse complement strand
GTGCAGTTTCCTTGCGTCCTCCTCCTTGCCGCAGTTCCTAGTAATGTTCAAACTGGCACCTCTTCTCAGGTCACCCCACAGGACCAGCGATTGCACGCTCCGCAGCGCCTTTTCCAAGTTCTGGAGATTGCTCCATTCCGGAGCGCGGACCGCCGGCAGCTCTCCGGTAGCGACCACCCAGAATTGCGCGTCAGCCGCAGCCGGTTTGAGCATCGCCTGCATCGCCGCTGGCATCCCTTGCTCCGCGAGTGCCGCCTTCACCGGCGCCTCGGGACCCAGAATCGCGACGTCGTTCCCGCGGAACGCCACCGCAGCTCCGTCCCGGATCCAGAGTCCGTTCTCGGAACGAAACCGCTGCCCGGTGAGTTTGGACTCCGCCGCCTTCACGTCGAAACGGCCCTGTATCAGGCTCAGCGGCTGCGTCCGCGTCGCCGCGAAGATCACGTAATCGATGTCCTTCCGCGGATCAACGCCCGTCTGTTCCGCGAACGTCCGGATGCCCTCAGTTGTGTCCGGCAGCAGGAGCTTTTCCGCCACCGGCGACTTCAGCAGCCCGGCGGCATCGAACCCAGCCGCCGCAAGAGTGTCGGATGGGATGTACCGTGCCAGTCCCGGAGGAGCCAGACCGGACCCGCCCTTGCTGCACGCCTGCAGCAAAATGACGGCCGCCAAACCAACCCGCCGGAATCTCAAAAGTCCCTCCGCGCGAAAAGCACCAGCGCGAGTCCCAGCACGATCACAGCGAACAACGCCGAAGACCAAACCGGAAACAGATCGCCCGTGGGATTCTGGCGCACCAGATCCAGTGTAAGTCTTCCGATGTCGAACGCCTTCGGCAGGCAATAGTACAGCCACTTCCACACTTGCCGGGACCACTCCGAGCTCAGCAGCCGGATGGCCGTCTTCTCCTGCGCCAGGATCGGACTGACGATCATCAACGCCACGGGAATCATGGTTGCCAGCGCCGCACTCTCGAACACCACGCCGACCAGTACCACCACCGACAACAGCACCGAAAACAGAAACACCGTCGTCGCGATGGCCCACAGGAACTGCGGCGACCAGATCTCCGTCTTCCACCCGAACACGACCCACACCCCCACCACGAGATAGGTGGTGTTGGCCGCAACCACCAGGATGTTGCCCAGATAACGGCTGAGCAGCAGGTGCATGCGTCCCACCGGTTTCGACAACAGCAGCTCGATCCGCCCGGGCTCGAGCAGCCCCGGTATCAACCCCGCTGAGGCGAACACTGCCAGGAACATTCCTACGGAGTAAAGGAACGTGGCAATCGAGGAATGCGCCCCCCGCACCAGCCGCGTGACATCGGTCTCACGCGTCCGTTCGAATCCGAGCAGCGTGACCGTCGCGGTGGCGCCCTCCACCACGTCGATCCTCATGATCAGCAGAAAGAACAGGATCAGCGCTGTCGAGAGTCCAAACAGGCCCCAGAAGATCTTCCGCGCCATCGCCTCGCGGAACGTGTCGAGCAGCAGCGCTCCCGTCTGGATCAGCAACCGGCTAGCCATTCACGGTGCTCACGAAGACCTCTTCCAGCGTACTTGTGCTTGGCGCGAGCCCCTCGATCAGGCACTTCTCGCCGCGCAACAAGTCCACCGCGGCGTTGGCTTCCTCGATCGTCGGAAACAGGAAATCGAGCGATCCGTTGCGTGCCGCCACAGATGCCGCACGCGCCTGCAGGTCGTCCCGCAGCCGGTCCGGCACTGCCTGCGCCGAAAGCTTGAATCCCTTGCTGCCCGTGAGGTCCTTCACCTTGCCGCGCAACGCTACTTTGCCATGATGGATGATCACCACATCGCGGCAGAACATCTCCACTTCCATCAGCATGTGCGAGTTGATGAAGATGGTGACGCCCTGCTCCTCAAGCCGCTGCAGGATCCCCCGAATGTGCACTCGCCCCACGGGATCCACGCCATCGGTGGGCTCGTCCAGAACCAGGAGCTTCGGTTGATGCAGGAGCGCTTGCGCGAGCCCGACGCGCTGCAGCATGCCCTTTGAATACTTGCCCAGCCGGACGTCGCCCCAGCCGGCGAGCCCCACCAGGTCGAGCAGCTCGGGGATCCGGCGCCTGCGCTCGCGGGAGTCCATCCCGGACAGCCCGCCGTACAGGTCGAGCATTCCCGCTCCGGTGAAATACGTGGGGAAACGGTGATTCTCCGGCAGGTACCCGATCGGCAGCCGTCCTGCGATCTCCCTCGAATCGTGTCCGAACACCGAAGCGCCGCCGGCCGTGGGATGCACCACCGACAGAATCATCTTCACCGTCGTCGTCTTACCCGCACCGTTGGGACCCAGGAGTCCGAAAGTCGTCCCCGGCTCCACTTGGAACGATACCCCGTCTACGGCCCGGACCTCGCGGCGGCGGAACCTCGTCCGGAACACCTTCACCAGGTCCCGCACCTCCACCGCGCAATCGTTCGAATTCACAGTCATCTGACCATACGAGGATAGCGCGCTGGACGTTCCGATATACTGTCAGGACGATGAAACTGACCATTCTCGCTCTGCTCGCCGCCGCAGCCGCCCTGGCCCAGGAATGGAGGCCGCTATTCAACGGCAAGAACCTCGATGGCTGGGAGGTGAAGGGAGACGGCCAATGGCGCGTGCTCGCGGGCGGCATTCTTTACGCCTATCCGGTGTCCGGCCCGAAGAACCCGTTCGGCGAAGGCTGGCCGGTGACCATCGACGAGAAGAAGTACATGGATTGGCGCCAGACCCAGTCCTGGCTCTACACCGTTGCCGAGTTCGGCGAATTCGATCTCCACGTCGAGTACCTCACGACGGTTGGCGGCAATAGCGGAATCTCCCTCCGCGACCACACGCGCGGCAAGTACTCCTACGGTCCGAACCCCGACTTCAAGCGGACCCCGGCCCACAACGGGTACGAAATCCAGATCTACTGCGGACTCAAATCCAAGTGGCCCAGCGGCAGCATCTACACCTTTACCCCGGCCGAAGATGGACACGAGAAGCCGAACGACTGGAACGCCATCGAGGTCGAGTCGCGCAACGACGTGATCCGCGTGAAGCTGAACGGCCACTTGGCCGCATCCCATCCCGGCGACCCCGCGCGCCCCAAGACCGGACCCATCGGGCTCCAGCTCCACGACCGCTTCAGTACGATGATGTTCCGCAACATCCGGATCCGCGAACACAAAAAGTGATCCTTTTTCCAGTGGCTTCCGCGTCCTCAGTTGACAGCCAATCAAAACACAAGGAAGCCGCCATGACCCTCACATCGATCCTCCGCCCCCTCCTTTGCCTTGCCACGCTTAGCCTGGCCTCAACCTCCTCCTTTGCCCAGAGCCGCACCTCTGGCGTCATCGCCGGACTGGAGGTGGTCGTCCAGACGCCCCACGGCACCGCCCGCTACGCGGTCCGGGCCGACGGAACGTTCAGCCTCGGCAGCCTCGCCAACGGCGGCTACCGGATCAGATTTTCCTACATGAAGAACATCCTGCCAACACAGTTCCACACTAAGAACACCAGCCGGATCGTCGTGATCCGGGACGGAGCCAAGACGAGCGCCATCCTGTGGGACACCAAATCGAATACCCTGTACACTCTCAACAATATGCAGACCAAGCCGGATTCAGACCTCGAGATTGAAATCGGTTCGGCGGAAGAGATATCGGGCCAGATCCTGATGCCGGCCGAGGACGAGCGCCGGTCCTTCCGCGAATGAGCCCTACCGGCTCCGGAACGTCCGCCAGACACCGAACCCGATCGCTGTCACGATCAGCAGTCCACCGCGCGCTCGATCACGCAGCCGGTACGGGATTGGATCAGCTCCCCTCCCGCGTGGGTCGAAATCCGCGGGACGCCCCGGCGTGCTGGATATGACCGCAGAGCGCCTCCCACTTGCGCCAGGCCCCGCGGTTTGATCTGCTAGTAGGGACGCCATGCCACGCATCCCGGTTGTGCTCCTCGCTCTGTCCGCCGCAGCCCACGGCCAGTTCGAGTTCTTTGAGACCCGGATCCGTCCCGTCCTCGCCGAACGCTGCTATGGATGCCACAGCGGGCCGGCCGCCAAGAGCGGACTCAACGTCACCACCAAAGAAGGACTGCTTCGCGGCGGATCGCGCGGAACCGCCGTCGCAGCGGGAAATCCCGAGGCCAGCCTGCTCTACAAGGCGATCTCTTATCGCGATTCCAATCTCAAAATGCCGCCCACCGGCAGGCTCCCTGAGACCGTGATCGAGGACTTTCGCGAATGGCTCCGCCACGGCGCCGAGGACCCGCGCGAGGAATCGCCCGCCTCTGTCGCTCCCTCCGCGGTGATCGATTGGGAGAAGGCGCGCCAGCACTGGGCCTTCCGTCCGGTGCGCCCCGCTGCCTCTCCGCGAGTGAAGAGTCCCAACTGGGTCCGCACTCCGGTGGACGCCTTTATCCTCGCCCGCTTGGAAGTCGAAGCCCTCAAACCCGCACCTCCCGCCGCCAAGGCCGACTTGCTCCGCCGCGTGACTTTCGACCTGACCGGACTTCCGCCCACTCCCGCGGATCTCCACGCCTTCCTCAACGACAACTCACCCGGCGCATACGCGAAAGTTGTCGAGCGGCTCCTCGAATCCGTCCACTACGGCGAACGCTGGGCGCGCCATTGGCTCGATCTTGCCCGCTTCGCCGAAACAAATGGCCACGAGTTCGACTTCTACAAGTACGAAGCCTGGCGCTATCGCGACTACGTGATCCGCGCCTTCAACCAGGATCTCCCCTACAACCGGTTTGTGCGCGAGAATCTCGCTGGACACCTGCTCCCGCTGGACCAGCACCGCCTCGCCGCCGGCGGCACCCATTGGGACTCGGTCCTCGGCTCCGGATTCCTCGGTCTCGGCGAAGAGCGAAATGGCGCCACCGACCTTGAAGAGGTGCGCACCGAAATCCGCGACTCCCGCATTGATGTCTTCGGCAAGACGTTCCTCGGACTGACAGTCGCTTGCGCCCGCTGCCACGACCACAAGTTCGACCCCATCACCACCGCCGACTATTACGCGCTCGGCGGGATCTTCGATAGCTCCCGCACCACACTCGCATCCATTGCTTCCCCGGACCTGCTGGCACGCTCGGAGTCTGCGCTCGCCGGACTGGGCCCACCGCCCGCGTATCCGCCTGCGGCCTCCGTCTCCCTCCGCCCCGGCGACGAGATCGTTCCCCTTGATATCTTCACCTCCTCCGGCACCGCATTCGCGGAGCGGACTCACGGGCGTCTGGACTCCTCGCGGGGCCGTTCGAACCAGCTCACCGGTATCATGGTGTCGCGCAGCTTCGTCCCCACCCGCCGCTACATTCATGTCCGCGTGGCCGGATCCAAGTTCAATCCTGTCCGGGAGGAGCCGTCCCTGCTCGCCGTGACCATCTTCGCGCCGGGCCGTTATCCCAAGGGCGTCGCCGGACAAGGGGACCGCAAGTTCCGGTGGAAGACCATCACCCTCAAGGAGGAGATCAACCAGATCTGCCACCTTGAAATTGCCGACCGACAGCGCGACGGCCACATTGTTGTCGACGCGATCGTGATGTCGAACTCAAAGGAGCCGCCCGCGAATCCCGACGAAGAACTGCCGCCGCTCGCACACGCGGACGCACCCATGCCTGAGGAGCCCTTCGGCCGCGCCACATATGAGGACACGCCGCGCACCATGCGGGTCCAGATTCGCGGCAGCCATCACAACCTCGGACCCGAGGTTCCACGCCGGTTCCTCGAAATCTTTGGAAGACCGGACACGGCCCAGTATCAGCAGGGGAGCGGCCGTCTGGCCCTCGCCAACGCGCTCACCGATCCCGCCAATCCCTTGCTCGCACGTGTGATGGTGAATCGTGTGTGGAAGCATCACTTCGGCGAGGGGCTGGTCCGTACGGTCGACAATTTCGGGCGCACTGGTGAACGGCCGTCCCACCTTGAGCTGCTGGACCATCTGGCTGCGCAGTTCACTTCCGGAGGCTGGTCCGTGAAAGCACTGCACCGCGCAATTGTATTGAGCTCGACCTATCAAATGGCGAGCACCGAGTCACCCGAGGCGCGGGACCGCGATCCCCGCAACCGCTGGTTGTCGCACATGCCCGTCCGGCGGTTGGACGCGGAATCGATCCGCGACGCCGTGCTGGCCACCGCGGGATCGCTTGACCGCACCACCCACGGCCCCAGCATCCGCCCCTACCTCACCGATTACCAGGACGGCCGGGGACGCCCCACTCCCGGCCCCCTCGACGGCCAAGGCCGCCGTAGCGTGTACCTTGAAGTCCGCCGCAACTTCCTTCCGCCGCTGCTTCTCGCCTTCGACTATCCGCTGCCTACTACCACCACTGGCCGCCGGATGGTCTCCTCCGTTCCCGCCCAGGCGCTGACGATGATGAACAACGAGTTCGTTGCGGATCAGGCCGCAAAGTGGGCGGCGCGGATGGAGCAGCAGCACGGCGATGCCGCCGCGCGCCTCTCCGCGATGTACATCGCGGCCTTCGCCCGCCAGCCGGATCCCGCCGAGAAGGACCGCATTGAAACGTTCCTGCACCAGGGCGGGACCTGGACCGAGCTCGCCCACGTGCTGTTCAACTCCAAGGAGTTTCTCTTCCTCCGCTAAGCTGCTTATGCCCTCACGCCGTGATTTCCTCCAACTCGCCGCGACGGCACTCTACGCGGCGGACCAGCGGACCGTCGAGCCGCTCGCCGTCAGGCAGTCCCACTTCCGGCCTCGTGCCCGATCGGTCGTCTTCCTGTTCATGGACGGCGGTGTGTCCCAAGTCGACAGCTTCGATCCCAAGCCGCGCCTGCAGAAGGATTCTGGCAATCCATTGCCGCTGGCGCGTCCCAAGCTGGTCCGCGCCGAGAGTACGACTCTGCTCGGCTCACCCTACCAGTTCAAGCGCTACGGACAGTGTGGCGCCGACGTGTCGGAGATGTTCCCGCATGTCGGCCAGTGCGCCGACGACCTGTGCATCATCCGGTCGATGGTGGCTGACCATTCCGAGCACACCGCTGCCAACTACTTCATGCATTCGGGCTCCGGACTCCAGGGTCGGCCGAGCATGGGCGCCTGGGTGACCTACGGACTCGGAAGTCCGTCGCGCAACCTTCCGGGCTACATCGTTCTCGACACCGGCATGATCCCGCCCGGCGGCCTGGACATCTTCGGCAGCGGATTCCTTCCCGCAAGCTACCAGGGTTCGCTGTTCCGGAACCGGCCCGTACCCGTTGCCGACATTCTCCCCAAGGATCCACCTCAGCGGCAGCGTGCGAAACTCGACTTGCTTCGTGATCTCGACCGCCGCGCCTTGGACCACTACGGGCCCGTCACGGAGATGGAAGCCGCGGTCGCCAATTACGAACTGGCATTCCGGATGCAAGGGGCGGTCCCCGAACTCACCGACATCAGCTCTGAGACCGAAACCACGCGCAAGCTCTACGGACTCGATGATCCGGCGACCGAAGAGTTCGGCCGCTCGTGCCTGCTCGCCCGCCGCCTGGTCGAGCGCGGTGTCCGGTTCGTCGAACTGCTCTCGCCCAAGCGCGAAGGATTCGACCGTTGGGATCAACACGCCAGCCTCCGCGATGGACATCTGACGAACGCCAAGGCCACCGACAAGCCGATCGCCGGACTCCTGCGCGATCTCAAGTCCCGCGGCTTGCTCGATGAAACCCTTGTGCTGTGGAGCGGTGAGTTCGGCCGGTCGCCCACGGCACAGGGATCCGGCGACAAGGTCGGCCGCGACCACCATCCGTACGCGTTCACCTGCTGGATGGCCGGTGGCGGCGTCAAAGGCGGCCTCACCTATGGCTCAACGGACGACTTTGGCTTCTACGTGGCCGAAAAGCGCGTCCATGTCCACGACCTGCACGCCACGATCCTGCATCTGCTGGGCTTCGACCACAAACGGCTCACGTATCCCTTCTCGGGGAGAGAAGTCCGGCTGACCGACGTCCACGGCGAAATCGTGCAATCGATTCTGGCGTAGCTATACACCCGCGGCCACGACGTGTCCCCCTCCGGCCGCTGCGCCAGCCGCCTCAAGCCTCTGGCGGAATGCCAGGTGCCGGACGCGCGTCAGTTCGACCAGCGGCGACCAGACCGCATGTACCAGGTCATGCTTGATCAACAAGTGCCAAAACCGGTTTGACCGCTTGTACAAGTACGACATCGCCAGGTACGGAGCCACCGACCGCCAGTCTGCTGGTCTCCGCCTCCAGATCGAGGCGTGGGAGAAGAGCCGCTGGTAGATCCACCCGTATCCAGCTTCGAGCTGCTCCGGTGTCATGTGGCGCGGCCGGAACACGCAGTGGGCGGTGTCATACTTGTTCCAGTCTCGATGCAGCAGCCGCCCTTCAGACTCCATCTGGCGGAACAGGGGTGTCGCTGGGTACGGCGTCAGAATATGGAATGTCGCGCATTCCATCCGGTTCGCCTCCACCCATTCGGCGGTCTGCTCGAACACCTCCGGGCGGTCGTGGTCGAAGCCCAACACAAATGAGCCGTTCACCTGGATCCCGTTGTCATGGAGCATCGCCACGCGGCGCGCGTAATCGGCGGCCTTGGGCGTCTTCTTGCGCGCATCCACCAGATTCCCGTCGTTCAACGACTCAAAGCCGACGAACACTCCTGAGCATCCCGCCAGTGCCATCTCCCGCACCAGACCGGGATCATCAGTGACGTCAATGGTCACTGCAGCGCTCCAGATTTTGTTCAACGGCCGCAACTCCTGGCAGAGCGCCCGGAGGTAGTCGCGGCGGGATCCCAGATTGTTGTCAATGAACACGGCGTACGGTTCTCCACTCGACTCGAACTCCGCCGCGATGCGCCGCGGATCCCGCATCCGGTAGGGCATCTTGAGGCCGTCGGTAGCGAGGTAGCAGAACCCATACCGGTTGTGGCACCCACGGGTGGCGATCAGACTCGCCTTCGTCAGGAATGCATGCTTGGGGATCAGCGCACGCCTTGGCGCCGGATCCTCGCTGTATTCGTTTGCATAGTCCGCCTGATAGAGCGGCCGCAACCGGCCCGACTCGGCGTCCGCCAGGATCCGTGGCCACAACTGGACCCCGTCGCCCATGGCCAGCGCATCGGCGTGGGGAGCGCATTCCTGTGGGCAAGGGAGCACGTGCAGCCCACCCAGGATCACCTTGGATCCGCGCTGACGGTACCAGCGGGCGAGCTCAAACGCGCGTTGCGCGAAGGTCAGGTGCACCGTTATGCCCACGACCTCCGGCAGCGGATCGGACGGCGGCGGACCGTCGAGCAGATTCTCATCCCAGTAGCCGACCCGCCAGTGATCCGGCGTGGTGGCTGCGAAGCTGGTTAGGGCCAGCGTCGGCGTCAGGACGTGCTTTCCGTAGCTCGCGTTGGGGTCCTTCGGATAGAACGGGTTGATCAGGAGCGTGTAGCGGAGTTCAATCGCGCCGTGAGTTGAGGCCAACGCGGGCGGGCAGCGCATCTCGTTGGGAATCCAGTGTCGAGGCACACTTTACTTTACCACAAAAAGTACACTGCCAAAGTGAAAATGCGTGGTCGCAATAGATCTGCGGAATTGCATGCAATTCGGCATGTCTATTGCCAATTGTTGCAACCTGTGGCATACTCGACATTGAGATGTACCACCGCTCCCTCGACATCCGCGCTCAAGCCGCTGAGGGCTCGACGTTTCTCTTCGGACCCCGGCAGACCGGCAAGACCACTCTGCTCCGCCAGCAACTGCCGGACGCTATCGTCTATGACCTGAACGAATCGGATGTCTACCGGGCGCTTGTTTCGCGCCCCGAGATTGTCCGGCAGCAGACCTCCGAGATGCGCGGCGCGACTGTGATCATTGATGAAATCCAGAAGCTCCCGGTGCTGCTCAATGAAGTCCAAGTAATGATTGACTCCGACCGCACCAAGCGCTTTGTCCTCACCGGATCGAGCGCCCGCAGCCTCCGGCGCGGAGGCGTCAACCTGCTCGGTGGACGTGCCGCCACCGCACGCCTCTTCCCGCTCATCAGCGCCGAGACCGGGCCCGAGCTCCTGGACCGGCGCATCGCCTACGGATCCATGCCCGCGGTGCTCGATTCGTCCAACCCCGAGCGCGACCTCCAAGCCTACACCGGAACCTACCTTGACCAGGAGATCCGCGCCGAGGGCTTCGTCCGTTCGATCGAAACCTTCAGCCGCTTCCTCGAGGTGGCCGCCGTGAGCAACGGCCAGATCCTGAATTTCACCAAGATCGCATCGGATTGCGGGGTCCCTGCGCGGACCGTGCGGGAGCATTTCCAACTTCTTGAGGACACACTGGTTGGACACCAGGTGCCCGCGTATCAGAACACCCTCAAGCGGAAGCCCGTCGCGGCATCCAAGTTCTATTTCTTCGACGTCGGTGTCGCGCGCGATCTCGCCCGGCGCAGTCCGCCGCCCCGTGGCAGCGCGGACTGGGGATTGGCGCTCGAACACCTTGTTGGACTCGAGCTTCAAGCGTACCTGTCCTACAAGCGCATCCGCGCCCGGCTCTGCTTCTGGCGCAGCCGGGGCCAAGTCGAAGTGGACTACGTTGTTGGCGACGAAATGGGTGTCGAAGTGAAGGCATCAGCCAATGTCACCGAGCGGCACCTTTCCGGACTCCGCGCCCTCCGCGAGGACGTGACGCTCAAACACTGCGTCGTCGTGTCCCTCGAGCGTCTTCCGAGGCGGACGGACGACGAGATCCTCATCCTTCCGGTCAACATGTTTTTCGAACGCCTGTGGAACGGCGAGTTTCACTTGACTGACAGCTTCCGGACCTCGAGGGTCGAACCCGCCGCGTGATTCAACCGTGCCACCGCCCGGTTGTAGTCAAGCTGCGCCAGCACCACGCGCCGCATGCTGTCCAGGTGCTCATTCTGCCGGGTCAGCACGAAGAAGTTCGTCGACTCGCCAGTTTGGAACAGCCGCGTTTCCGAGTCAAGCTTCTCCTTGGCAGCGCGCGCCGACGCCTCAGCCGCGGCCATTCTCTGCCGTGCCGTCTCGATGCCTTGCATCGCGTTCCGGACCTGCGCCGCCACCGCCTGCTCCAGCCGCTCCCGTTCGAGCTTCAACCTCCGCCCGGTGATCACGGTCTGCTCCACGGCGGCGTGCGCCGCCCGGTTCTTCGGATTGAACTCCATGCTGAGGCCTGCCTGTACCGTCTGGTAATTCCAGCCGAACAGGTTCGACAGCGCCGTCCCGTATCCCCCCACAAGCGACGACGGAATCCCCCCGCCGAACGATGGCGCCTGCACCGGCGGAAGCCCCGCCCGCGCCGACAGCTCATTTAACCGCGTGAACGTGATCAGCGTCGATTGGCTGAAGGGATTGTTCGCCGCCGACAGCGGCTGCGTGCCGGCCAATCCCGCCACCGCATAGTTTGCGCCCAGATCGATCCTCGGCCGGGTCTGCTCGGTGGCAAGCTGTTTCTGCGTGGCGTTATTCTCCGCCCGCAGCGCAATGTGCCGGAACTCCGCCCGGCGCTCGATCGCCTGCTTCACCGTATCAGCCAGACTCTCCGATCCCGCCAGGCTCACTGTCTTTTGATCGACTGGAATCAATTGATCATTCCAGATCTCGTCCCCTTGGCCCGAGGCGATCAAGAGCTTCAGAGCGTTCTCCGCCTCAGTCAGCACCGCCAGCGCTGAAAAATAGGTGTCGCGCCGGCGTTCGAGCTCGGCTTCCGCCGCCGCCAGCTCTACACGCGCCACGGTTCCCGCGGCGATCGCCCGCCGCGTCCGCGCGAGTTGTTCCTGCGCCCAGGTCACGCCGTCTGCCGAAACCGTGACAGTCTGCCGCGCGGCGACCAGATCCCAATAAGCCAGCTCCACCCGCGTCACTACGTCGATGACTCGCAGTTCCAGGTCGGTCTGCGAGATCTCGACGCTCTTGGACCGGATCAGCAGCTCCGCCCGGTCCCGGTCGATCTGCCGGTTGCGCATCAGCGGATGATTGAAACCAAGAACCAGCCGCGATGACGCCGCCGGATTCAGCCCCACGAACGGATTCGAAGTCGTCTGCCGCGAGTTGTCGAAATCAAAGTGCAGGCTCGTGCCCTTCCACTCCAGCCGGTGCAGGTAGGACAGCGTATGGTTGTTGAACGACTCCTTGAGCTTGCCATCGGCACCGAACAGGATCGACGAGGTCGGCGTGTTCCGGTTTTCATACGACGGGTTGTAGCGGAACAGGCCATCGAATGCGCCCCGTGCGCCTTTCAACGAAGTCTGTGCCGATGCAATGTTGGTGCGCTCGATCTCCAGGTCCAGGTTTGCCCGCAATGCCATCTCGAACGCCTCTGCCAGCGCCAGCTTCCTCTCGGTCACCGACACCCCCACTCGCGCCGGCTGTGCGCACAGCATCACCGGAATCACAATCAGTCCCAGTCTCATCGCCTAATCTCCATGCGCCGGCTCGGGCGCGGTCTTCCAGCCGAACCGTGAGGGGAGCCTCCGCAGGAACGCCTGGACATCGTCGAACATTGAGTAAGCCACGGGAGTCACCAGCAGGGTCAACAGCAGGCACAGGCTCTGGCCTCCGATCACCGCGATCGCGACGGTGCGCCGGCTTCCGGATCCTGCTCCTCCGCCAAGGGCCAGCGGAATCATGCCCGCAACCAGCGATGCCGTCGTCATGAGGATGGGCCGCAGCCGGTCTTCACACCCGCGCACGATCGCCTCCAGCCGGTCCTTGCCCTCCGCCCGCAGGGCCTTGATGTGGTCGATCTGGAGAATCGCGTTCTTCTTTACGATCCCGAACAACACCAGGATTCCAACCGAGCTGTAGATGATGCTGAAGTTCTCCCGCGCCGCCATCAGGGACAACAGCGCGAACGGAACCGAGAGCGGCAGCGACAGCAGGATGGTCACCGGGTCAATGAAGCTCTCAAACTGCGCAGCCAGAATCATGTACATCAACGCAAGCGACAGCAGGAACGCGAACATGTACGCCTTGCCCGCGCGTCCGAACTCTTTAGTCCGGCCGATGGTTCCCGTACGGTACTCCGCCGGCATCTTGAGATCCTCCACCGTCTGGTTCAGGATGTCCAGCACGTTCGACAATGACTGTCCTGGCGCGATATTGGCCATCATCATTACCTGCCGCTGCCGGTTGTACCGGGTGATCTGCGCCGGACCCGTGGCCGGCTCAAACCGCGCGATGTTGGCCAGCGGAACGTTGCCAATGCTCGAGGAGGGCACGAACAGCCGGTTCAAAGCGTACGCCGAATTCCGGTACTCCTCGGCCACGCGCAACTGGACATCGTAACGGTCGTCGCCCTCGCGGTAGGTGGTCACTTGGGTGTCCCCCGCGACCAGCGTCCGGACAGCCGTGGCGATCGAGGAAACATTGACATTCAAGTCCGCCGCACGGTCCCGGTTGATCACCACCCGCAGCTCAGGCTTGCCAGGCTCGTAGTTCGTATCGAGGTCCACGAGCCCCGGGACTTGCTGGAGCCGTGCCTTGATAGCCGCCGCATAGCGGTCCAGTTGCCGCAGATCGGGCCCCTGAATGTAGAACAGCAGTTCGCGGTTGTCGGCGCCCGAAATCAGCGCCGGAAGCTGTACGGCGACGTTAACGCCTTTGAATTGCGCCAGGTCCGCCCGCGCCATCGACATCAGCTCGTCCTGCGTCTTCTGCCGTTGACCGGGCTTGACCAGTTCCACCAGAATCGAGCCCCGGTCCACGGACCTCCGCTGATCGGCGCCGATCACGGTTAACAGGTTCTTCACTCCTGGCAGCTTCCTGACTTCGGCCTCCATCTTCCGCAGCATCGCGTCGGTGCCGTCAATCGAGGTCCCCACGGGAAGCTTCACCAGGATCTCGAATTCGCTCTGGTCATCGGTGGGCAGGAACGACTTCCCGATCCCCATAAACAACGGGCCCGTGCTCAGCGTGACCAGCAAGCATCCCAGCGCCACGACCCACCGGTGGGCCATCGACCACCGGAGCATCGCCCGGTAAGGCGCCGCGAAGGCGCGGAAAAGCCACGTGTCCTTGGTCTCGCCGGAGTGGGAGATCTTCAGGAACCGCGAGCACAGCATCGGCGTCAGCGTGAAGCTCACCAGCAGCGACACCATGATCGCGAACGCAGCCGTGAATCCAAATGAGGACATGAACCGGCCGACGATGCCTTCCATGAACGCCACCGGCAGGAAGATGATCACGAGCGACAGCGTGGTGGCCATCACCGCGAGTCCGATGTCACGCGTGCCGTGAATCGCCGCCTGAACCGGCGGCATACCCTTTTCCTCCATCATCCGGAAGATGTTCTCCAGCACCACGATCGCGTCGTCAATCACGATCCCGACCATCAACACCAGACCGAGCATCGTAATCTGGTTCAGCGTGAACCCCATCATGTTCATCAGCGTATAGGTGGAAATGATCGACGCCGGAATCGCCACCGCCGCGATCAGCGTGCTGCGCCAGGACCGCATGAACAGCAGCACGATCACGCCCGCGAGGAACCCGCCCAGGATCAGGTGCTCTTGCACCGCGTTGAACGCCTCTTCGATGAACTCCGACTGGTCACGCGTATAGGCGACCTTGATATCCGGCGGCAGAAACCTCCGCAGCTCCGCCACGCGCTCCTTAACCGTGTGGATCACGTCGAGCGTGTTGGTGCCCGCCTGCTTGCGGATTTCGAGCACTACCGCCGGAGTCCCATCGAGCCGCGCCAGCGAGCGGACCTCTTCGAATCCGTCCACGACGCCCGCGAAGTCTCCAATTCTCACCGGTGTCCCCTGGTTGGCGACGATCACGCGCCGGAAGTCGGCCGGATTCTCGATCCGGCCGAGCGTCCGCACCGATGTCTCCAACGCTCCCTGCTGCAAGTTCCCGCCCGGGATCTCGACGTTCTGCGACCGCACGGCCGCCCGGACCTGGTCGACGTTCAAGTGGTAGGCGAACATCCGGTCGGTGTCGAGCCAAATCTGGATTTGCCGTTGGCGTGCGCCCACGAACCGCACCTGCCCGACTCCCGCCAGCGACTCGAGGCTCTTCTTCACCCGGTCGTCCACCAGTTTGGTCGTCTCACGCAAGTCCCTGGGCGAGGAGACTACCAGGTTGATCACGGGCGAGGCATCCGTGGCCAGTTTGTCGATCACCGGAGGATCAGCGTCCTCGGGAAGTTCCGGCAGCACGCGCGCAACCTTGTCACGCACTTCCTGGGCGGCGACATCGGGATCCTTGTCCAGCACGAATTGCACGGTCACGAACGACACACCCTCGGCCGAAATCGAGGACAAGTCGTCGATGCCGGAAACCGTGTTCACCGCTTCTTCGATCCGTTTTGTGACCTGCGACTCAACTTCCTCGGGCGCCGCGCCGCGAAGCACCGTCTGAACGGTGACGATCGGGAACTCGACCTTCGGGAAGAAATCAACGCCTAGCTTGCGATAGGAGTCCAACCCCATCACCACCAGAAACAGAATCAGCATGGTGGCGAAGACGGGCCGGCGAATACAGACTTCAGCCAGTTTTTGCATGTGGCTCCCCTATGGAACGAGGCTGACTTGGGCGTTGTCGGTGAGGTTGGCGAGATTGCTTACGGCCACCTTGTCGCCGGATTGGATCAGTCCGCCGGGCACCTCAAGCCAGCCGTCGCCAGACTCGCCCGGAGCCACCCGGAGTTCGCGGACATGACCGTCGCGCAGCACGAAAATCTTCGACAGTCCAGCCACCTGGTAGAGCGCCTCGCCCGGAACTGTCGTGACCGGCAATCCGCGCGACACCGTAAGTTTCACCTGGACAAACATCCCGGGCTTCAATGCCGGGTGTCCGCCGGAAAGCCGCGCCTCGGCGGTTAGCGCCCGCGCCCGCGCCTCAAGCGATGGATTCACCTGCGTCACCGTGGCGTGGAACTCCTTGCCCGGAATAGCTTCGGAGTTGAACGTCAGCACGGAACCGGTTTGCACAAAGGCCACCGCCACCTCGGGGATATCCAGCCTCAGCCGCAGCGGATACGTCTTGACCAAAGTCAGGATCGGCACATTGTCCTTGATGTACTGTCCGGGTGAGACCAGTTTCGCCCCGACCGTTCCATCAAACGGAGCCCGGACCGTGGTGTCGGCCAGCCGCTTCTCAGCAAGCCGCCTCTCCGCGCGGATGACCATAATGTTGGCCAACTGGGTGCGGAGCTCGTCCTGTGCAGCATCAAGAGCCGCGCGGCGCGAATTCACCAGCTTCTCCACCTCCACCAGGCGCTCAGACGGCATGTCTCCCGATCCAACCAGCTTTCGCGTTGTCTCGAGCTTGTGCTGGGCGTCTTCAAGCTGCGCGCGGGCCGACCGGATTGCAGGCGTGTCCTTCGGCGTGGCATCTTCCTGGGACGGGTCGAGACCCACGCGCGCCAGCGCCTGCGCCAGCGACGCCTTCACGCGGTCAAGCTGGATCGAGTACTCCGTGCGGTCGATCTGCGCGACGATGTCGCCTTTGCGAATGCTCTGCCCGAAGTCATACCGGATCTCGGCGATCCGGCCCGGCACCTCAGAGCTGAGGTTGGTCGTCTCGTCCGGAACGAGCGTGCCGGTGATGTCGATGGCGCGCGGGACCATCCGCACTTGCGCAGCCACGGCACGGACGGGAAGGGGCTGAGGTTTCGATGCGGCTTGTGCCGACGGCGCGGGAGGCGCTTCGGTTTTCTTCGAACAGGCCGCGAACGGGAGGATGAGTGCAACCAGGAAGGCCATCCGGTTCATTTGGACATTCCCTTCAAAAAGAGTTGGACTGCTGTTTGGACGATTTGCTCTTTCGTCCCAGGAAGGTGGCCTGGGCAATAGATGGAGAAGATCACTCCCTGATGGGCAATCATTCCGGCGAAGATGCGCGCCGCAACGAGTGGATCGGTTGGGGAAAAAACGCCGAGGCCAATTTGTTTTTGGATGTAGGGTGTCAACACGTCGTAGAAGGCTGCCACCGTGCGCTGGAAGAAGAGATCGGCGAGCTCGTGCCGCTCGAGCGAGCTGAACATGAGCAGGCGCGCGTACCGCGGATCGTCCGTATACCAGTTCAGAATCGCCGTTCCCAGCAGCCTGAAGAACCGCAGGTTGTCGCCGTCCTCGGCCGCCTGGTGAATGAGCGCCGCCGTCTCACAGGTTTCCTGCCCTTCCCCCTTCGATTCAAGGATCGCGTCATAGAGTGCGCGCTTGGTTTCGAAATGCTGGTACAGCACCGGCTCGGTGACTCCGGCCGCTGCCGCCAGCTCCCGCGTGGTGACACCGCGGAATCCGCGTTGTGCGAACAGGTCCACGGCAACGTTCACGAGGTGTGCGCGGCGTTCGGTGGCAGAGAGGCGGGAGCGTGGAAGGGTGGTCATGCTAGTGCGCGCTAACCTAGTGTCCACTATATTAGCATCCGCTAATCGGTACTGCAACCCGGCCACTGCCCAAACTGTGATAGAGTACACAGGATGTCGGCCCCCGCGCCCTCAAAGGCGCCCAAAGACCTCTATTCCTTCGATCCGGCAGAGATCCAGCAGCCACCCGTAACGCTCAGAGCGATCTTGAAGCGGATCGGGCCCGGCATGATCCTCTCGGCCTCGATTGTCGGATCCGGCGAGTTGATCGCCACCACAACCCTGGGAGCCGAAGTCGGCTACGTCTGCCTCTGGATCATCATTCTGAGCTGCCTGATCAAGCCAGCGATCCAAGCCGAGATCGGACGGTTCAGCATCTCGACTGGTGAAACCGGGCTCGCCCAGTTCAACCGTGTTCCGGGCCCCCGGATCGGCGTCAATTGGATCGTCTGGGGCTGGGCGCTCATGATCTCGATGACTCGTTTCCAAATCGGCGCGATGTTCGGCGGAGTTTCACAAGTGTTAAATAGGCTCATCCCCGCAGTCCCCGTTTGGGCTTGGGTACTGGTACTGCTAGCGATCACGCTATTGCTCCTTCTCGGCGGGGGATACGAACGGATCGAACACTTGGCCACGATTAAAGTGGGGCTGTTCACGATGCTGACGTTCTTCTGCGCGATGCTGTTGATCATGAATCCGCAGTACTTTCAGTGGTCCGACCTGGCCAAGGGATTCACCTTTGAGCTTCCAAGAGACGGCCTCACCACCGCCGTGGCCGTCTTCGGGATCACCGGGGTCGGCGCCTCGGAATTGTTCATGTACCCCTACTGGTGTGTTGAGAAGGGCTATGCCCGCTACGCGGGCAAGAGAGATGACTCCGCGGGATGGAAGCAGCGGGCATTCGGATGGATCACCGTGATGAACGTCGACATCCTTGCGTCCATGATCGTCTATACCATTGCAACCATAGCCTTTTATCTGCTCGGAGCGGGAATCCTGCATAGTCAGGGGCTGGTGCCCAAGGCCAATGACATGATCCCGGTCTTGTCGCAAATGTACACGCAAACGCTTGGGACCTGGTCGTTGCCCCTGTTCTACGCCGGAGCCATCGCGACGCTCTACGGCACCATCTTCGCTGCCACCGCGGCTGAATCCCGCGTCGCCGCCGACCTTTGCAGGCTGCTGGGCAAGTTCGAACCCGGGGACTACGCGGCCAGACTCCGCTACCGGCGGATCTTCGTGTGGATTCTGACGTGCGTTTCGGCCGCCTTGTTCCTGATCGTCCAGTCGCCGGTGAACATGGTCCGTGCAGGGGGTATGGCACAGGCCATCATGCTGCCCGTGATCGCCGTAGGAGTACTATATCTACGGTACAGGCACCTCCCCAAAGAAATTAGGCCGGCGGGGTGGCAGACTGTGGGTTTGTGGGTAGCGTGCGTCGTCACTGTTGTGGTAGTGGGCTATTCTCTGGTCCTACCACTCATCAAATCCTAGTCACGCCCCCAATTTTCAGTTGATTTTTGTGCTACGATATTGTTAATCAAAACGGCCATATATTTGTGCCGTTCCTCGTGGGCGATGCCTCCGAGTGTGCGAACCGGAGACATCCTTGACAAGTGTGCCGGTGGGCGGTTGACACAAACGAAGGGTAACCGGGGGACAGCGGTTAAGCTGGGGGATGCCCTGGCGAGAGGTGAGCCGCATGGACAGCAA
>VFZX01000136.1 GCA_016871015.1 Acidobacteriota bacterium | reverse complement strand
TTTCCACTCCCCGCCCCCGTCTGCCCTGCCGCGCAAGCGGCAGGTGAATGCTGCTACCACCCACCGCACCCCTATCGTCACCTTTCTCTCTGCACTCACTCAGGCCCACAGATTCCGCTACAGAGCCAGAAACGGGAACCTACCGCGATGGGGGTCCATTGCGCCTGCCACCCGGCGGCCCAGTTGCGCGGTTCGATTTCGCTGATGGATCCTCCAAAGCGGGCGGCACAGGCTTCGGCCGTGGCGCGGTCCAGGAAGTGGACCGCTACTTCCGTGTCGCGCTCCTCGATGCCCGCGGGATCGAAGTCCGCCAGACCGGCGAGGAGCGTTTCGTCGTCTTCGAGAATGGCTTGCAGTGTTACAACGAAGAGCTTGACAGATTCCATATTTCCAGTATAATGGAAATATAGAAATGAAGCAGGGGCGCGAACCCGATCCAATCCCACGCTACGCCGGAATGTTGCAGGCGCTTGGCAACGAGCCGCGGCTGCGGATTGTCCGGCTGCTGCTCGAGGCCTATCCCGATGGCATGGTGGTGAACCAGGTGCAGGAAGAGCTGGGGATCGCGGCGTCGACCCTGTCGCATCATCTGGAAAAGTTGAAGAACGAGGAGTTGGTGACGGTGTCGCGCGAAGGAACGTTCCTGCGCTACAACGCGAATGCGGAAGCGCTGCGCGAGGTTCTTCAGTTTCTGTTCTCCTCCTGCTGTTCCCGCAGCACGGCGGTGAAGGCGGAGTCGGTGATTCAAATTGGAAAGAGGTAGTCAGCAATGGAACAGATTCGTGAGCAAGTGAGGCAGCACTATGCAGCCGCTGCCACGTCAAAGACGGGAGGATGCGGATGCGGGACCGATTGTGACCCGATTTCGAGCAACCTGTATGCGGCGGGCGAGCTGGCGGTGGTCCCGGAGACAGCAGCGCGGATGTCGCTTGGCTGCGGGAATCCCACGCTGCTGGCGCAGTTGAATCCCGGCGAGGTGGTGCTCGACCTGGGCTCAGGCGGCGGGATCGATGTCCTGTTGTCGGCGCGGCGTGTGGGTCCGGAGGGAAAAGCATACGGCCTCGACATGACCGATGAGATGCTCGCGCTCGCGCGGGAGAACCAGGCCAAGGCGGGAGTCGTGAACGCCGAGTTCCTCAAGGGCCATATCGAGGAGATCCCGCTGCCGGATGCCTCGGTGGACGTGATTGTGTCCAACTGCGTGATCAACCTCTCAGCGGACAAGGACCAGGTGCTGCGCGAGGCCTACCGGGTGTTGAAACCCGGCGGGCGTTTCGCGGTGGCCGATATCGTGGTGCGCGGCGGGATGCCGGAAGCGATCCGGCGCAGCGCCGAGTTGTGGTGTGGCTGCATCGCGGGTGCGCTTGAAGAGGAGGAGTTCGGGGCGAAGCTGCGGTCGGCTGGGTTTGAGAATATCCGGATCGAGGTGATCCGCTCCTACGGTGCGGACGTGGCTCCGATGGCGCCAGACAAGCTGATCAGCGCATTCGTGAGCGCACGCAAGGCGGCCTGAAGTGCGTCCCCGGGTGCTGGTGCTGTGCACGGGAAACTCGGCGCGGAGCCAGATGGCGGAAGGGATCCTGCGCAAGTACGTGGGCGACCGGTACGAGGTGTCGAGCGCCGGCACTCATCCATCGTCCGTGCGGCCGGAAGCGGTGGCCGTAATGGAGGAGTGGGGCGAGAGCATCGTTGGGCAAAGATCGAAGTCCGCCGAGGAGTTCGTGGGGCGGGAGATTGCCTACGTGATCACGGTGTGCGGACACGCGGCGGAGAACTGCCCGGTGTTCCCTCAGGCGGTGCGGCGGATCCACTGGCCGTTTGAAGATCCGGCGGCTGTGCAGGGACCGGAACAAGAGCGGCTGGCGGCATTCCGGAGGGTGCGCGACCAGATCGCCGCACGGTTTCGGGCGTTCCCTCCTCCGGCGATCCGTGTGGCGCGGGCGGAAGACCGCATAGCGGTGGATGCTTTGCTGGCGAGCGCCAAGCTCGTGCCGGTGGATGAGGCGTCGCAGTTCGGCAAGCAGTGGGTGGTGGCCGAGTCGGCTCAAGGCGCGGTGGTAGGATGCGGGGGCTTGGAGGTGTGGGGTGGCGATGGACTGCTGCGGTCCGTCGCGGTGGTGGAGGAGCTGCGGGGGGCGGGGACCGGCCGGGAACTGGCGCAGAGCCGGATCGATTGGGCACGCGAGCAGGGCCTGGAAGGGCTTTATCTCCTGACCACGACCGCTGCCGGGTACTGGCCAAGGTTCGGATTCGAGCGGATCGCGCGGGATGAGGCGCCGGCGGAGATCCGGCGCTCTGTTGAGTGGGCGTCGGCGTGTCCGGCGTCCGCCACGGCGATGCGGCTCCGGCTGCGATAATCGGAATTCATGCGGCTGCTCGCCCTGCCCTATTGGTTTGCCTGTGTCAGTGTGGGCATGGCGTCCATTGTCTATCTGGTGCTGTTCCTGGCCAACTGGCGGGTTCCGGTCACGGTGGATCAAGGCTTCCGGACCTATCTTGGCGAATCCGAAGCGTTGATGGCGAATCTGCCGTTGCTGGCGGCGTTCGGAGTCCAGCACAGCCTGCTGGCGCGGCGGTTCGTGAAGGCGTGGGTGCCAGCCTGGTTTCATCGCGCGACGTATTGGCTGACATCGGGCGCGGTGCTGTTTTGGATCTTTCTGCGCTGGGAACCGCTGCCGTCTTATGTGTGGGATCATCGCGGGAGTTGGGCCGGGATGCTGATGAATGGGCTGGCACTTGCGGGCGGCGGGCTGGTGCTGTGGTCCGTGGTGGCGACGGGAGCGGCGGACTTTCTGGGGCTGCGGACGGTGCTGTGTTGGATCCGGCAGGTTGACCCGCCGGCCGCGCGGTTGACCACGGATGGGCCGTACCGCTGGATCCGGCATCCGATGATGCTGGGGACGTTGCTCGTACTGTGGTGCGGCGAGGAGCTGACACGTGGGCGGGCGCTGTTCGCCGGGTTCATGACGCTGTATGTGGTGATCGCGGTGTTTTTCGAAGAGCGGGACCTGGAGCGCACGTTCGGTGAAAAGTATGTCGGCTACAAACGGGGCACAACGCTGTTGCCATAAACGTGCCGGGACGCTATAGTGGAGGTGACCCAATGAGAAAGAAACCTGTCCCTGCCGCGGAGCCGGTGGTTGCGCCCGCCATTCTTGAGGCGGCCAAGCGGGACCTCGACACGGACAAGTTCCGCCGGTCGGCGCACTGTTCGGTGTGCGGCGGCGAGTGTGCTCCCCACCCGGAAGAGCAGTTGTGCTGGGTCTGCCGGAGGTTAAAGATCAGCGCGTGGCGCGATGCCGACCTCCAGGCCAACGCGCAGGAATAGTCAAGCCCGCATTCTTTCAAAGACGTAGCCGGCGACGGCGATGTCCTGTGCACCAAGTCCGTTGGACTTGAAAAGGGTGATGTCGTGCGTGGAGGCGCGTGCGGGGCGGAGCCCGGCAGCGACTTGCGAGAGTTCGGTGAGGCGGGGCGATTGCCAGTCCGCTTCGGACCAGGCGAGGAGCAGGTCGCCGGATTCGATGCGCGCCTGCTCAAGGGAGTCGGTCGCGATGGTGGAAGCGGCGGCGATGAGGTCCGGCGGAATTTCGCGGCGCTGGGGATTGTTGGATCCAATGGCGTTGATGTGGGCGCCAGGGGAGATCCAGGAGGCCTCAAGGACGGGGTCCTTCGCGTAGGTGGCAGTGACGACGATGGTGGCTCCGGTGACCGCGGCCCCGGCTGAGTCAGCGGGGACAATGTTCGAGTTGAAATCGCGGGCGCATGCGGCGGCGAATTCGGCGCGGCGGGTGGCGGTGCGGCTCCAGACGCGCACTTCGCGGATGGGACGGACAGTGAGGATGGCCTCGATCTGGGTGCGGGCCTGGAATCCGGAGCCGATGACGGCGAGGGTGTCCGCGGCGGGGTTGGCCATGAGGCTGGTGGCAACGCCAGTGGCGGCGCCGGTGCGGATCTGGCCAAGGTGGTTGGCGTCGATGAGGGCGAGGGGGGCGGCGGTCGCGGCATCGTAGAGCAGGACGAGGAAGTGCGCGCCGTGCTTGGGATGGGTCGAATAGATCTTACAGCCGAAGTAGTTTCCGAATTGGCCGGAAAGTTGGTGGAGGACCGCGCCGGTGGGGAGGTGGAGGCGGCGGCGGGCTTGGTTGCGGGCCGAGCCGGTGGCGAGGGATTCAAAGGATTCGCGGACGAGGCGGACGGCCTCGGACATGGGGAGGAGGCGGAGGACGTCCTCTTCGGTAATGTGGAGCATGGGGATGATTATCGCGCGGGTGCCGGTATCATAGAAGTTCATGCAGTCTGGCGCCGCAAGGCGGATTGAAGAGCTTCGTTCGGCGGTCCGCCATCACGAGCACCGCTACTACGTGCTCGACTCTCCCGAGATTTCCGATGCCGAATATGACGCACTGGTGCGGGAGCTTCAGGCGCTCGAAGGGGAGCATCCGGAGATGGGGTCGCCGGATTCGCCGACACAGAGAGTCGGAGGCGCGCCGCGGGAGGGGTTCGTCCAGGTACGGCACAGTGCGCCGATGCTGAGTTTGGACAACGCGCTCAATGATGGTGAACTGCGGGACTTCGACCGGCGGGTGGGCGAGCTGCTGGGCGCGGCGGACTACGCCTACGTGGGCGAATTGAAGCTCGACGGGTTGTCGATGGCGGTCCGCTATCGCGGCGGCGTGATGGTCCAGGCGGTTACCCGGGGGGATGGCGAGACTGGCGAGGACGTCACGGCGAACGCGCGGACGATCCGTTCCCTGCCCTTGCGGGTTGAGGGCGGCCCGGAGGAATTCGAGGTCCGCGGCGAGGTGATCATGCCGGACCGCGCGTTCCAGAAGCTCAACGCAGAACGCGACGCGCAGGGGCTGGCGCGCTATGCGAATCCACGCAACTCGGCGGCGGGATCGCTGCGGGTGCTCGATCCGTCGGTGACGGCGGCGCGGCAACTCGACTTCTATGCGTACTTGCTGCTCGTGAATGGCGAGCCAGCGCTCGACAGCCATTGGGAGTCGCTGAACCGCTTGTCCGTCTGGGGATTCCGCGTCAACAAGGCGCGCGCGTTGTGCCGCGGGCTGGATGAGCTGGCGGCGTTCATCCAGAAGTGGCACGAGGGGCGCGAGGGGTTGGGGTATGAGATCGACGGCGTGGTGGCGAAGGTTAATTCCATCAGCCAGCAGCGGCAGCTCGGCTGGACCGCGAAGGCACCGCGCTGGGCGATTGCGTACAAGTACCCGCCGCGGCAGGCAGAGACGGTGCTCGAGAACATTGAGGTCCAGGTGGGCCGGACCGGGGCGCTCACCCCGGTGGCGCACCTGCGCCCGGTGGTGGTGAGCGGAGTGACGGTGTCGCGCGCGTCACTGCACAATGAGGACGAGATTGGGCGGCTGGGGCTGGCGATCGGTGACACGGTGGTGATCGAGCGGAGCGGCGACGTGATTCCGAAGGTCGTGCGCGTCCAGTCGCACGGGGCGGAGCGGCGGATGTTTGAGATGCCGAAGCAGTGTCCGGTGTGCGGCGAGGGCGTCGTGCGGGCCGAGGGCGAAGCGGCGAGCCGGTGCATCAATCCCGATTGTCCGGCGCGGTTGAAGGAGACGGTCCGGTTCTTCGCGTCGCGCGGTGTGATGGACATCGACGGGGTCGGCGAGGTGTTGGTGAATCAACTGGTCGACCAGGGGCTGGTGCGCAGTGTCGCGGACCTTTACGGCCTGACGGCGGCGCAGTTGACGCCGCTCGAACGAATGGGCGACAAGTCCGCCGAACGGATTCTGAGGGGCATTGAGGAGTCGCGGAAGAAGCCACTGCCGCGTGTGCTGAACGGGCTGGGGATTCCGTTTGTCGGCGAACGGACGGCGCAGTTGCTCGCCGAGACATTCGGATCGTTGGATGCGATCGCCGGCGCGGATGACGTGACGCTGCAGCGTGCCGATGAGGTGGGCGAGAAGGTGTCGCAGAGTATCCGCGCGTACTTTGAGAATCCAAAGAATCGCGCGCTGGTCGAACGGCTCCGGGCCGAGGGATTGCAGTTCACACACACGGTGGTGAAGCGGGAGGGTGGCCCGCTGGCGGGAATGACGGTCGTGGTGACGGGCACGCTTCCGTCACTCAGCCGCGAGGAGGCCAAGGCGCTGATCGAGCAGGCCGGGGGCAAGGCGGGCGATTCGGTGAGCAAGAAGACGTCATACGTCGTGGCCGGTGAGGCGGCGGGATCGAAGCTGCAGAAGGCGCAGCAATTGGGAATCCCGGTGATTGATGAGGCGAAACTGAGGAAACTCGCCGGTGCGTAAGCTGGTGGTCTTCCTCCAGGGATGGGGGCCGCTGGGCGCGTTCTGCCTGGCGGTGCTCGATTCGGCGGGGGTGCCGCTGCCGGCTTCGGTCGACGTATTGCTGATCGCGGTGGCAGCGACCAATCCGGGACTCGCGATGCTGAGCGCGGGGTTGAGCGTGCTGGGCTCGGCGATCGGCTCGATGTTCCTATTCTCGATCGCACGCAAGGGCGGACAGATGTACCTGGAACGCAAGGCAAGCTCGCCCAAGGCGATGAAGTTCCGGGAGTGGTTCGCGCGGTACGGGCTGGCGACCGTGTTTGTCCCGGCGCTGGTACCGATCATTCCGCTGCCGCTCAAGGTGTTCGTGTTGAGCGCGGGCGCGCTGGGCGTGAAGCCGCTGCATTTCCTGGGCGTCGTTCTGGTTGCGCGCGTACTGCGGTATTACGGGCTGGCGCTGCTCGGAATGCGGCTGGGCGAGGGCGCCTGGCCATGGCTGAGATCGCATGCGCTCGACCTGGGTCTGGCAGCGCTGGTGCTGTTCGCCGCGATCTACGCGTCGATGCGGTGGTTCGACGCGCGGCGAGTACGTTATTCTTAAGGTTTTCATGAAAATACTTCGTTTCGTTCATCAGGGCGCCGTCCACGCCGGAGTGCTGGCGGAGGGCGGCGTGGTTCCAGTGGAGGAGATCAATGCGCGGCGCGGGACTCATGTGCCGGACAGCGTGCTCGACATCATTCGCGGCGGCAACGTATCGGCGCTTACCGACACTGCCGGGTGCGCCGCGATTCCGCTGAGCGAGGTGACGCCTGTGCTGCCGTACCAGGTCCCGCCGAAAATCTGGTGCATCGGGCTGAACTACAAGTCGCACGCGGCGGACATTAACGCGGTGCAGCCGGATGAACCGGGCAGCTTCATGAAGCCGGCGTCGTGCATGATGCAGCCGGACACGGAGATCCTGCTGCCGCCCACACACATCACCAATGACGTGGACGCCGAGGGTGAACTCGGTGTCGTGATCGGCAAGACGTGCCGGTTCGTACCCGCCGACCGCGTGAAGGAAGTGATCTTCGGCTACACGACGACGCTGGATCTGACCGCGCTCGACGTGCTCAAGAAGAATCCGCGCTACCTGACCCGGTCGAAGAGCTTCGATACGTTTTTCAGTTTTGGTCCCGTGATTGTGACGGCCGATGAGATCGCGGACGTGGACCAGCTCGAGGTGATCACGGAACACAACGATGGGATCTGCTCCCGCGACTTCGTTTACAACATGCACACCCGGCCGCACGAACTGGTGCGGTTCCACAGCGACTACATGACGCTGCACCCAGGCGATCTGATCTCCACCGGGTGTCCGAAAGGCGCGCGGATCAAGCCGGGCGACCGTGTACGCGCGCGCATTGACGGCGTGGGTACGCTTTCGGCTACAGTGAAGCAGGGGCCGTTTCAACCTATCATCCGCTAAGGAGAATTGCGATGACCGCAGCGTGGCTGGCGTTCGCCATCCTCATTCATGAACAGTTTCCCGGGGCGGCGCTCGACTCGTCCTGGAAGGTGAACAAGGGCAAGTGGGAAGTTTCCGGAGGCGTGGTCAAGGGCACCGAGCTCGCATCCGATAAGCACGCGGCGGTGATCCGGCGGGCGGTGAACTATCGCAATGCGGTGATCGAGTTTGACTTCAAGCTGGCGGGCGCCGACTGGGTGGCGCTCAGCATCAACAAGAAGGGCGCGCATGTGAGCCGGGTGGTTGTGGGTCCCACAGGGTTCCGGGTCCAGAAGGATACGCCCGGAGTGGTGCTGGGCAAATCCGACGCGGCTGTGCCGGCGAATGAGTGGCACACGATGCGCGTCGTGGTCGACGGCAAGAAGATGACGGCGACGCTCGACGGCAAGATCACCGTGGGCGGAGAGCACGAGGCCATTGATGTCGACAAGGCAGATATCGGATTCCCGGTGAAGGGCGACTCGGTCTACCTGCGGAACATCCGGCTGTCTGCCAAGTAAGCGGATGAGGGTTGCAGCGCTCCTGGTGTTGGCGGTCCATGCGGCCGCCGCCCAGGAGACCAAGGAGATCCTCGACAAGCTGACGGAGATCACCGGGCTGGCGATTCTGAAGCCCGTGGCGCAGTCCACGATGAAGCGCGAGGAATTGAAGGACTACTTCGATCAGCGCATCAAGGAAGTGATCAAACCGGAGGAGATCCGGATCGAGGAGCTGACGCTCAAGAAGTTTGGGTTTGTCCCGCCGGACTTCGATTTGAAGAAGAACACGGTCGAACTGATGGCGGAACAGGCGGCGGCGTTCTACGACTACCGCAAGCACAAGATGGTCCTGCTTGAGTCCACTGGTGGAGGCGGGATGATGGAGGAGATGGCGCTGGTGCATGAACTGGCGCATGCGCTCGCCGATCAGCATTTCCACCTCGAACGATTCCTGAAGAAGGGACATTCAAGCGACGATTCGGCGGTGGCGCGGGCGGCGGTGATGGAAGGCCAAGCCACCTACGTGATGTCTGAGTACCTGGCGAACAAGTCGGGACAGTCGCTGGTGAAGTCGCCGGCCATGATGGACACGATGGCACGGATGGCGGGTGCGGGTGGATCGGGGTATCCGGTGTTTGAGAGCATGCCGCTGTACATGCGCGAATCGCTGGTGTTCCCTTACGCGAAGGGGATGCTGTTCCAGCACAAGGTGGTGGAGAAGTACGGACAGAAGGGGTACGCGGAAGTATTCGCGCGTCCGCCGGCGACGACCCAGGAGATTCTCCATCCCGACAAGTATTTCCTGCGGATCACGCCGGTTGATCCCAGGGTGCCCGATCTGCCGTCCGGGAAGGGATGGAAGAAGGTGGCCGATGGGACGGTAGGTGAGTTCGACCACGGGATGCTGCTGCGGCAGTACGCGAATGCGAAGCAGGGCGTGGCCGAGTTCTGGCGCGGCGGCCGGTATCACGTATGGGAGCGGAAGCAGGACCGCCGCTCCGTGCTGGCCTATGCGTCGGCGTGGGAGGATCCGGTGAAGGCACGCGAGTTCTTCCTGGCTTATCGCGACGTGGTGCAGGGGAAGTGGAAGAAGTGCGAGATCACCGGCGAGGCGGAGGACCGGTTCAGTGGGAAAAGCGAGGACGGCTTTTTCCGCGTGGTCCTTTCGGGGACACAGGTGTCGAGCCTGGAGGGGCTGGAGCAGCCGGTCCAGTGAATGCGAGCTGGGATGAGCGGTTCGCGCGGGGCGAACATGTGGAGCTCGCGCCGATGGATTTTTTGGCATCGCTGGTGGAGCGGATCCCACCCGGCCGCGCATTGGATGCCGCTTGCGGAGCGGGCCGGCACGCGCGGCTGCTGGCGGAGCATGGCTGGGATGTGACGGCGGTCGATGCGTCCGGGGTGGGATTGGGACTGGTGGGCGATTCGCGGGTCCGGTGTGTGCGGGCGGATCTGGAGCGCGGGGGGTTTGTGATTGAGCCGGGTGCGTGGGACTTGATTGTGTGCACCTGTTACCTGCAGCGGGATCTGATTCCGGCGATCCGGGAGGGGGTTGCGGAAGGCGGGCGGGTAGCGATGGCGATACCGGTGAAGGGGACGATGAATCCGGCGTTCACGGTGGAGCCGGGGGAGTTGCTGGAGTGGTTCCAGGGATGGGAGGTGGAGCACTGGCGGGAGGAGCGGTTGGCGGAGATCGTGGCGGTCCGTTCGAACGGGTGGAACAAGGGACTCCCCGCGCGGGCTTCGGCGAGATCAAAGATCTGAGCGAATGACGCGTGAATTCAACGCTACAGGCCGATGCGTTGAACGATCGCCTTGAACCTCGGGTGATCCCGCAAGCTTGCATACATCGGGTGGACGTTGATGAAGAGCGCGGTCGACTGCCGGTCCTCGACCGCCTGCTCGATCCAGTTCATGGCCTCGTCCTTCTTTCCGAGGAAAGTGAACTGCTGCGCCACTATCAATGCGGGCACCGCCGCACCCGGACGCTTGCGATCGAGGCTCCGGGCGATGCGCGCTTCAAGCAAACCGCGGATTCCGCCTTTAGCGAAGGCTTCCCGCATGGATTCCGCATAGGCAAGGTCGCTGCCTGGGAGAGCCATTGGTTTGAAGAACCACTCCGCCGCGGCGCGGTGGTCACTACGTGTCATATAAAGGTTGTAGAGATCGAACATCGGCGGGAGAAGCGCCGGGTCCAGCTCGTGGGCGCGCTTAGCCTCGTCGATGGCGGCGTCCAGTTGGTTCGCGCACGCGTACTGAAAAGTCATCCCAACGTGCCGCCAAGCCGAAGCCGGATCGATCTCCAAGGCCTTCTTCATCGCCGTCAAGCCCTCGACGCCTCGATGCTGAACCGTGCGAAGGAGGCCAAAGAGGTGGCGGGAGTCGGGGCTATTCGGGTTCAACTCGAGCGCGCGCCGCAGGTGGTGTTCAGCGGAGGGAAAGTTCCAACGGTAGAAGAACTCAGCCAACGCTTTGGCGTGGTGGGCCTCGGGCAGCTTCTCGTCCAGGCTGAGGGCGACCTGCGCTGCTTCTTCCGCTTTCGGGTAGGCCTCCCGCGGCGGCACGCCGAAGAAATAGCCGAGCTGGGACCACGACTGAGCCTTCAAAGCGTGAGCCGCGGCATAGCGCGGATCGAGGGCGATTGCCTGTTCGGCGTACTCGATCGCCTTCCGCTGGCCCGCCGGATTCCAACGGTTCCTGTGATACTGGCCCAGCGTGTATAGCCGGTGCGCTTCCGGATTGGGGCGGTAGCGGAGGCTCTCAGCCGGCTGCCCAAAGAACGAATGCGCCAGGCGGCTCGACAACTGGTCCTCTAACGTGAACAGATCGCTACGTTCGAGGTCAAACGTGTCGGCCCATACATGTTGCCGGTTGCTCACGCGGATCAGTTGAGCGTTAACACGGATCCTGCCATTGGCCGATTGGATGGTGGCGTCGAGCACTGCCTCGACATCCAGCTTGGCGCCCACGGCGGCGGGGTCCCGCGAGGGCTGGTCGAACTGGCGGACCGCGCTGGTGGGCCGCACAATGAACTTGTTCAGGCTGCCCAGGCGCGTGATCACGGCGTCAGTCAACCCAAGACCTGTCCCTGCGTCCTCCGGCTTGCCCTCGATCACCTGGAACGGCAGAACGGCGACCGAGGCAATGCCGATCTCCCGGGTAGGGGCGCGGCGGTAGCGAAATCCCCAAAACAGCGCACCGGCTACGGAGCCGATGGCGGCGCCGGTCAGCAGGCGGCGGGTCACGGTCGCGGTCCCAACCGCGACTTGGTGCGGCGTGGGGGCCGGCGGCAGGGGATCAACGGCACCAGCGGCCTCGGTCAGTGGGGCGACAAAGCGGTAGCCCCGGCGGGGGATGGTCTCGATGTACCCTTCACCGCCAAAAGTCTTCCGAAGCAAACTGATCTGAACCGCCAGATTTCCCTCTTCGACGAAAGCATCGGGCCATACGGCCTTGATGAGGTCGTCCTTCTCGACCAGCCTGCCCGGGGTTGCGATCAGCGCGGCCAGCGTGTCGAGGGCCTTGGGAGTGAGCGGAATCAGCTTTCCGTCCCGCCAAAGGGTACGGTCCCTTCTATCGAACCGGAACGGCCCGAATTCACATAACCCCTTTGAATCTAGCAGCATAGGGACCTGCAAGAACTCTTTAAGACTTTTCTTAACGCGGTTTCAAGACTCTTCCCGCCGCCATGTCCGATGATCGGTCACGGTAGCCCCATGCTACCAGATTTTCGAACCAGGAGATCCCATGTTTCGCGCACCAAACTCAACCATGTTCCTGGCAGCCTTGGCTGCCTTACCGGCTTTCAGCCAGGCTCCCCGAACCCCAACGGTCAATCCGGACCGGTCCGTTACCTTCACCCTGACCGCACCCTTCGCCGACAAGGTTTTCGTCGGAGGGGAGTTCGACGACAAGTTGAACCGGCCCCCTGGTGCAGCCATGACCAAGGATGCCAGAGGCGTGTGGTCCTACACGTCTCAACCTCTTGAGCCCGGCATCTACTACTACGGTTTCACCGTCGACGGACTGTTCTCTATCGATCCGACCAACTCCCGGTACCGGCCATTCATCCGGCAGACACCGCTCAACAATGTCCTGAAGGTCAGAGGCGATTCACCCAGTCCTTGGGACATCTCCCGAGACACGCCGCGTGGATCGGTCCAGTTCGAAGAGTTCTGGTCGCCGACCCTCAACCGCTTTGCCAACGCCTACGTCTACACTCCGCCGAACTACTCCAAGGAGACAGCCCGGCAGTACCCGGTCCTCTACCTGCTTCACGGAGCAAGCACAGGCGAGCTCGGCGACACATCCCGGGAATGGATGGCCGCCGGATTCGCCAATCGAATCCTCGACAACGCGATAGCGGCGGGGAAGGCGCGGGAGATGATCGTCGCCATGGTGGACAGCCAGACGCCCGGAGCAACGGCCACGCTGCCCCTACTCGCCTCTTACGAATTGTTCGAGAAGTACCTGCTCGAAGAGGTAATCCCGCTCGTGGAGAGCCGGTACCGCGTGGACACCGCGAAGTCGAGCCGCTGGCTGGCGGGACTGTCGCGCGGGGGCGGCCAGACCTTCCACACGGGCTTCCGGCATCCTGAGATGTTCTCCGCACTCGGAGCGTTCAGCATTCCCCTGCCAGGGACCTTCCCGGACGCGTATCCAATGGCCGCCGATGCATCCTCTCTTAACGGCCAAGTCCCACTGATCTACTATAGTTGCGGAACGGAGGACTCCGACCAAAGGCCGGGCTACGAGCGGAGCATCGGCACACTGACGCAACGGGGAATCCGTTTCGAGCAAGGCAGCTTTCCGGGTGGACACATTTGGAATGTCTTCCGGCAGTCTCTGGCGGAATTCGTGACCCGTCTGAAGTAGGACGGGAAAAGGACTACCGCCATGAAACGAATCCTGATTGCATTGCAACTCGCCACCGCGCCCGTCTTCGCGGGACCGATCGGCTACGTCATCAATTTCTCCGGACAGTTCGGGACGATGGACCTCGCCTCGGGCGTGTTCACACAGCTCGGTCCCGGCGTCGCTTCTAACAGCGCCGGCGGGTTGGCGGGTGCACCCGGCGGTCCGTTTTACGGCATAGATGCCAGTGGAGTCCTGCTGCGGTTCGCGCCAGAGGGCGGCGTGACGGTGGTGGGCGACACCGGGACCGGAGCGAGCGTGGGTCCGAATGGCATCAGCGTATTGGGCGGACTGACCACTGGCGCTGTGTTCGCGCTCGACTTCTCGAACAATCTATTTTCCGTCAACCGGACAACGGGAGCACTGTCTCTCCTCGGCAACCTGTTGCTACCTCCTCAAGAAAGCCAATACGACGGCAACATGACCACCAGCCTGAATGGGGACGGGACCTATCTGTACTATACGCTGGAGATCTCTGGCGGTCCGAACGCGACTGGCCCCAGTCTGTTCCGTATCGACCCGGTAACCCGGGCGGTCACCACCACGGCGTTGACAGGACTGCCCTCGCGCGTCATCGGATCGGGCTTCGCAGGCGGCCAGTTTTACGGGTTCACGGACGAAGGCCATATTGTGCTGATCAACCGGCTCACGGGCGCCACGACTCTCGCCGGCGTCTACGACCCGGGCGTGCCGCCGGGAGGGGGACCGCCATTCACTGGGGTATTCGGACTGGTCGCGACGCCGGAGCCGGGAACGATCTGGCTCTCCGCTCTCGGGGCATGCGCAGCCGTCCTACGCCGCTTGCGCACTTAGGCGAGACCGCCGCTTTGGACGCAGGCCGTTCCGGACCGGTCCGGGCCAGCCGGGCGTTCTCGCTCCGCCTCGTCCGGTGCGCGGCGAGGCGGGGCTAAAAAGGCTAAGCAGGTGACGGCTCTCCATACAGCCGCACCTCATAAATTCGCGCCCGTGACGCGCCGTTTGTTTCGCGGACCTCGATGCGCACCGCCTCGGCCGCCACGGGATCAAATCGATGCACCCGGCGGCGCAGGTAGTTGCCGGTCTCACCGGCCACGCGCTTCCATCCGCTCCCTGAACGAACGAGCACATCGTAGCTCTTCACGCAATCCGGATACACATACAGCGGCAAGCGTGAGTGGCGGTTGACATCCGTGTCGAAGACCAACTGTACCGTGTCAATCCGGCGGGCGCGCGGCAGGGTGAGCTCGATCCATGCGGGAAGCGAGTCCGAGATATACAGGTTCGTCCAGCGATCCGGGCGCGACGTGCCCCGGATCACGTTCACCGCCTGGTAGGGGCGCTGCTGGGGAGACACGCGCAGGCAGTAGTGCACGTTATTGCGAAACGGTTCCCAGCGTGTGGGTCCCGTGATCTGCGCGGCGGTGCAGCCGGTGGGTGAAACCACGGCGTTGTCGCGCGGATCGGCGTAGCGCGCCCACTCGATTCCGGGCGATGCCGGGAGGTGGACATAGTAGAAGCGGTCCGGCTCGACCGCCTGGTTGAAATCGAACCGCACGTAGCCGCCCGTCGAGCGCGCGGGAACCACGGCTTGGGCGGCCGCGATGTCACGCGGCGCGCGGAAGTCGAACACGAAATCGGCGGGACGGAGTCCGAGCGTCAGCGTGACGGGCCGGTCCGCGGTGGACCGCAGTAAGAGTTCCACCGAATCGATCCGGGAGCCGCTCACCGGAAACAGTTGCGCTGTAGGGAGGCTGACTGCGTCGAACTCGCGGCTCTCCACGAATTCCAGAGGTGCATCGCCGCTTGATGTGACGCGGGCCTCGCGCGCGAGGTCGGCGGGATCGTCGTTGGTCCAGCCGGGGAGATAGCAATCGGCGCGCAGCAACTCGCGGCGGAGCTCGGGCGCGTGCCGCGCGGCGAGTTCGCGTGGAAGGCAGTTGTGGCGGCGGCAAAGAGCGGCGGCGACGCCCACGCCCTGGCCGACGATGGCGCCGGTGCGCAGTACGCGGGTCGAGGAGAATGCGACGTAGCTCGCGCTGATCGGGCGTCCGGCCATGAACAGGTTGCCGATGTTGCGCGAATAGCAAGCCCGCAGGGGAATTCCGTAGGGGAGTGTGCCGGCCGCTTCCCACGGCGGTTTGGTGTTGGGTTTGGAACGCGCAAGGATTCCGCCTGGCTTGTGGACATCAATGTACCAGCAGCCGAAGGCGATTGAGTCGGGGTGGATCGCCGGGTCCTGCAGGTCGCGCTGGGTCAGGATGTAGTCCCCGGTCAAACGGCGTGCCTCGCGCTTGTACAGCCAGAAGCTGACGAAATCGAGTCCGAAGTTCGCTGCGTTCACCTTGTTCGGGCAGTGGTTCTTGATGTGATCCCAGACGCCGAGCAATTGCCGCAGCGCCTCGTGCTTGATCTCTTCGTTGCCATGGATCTGATGATGGGGCAGACCGACTTCGATCCACCAGTAGCCGCCGTCGATGCGGGTGTGCGAGCGGCCAACAAGGTCGGCCTCGGTGGGAAATGCCGGAGCCCACGCGGGGCGGCGGTACTCGACCGGCACGCCCGCGTCACGGGCGCGGAAAAACAGGGTGCTGCCCATCTGAGGCTGCGAGGCGGACGACTCCGGCGCTTCGGGCTCGTTGAACTCCGAGCGCGCCTCCATGCCCCAGCGGAACTCGGCGCCCGCGCGGTATCCAATAGCGCCGTCGCCGGTCGAGTCGACGAACAGCGGCGCGGTGAACAGGAACTTACGCTCGGAGCCCATTTGGACGCCGTGCACGGCGAGGATCGTTGAGGCGTCCTTCATTTCGACTTCGCGGACGGTGGTGTTGAGAAACAGCGTCAGATTCGGCTCACGCACGCAGCGGTCGTAGAGCACGAGGTCCCATTGCGAGTTCATGAGTCCTTCGATGTAAGGCTCGTGGTTGAACTTGCGCTCCTCGGTGTGGAACTCCTCGAGGATTCCCATTTCCTTGGACCAGACGTTGTGGTTCGTGCTGACTTCGGGGTAGAGCCGCACTTCACTCGACGAGTTCCCGCCAGGCATCGAGCGCTCGTGAACCAGCGCTACCTTGACTCCCGTGCGCGCCGCGGCGATTGCGGCGCAGGTGCCCGCGATGCCGCCGCCGATGACCACGACGTCGAAGTCGCGGCGCTCGACAGGTTCTTTGTCCGCGAGGATGTAACCTCCCAGCGCCCCGGGACGCTGTGGCGCGGGCCGGGACTGCGCTGCGGACGCGGCCGTGGGAGTGAACCAGGCGAGCAGAGATTCGAAGATCGTGCGGCGGTCGAATTTCATAGCCAGACAATACTGTACAGCGCCGCGTGGATGCTTTGCGCGTTTGCGGCCGCTGCATAAGCGGGTCGAGATCTACGCCGCGGTTGAGGCCAGTGAGGGAAACCGGCCGCTGACGCTACTTGCGGACGATTTCCACGCGCCGGTTCTTGGCGCGGCCCTCCTCGGTCCGGTTGTCGGCCACCGGCTTACCTTGCCCGAATCCGGCGGGGACCAGCCGTGACGCAGTGATTCCGGCGTTCCGCAACGCGGCCGCCACGGACTCGGCCCGTTGGCGGGAGAGGACCATGTTGCCCTCGGGAGTACCGGTGTCATCGGTATGGCCCTCGACACCGGCCCGGAGAGCGGGGCGCTTACGGAGCAAGCCGGCGATCTCGTTCACGATGGGCATGGACTCCGGCAGGATATCGGCGCTCCCGGTTGCAAACCGGATGTCGAGCGCGACAAAACCGTCCCGGTCGATCGCGGCCCCCATGGCATCCGCCGTAATGACCTGCTGCATCGCCTTCTTTTCGATGATGTGGAGATGGTAGTAGCGGCCAGAATAGGTAAGCGGCGCCTGCAACTCGACCCAGACCTCCAGTCCCCTGTGCACCGCCTTCAATACGCTCACGTTGTTGTCAGAGTGCACCACCGTGCCTCCGATTGACTGTATCGCGGATTCGTAATTGCGGCGGATCGCGAGGCCGCCCGGATGGGTCTTGACGTCCTGCAGATAGTAGCCAATCTTGGTGTACTTGCCCTCAACCACCGTAGCCGGCCTCGACTTGAACGTGTAGCTGGTGAACTCCTGCGGCTGGTAGAGGGAGATCGAATATCCCGGCATCCGGTTGGGAAACAGGGGATGATCGGAGCTCCCGCGTGCGTCCTTCAGATGGCTCTGTGCCTGCGCGAACAACGGTATCAGGGCCAGGGCCAGCCAGGTCATCGATCGCTGATTATCAATTGTCGCCATGAACGTCAATTCTACTACGCACCGGAATGGGCTGCGCGATCCGCGTGTTCTTGATGAGCGAGGACAGCAAATCACCCGTGATATGATCACGGGTGATCTCTGCGGGTTTCTGATGTGTGGAAGGAGATTCAACGGCGAAATGCGACAAAGAAGTAACGTGGCCTTGCGCCTGCAAACGTCCCTGTTGGAGGAAGCGCGGCGCGTCGCCGAGGCAGAAGGCGTAGCCCTGAATCAGTTCATCAATGTGGCCGTAGCGGAGAAGCTCTCGGTGTTGCGTACCGAAGACTATTTCCGGGAGCGTGCCGAACGCGGGAGCGTGGCCAAGGCCAAGCGGATCCTCAAGAAAGCTGGCAAAGGAAAGCCGCCGGCGCCTGGCGATGAACTCGATTGATGAGGCCGGCCGGGCGCCGCACCATTGCCCTAAAACACCAGCTTCAGTCCAAGCTGGCCGATCCGTGCGTCCCGCGCCGAGGTGATCACGCCGAAGGTCCCGCTCCGGTTGAATCCATCCGGACCCGGGACGAACGCCGTGTTCGGAAGCCCCAGGTTCACCTGGTTGGTCAGGTTGAACGTCTCGGCGCGGAACTGCAGCCGCAGCCGCTCGCGGATTCGCGTGTCCTTGATCAGCGAGAAGTCGATGTTGAACGCTCCGGGAGTGCGGGCGTCCGGGATCACGCGGCCCACGTTGCCGAGCGTGAACTGCGGCGGATTCACGAATGCCCGCGGATCAAACCACCGCGCGGCGGTGGGACCGCCGATGCTTGCGCGCGATCCGGTTGAATTCGGACGGTCCGCGCGCAGGTTGTCCGCACCGCGGATGAGAAGCGGCAGGCCGGTCTGCATCGTAACGATCGAGTTGACCTGCCAGCCTCCCCGCAAGCGGCCCTTGCCGAACGGCAGCTCATACACAACGCTGGTGACGAACCGCTGCGAGGTGTCCGCCGGATCGATCGACCGCTCCGCACGCCTGTCAAACTTGCCGTTTTGATACGCATAGACGCCGACCTGTTCCGCCGTGCCAAACCGCAGGGGCGCGACCACGCTGTCGCTGATCACCTTCCCGTTGGTGTAGGAGAGAAGCATCGCCAGTCCGTTGGTCAGCCGGCGCTCGACGCTCAACAGCAGCGCGTGGTAGATCGAGTTGCCGAGATGCGGCGTCCGCACCGTGACCGCGTTGTAGTAGGGATAGGGCCGCAGCAACTGCTGACGCGTGATGGTGGCGGTACCGAAGGTGCCTGGAACGACACCTGAGTACGGGTTCGCCACGCGGTCCTGAAGGCGCAGTCCGAGATCCCAGTGTTGCAGATCGAGTTGGTTGAAGTCGTACCCGGCGGCGACGAGCTTGGTCCCGTGATTGGCACTGTAGCCGATGTCGATCAGCCATCCGCCCGGCAACTGGTGCTGGATCGACGCGGTCCACTGCTGCGACATCGGCACGCGGTTGTAGGCTTCGTCATGCTCGACATTGGCGCTGAGAAACGCACCCGGACCCAGCCTTGCGCCCTGCGGCTGGATGAGCGGCGTGGGAAATCCGTCCTTGAACTGAAACGCCGGGAAGTTCGCATTGCCACCGGGCGGAAGGTACTGGGTCGGGGTGACCGCGAAAGCGTCTGGGGAACCCCACTATCGTTTTCGCAGCGCGGGGCGCGATCCTGGAAGCATGCGAGAGCGAGGCAACAGCGGACGCAGAAAGGGCGCTGAGGCTGCACGAGGAATTCGGTCGAGCA